>JADGPE010000022.1 GCA_017882605.1 Thermoleophilia bacterium | reverse complement strand
ACCGAACACCGTCGCCAGACCGACGACGCTAGGAGCGTGTCAGGTGCGGTTGCAGCTGTCGACGTTGTTCGAATGCAGGACAACCCGGCTGAACTTCTGCGTGGCGAAGTTCAACTCGTTCGTGGTCTTGGAGCAGCTGAAGATGCCCGTCATCGCGCCTTCGTCGAGCACCTTGCGGAACCCGGACGCGGCGCGGTCGAGCGCCTCGTCCCACGTCGCAGGCCTCAGCTCTCCTTGCTCACGAACGAGCGGCTGGGTCAGCCGTTGATACCTCGGAGCCATGCTCCGAGTCTAGACCGAGTCCCGAGAGCCACGCCGTCGTCCGGCGCCGCAGAACGTCCTCGTCGGTGCGCGCCCACTCGTGCTCGCGTGCGTAGAGCGCCTGGGCTCGGAGATCAGGACGGCCGGGCACGAGCGGCTCGAGCAGCGACGGGTCGTCCAGCGCCGGAGCGAGCACCTCCGGCCCGAGTGAGCCGTAGAGATGCAGCAGGTGCGTGCGCGTCGCCGCGTCGAGCTCCATCGGCCACGGGATGCGGGCGAGGCCCGTCGCGCCGGGCAGCGGACGCGGCTGGCGATCGAGGTTGCGGATGCCGAGTTGCTCGAGTGCGTCGAGCGCGATCCGCCGGTACGTGGTCAGCTTCCCGCCGGCCACGCTCAGCATCCCCGACGGTCCGCGGGTGTAGACGGTCTCGCGACGGGCGTTCGCCGTCGCGCCCGGGCCTCCCGGCAGGACGCGCAGCCCCCAGAACGATGCGCGCACCGCCCCGAGATCGTGCACGGCCACGCTCGCCTCGTCGAGGATCGTCTGCACGTCCTCGTCGGTCACCCGTCCGTCCTCGGGCTCGCCCTCGTGCAGCGTGTCGGTCGTGCCGAGCAGGAGCTTCCCCTCCCAGGGGATCGCGAAGCTGACACGCACCTTGTCGTGCGGGATCGTCACGGCGGCGCTCCAGCCCTCGCCGCCGTCGACGATCAGGTGCACGCCCTTGCTCAGGCGCACCGACGGCGCGGCGTCCGGGTCCTCGAGCCGCCGGATACGGTCGAGCCACGGACCCGTGGCGTTCACGATCAGACGGGCCGCCACGCGCACGGTCCGCCCGTCGACGAGAACGTCTGCGCCGTCTTCGCGCACGGCGGTGACCTCGGCGTAGTTGAGGACGACGGCATTGCGGTCGGCTGCGGCCCGCACGTTCGCGATCGTCAGGCGGCCGTCGTTCGTCCACGCGTCGGCGTAGAGCGCCGAGGAATGCAGGCCTTCGGTGCGCAATTGCGGCACGAGACGCAGCGCGCGCTTCGTGCTCACGCGACCGTTCAGCCTCGCGCGCGCGAGCGCCGAGTAGAGGAGCACGCCGGTGCGCACCACCCACGGGCGATGCGGCCCGTTGCGGTAGAGCGGAAAGACAAACGGCAGCCGCTGGACCAGGTGCGGCGCGACGACGCTCATCAGGTAGCGGCGTTCCTGGTGTGCCTCGCGGACGAGCCGGACGTCGCCCATCTGCAGGTAGCGAAGGCCGCCGTGGACGAGCTTCGTCGAGGCGCTCGACGTGGCGCCCGCGAAGTCGCTCCGCTCGACGAGCGCGACATCGAGCCCGTGCGCGCTGGCGGCCTCGGCGATCCCGGCCCCGATGATTCCTCCGCCGATCACCAGTAGGTCGAACTGCCGCGCGGCCAGCTGTTCGATGCTCGCTACGCGGTCCACAGCGGGTTCGTCCACGCCCGGTTGCCGTTCGCGTCCGCGACTTCGATCCGCCCATACGGCTGGCGGAACGGACGCTCCAACCGCACGGCGGTGATCAGCCCGTCGTCCGTGCGTTCCAGCACATGTGCGTTGTGTGGGTAGCCGAGCCGTCCCGCGTTGACCCGAGCGCCGCGGCGACGGCCCGTAAAGAGCGTGATGCTCGCCGCCGGGCTGCAGCGCACGGTGACGTCGCCGTCGGTCAACTCGACCGCATCGATCCGTGGCCCGGTCGAGCCGTAGAACGCCCCGGTGCGCAGCGCGTCGAGCACCGCCTCCTGCGTCTTCTCTCGCGCGCGCACCCACGTCCAGGCGAAACCGCTGTCGTAGCCGGGGTGGTGCGAGTCATCGGTCGCGAGCGCATAGAAGCAGCGGCCGCGCTCGAGCGCTTCGTCCCAGTGCACAGAGGCGTCGCCGCGGCCGACCTCGAGCTCGCAGCCCGTGTTCCACACCTCGATCCCCAGCAAGCCCTCGCACGTCTCCCACTGCTCGACGCGCAGGCCGCTCCAGTAGGGGTGAGCGAGATAGGGCACGCCGCCGTTTGCGAGCACCCAGGAAACGACCTCCTGTAACGGTGCGAACTCGGTCTCCGGCACGACGGGCTCCGCCTGCAGGCCGAGGGCCAGGACGTGGGCATCGTCGTCACGGGAGGGTGCGAGCGCGTTCAGCTCCGCCGACGGGATCACGAGCAGGCCCGGCGTGGAGGGCTCGTCCGTGCGCACCCAGTGGTCGGAGATCGCGAGGACGTCGTAGCCGGCCCAGTCGTAGTGCCGGACAAGGGCGCCCGGGGCGAGCTCCCCGTCTGAATTCGTGGTGTGCGTGTGGAGCGCGCAGCGGAGCCACTCTCCGGGCTCGTCGAAGGGGGTCACGCGAGCGAGCCTACCCCGCCCGGCGGGACACCGAGATCCGGTGACGGTCCGATGACAGTTTGGTGAAATGGGGCATCAGGTCTATTGAAATACACCCCCTCCGCATGATCTTCTAGACCGACCACAACCCTGAGGGGGAATGCATGGAGGACTACGAGGCCCAAGAAATCGAGTTCTGGGCCAAGCTCGAGGAAGAGGGCATGAGCCGTTCGTCGATGCTCCGGCGCAGCGCGGCGGCGGCTTTCGGGTTGACGATCATGGGGAACGCAGCGACCGCACTCGGTGCCACCAAGGCCAGGTTCGCCGCTCCGCCGACCCGCATGACGCAGGACGGCCTGGCCGCGCTCGTCAAGGCGGCGAAGAAGGAAGGCCACCTGAACACGATCGCCCTACCTCCCGACTGGGCGAACTACAAGGAGGCGCTCAGCGCCTTTCCGAAGAAGTACGGCATCGGCATCACGAACGACAACCCGGACGGCAGCTCGGCGCAGGAGAACGAGGCGATCCGGTCGCTGAAGAGCGACAAGCGCGCCCCGGACGTGGTCGACGTCGGCGTCTCGTTCGCGATCTCGGGCGCCAACGAGGGCCTGTACGCGAAGTACTTCAACACGAACTACAAGACGATCCCGCGGGCCCTCAAGGACACGCGCGGCTTCTGGATGGGCGACTACTGGGGCGCCGTCTCGATCGGCTACAACAAGACGCTCGTCTCGAATCCGCCGAAGACGTTCAAGGATCTGCTGAAGCCGGAGTACAAGGGCAAGGTCGCGATCAACGGCAGCCCGCTCGCTTCGAACTCGGCGGTCTCGGTCGTGATCGCGTCCGCGCTCGCGAACGGCGGCTCGCTCAGCGACGTCAGCGCCGGAATCGACTACTGGGCGCAGTTGAAGAAGAACGGCAATTACATCCCCGTTCAGACGACCCCCCAGACGGTCGCCTCGGGGCAGACGCCGATCTCGCTCGACTGGGACTACAACAACCTGGCGTACGTCAAGGAGTTCCCGGCGGCGAACTGGGCGATGACCGTTCCGTCCGACGGCGTGTACGGCGGGTACTACGCGCAGGCGATCAGCGCCTTCGCGCCGCACCCGAACGCCGCTCGGCTCTGGGAGGAGTTCATGTACTCCGACCAGGGGCAGATCATCTGGCTGAAGGGCGGGGCACACCCGGCGCGGTTCGCCGACCTGGCTGCCCGCAAGGTGATCCCGAAGGCGGTGCTCGCCGCGCTGCCGGCCGCCGCGATCTACAACAAGGTGAAGTTCGCGAACCTTGGCCAGCAGACCAAGGCGAAGGCGCTCATCGCGCAGCAGTGGCCGACGAAGGTCGGTTCGTAGGCCATCGCCGGCGACGCTGCACCTGATCAGGCACTCCGGCCGGACCTCGCGTCCGGCCGGAGGCGCCTCTCGCTCGGGTGGCTCGCGACGCTGCCGTTCTTCGCGTACGTAGTCGCGTTCCTGTTCGTGCCCGCCGCCTCGGTGATGGTCGGCGCGTTCCAGGACAAGGCGAATCACGCCACGTTCTCCAACATCCATCTGTTGTTCCAGCACCCCTATGTCGACGCGTACTGGGGAAGCCTCAGGATCAGCGTGATCACCGCCGTCGCCGGGTCGTTCTTCGGGATCCTCGTCGCGTACGCCGCGATCCGTGACGGCACGCCGCGCTGGATCCGCTCGGTCCTCACCACCTTCTCCGGCGTGGCCGCGAACTTCGGCGGTATCCCGCTCGCCTTCGCGTTCATCGCGACGCTCGGGCCGCTCGGCGTCGTCACGACCTGGTTCCGAAACGGCGGCTACGACCTGAGCGTGCGTTGGCCGCAGTTCCAGCTCTTCTCGGAGCGCGGCGTCGAGCTCGCCTACATGTACTTCCAGCTGCCGCTGATGATCCTCGTCATCGCACCGGCGCTCGACGGTCTCAAGCGCGAGTGGCGCGAGGCGGCGTCGAACCTCGGCGCCAAGGGCTGGCAATTCTGGCGCTACGTCGGCATCCCCGTGCTGATGCCGTCGTTCCTCGGAGCGTTCATCCTGCTCTTCGGGAACGCGTTCGCGGCCTACGCGACGGCGTACAGCCTCAACCAGGGCCAGAACATCGTGCCGATCCTGATCGGCAACTACTACACCGGAAATGTGCTCGACAACCCGCATCTCGCTCAGGCGCTCGCCTTCGGCATGTTCGTGGTGCTCGCGGTGATGATGCTGCTCTACATCCCGTTGCAGCGCCGCGCCGCCAGGTGGTCCAAGTGAGGCTCAGGCGCCCGCGCATGGCGCCGAGTGCCTTCGTCTGGCTGCTGCTGGCCGCGGCGTACTTCATCGTGCCGCTGTATGCGACGCTCGATTTCTCGCTCAAGGAAAACAAGATCGGCACGCCGTGTTGCACCCTCTCGAACTACAGCTGGGTGCTCCACAACGGCGACTTCTGGCACACGATCAAGATCTCGTTCCTGCTCGCGATCGAGACGATCGTCATCTCGCTCCTTCTGTTCGTGCCGACGATGTATTTCGTGCACCTGAAGCTGCCGAGGCTGCGGCCGGTGATCGCGTTCATGGCGCTCGTACCGTTCGTGGTGCCGCCGATCGTCATGGTGGTCGGGCTGCTGCGCACGTTTCGCGGCACGCCGAACTGGTTCTACGGCCAGCCGTGGGGCTTCCTCGCAACGGCGTACGTGATCCTCGCCTTCCCGTACATGTTCTTCTCCCTGGACGCCGGTTTCAGGTCGATCGACGTGCACACCCTGACCGAGGCGTCGCGGAACCTCGGAGCCAGCTGGACGACGACGCTCGTCCGCGTGATTCTCCCGAACATCCGGTCGGCCGCCCTCGCCGCCTCGTTCCTGACGCTGGCGATCGTCATGGGCGAGTTCACGATCGCGAACCTGGCGGCGTTCCATACCTTCCCGATCTTCCTCCAGTACGTGAACGAGTCCCAGGGCTTCCCGGCCGGCGCTCTCACGCTGCTGTCCTTCCTCATCACGTGGGGCGCGATGCTGTCGCTGCTCCTCGTCGGCCGTAAACGAGGCGTGCGCGGCGCCGTGATCACGGGAGCGAGATGAGCTACCTCGAGCTACAGGACTTGCACCGCAACTTCGGCGCGGTCAAGGCTCTGAACGGCATCAACATCGCGCTCGGCGAGGGCGAGTTCCTCTCCCTGCTCGGACCGTCCGGGTGCGGAAAGACGACCGCGCTTCGCCTCGTGGCAGGCTTCGATCGCCCCGATGCGGGCGGCATCGTCGTCGACGGGCGCGAGATCACGAATGTGCCGCCGAACAAGCGCGACATGGGGATGGTGTTCCAGGCGTACTCGCTCTTCCCGAACATGAACGCCCGCCAGAACGTGGAATTCGGTCTGCGGATTCGCGGCAAGCACAAGGGCGACGGGAGCAAGCGGGTCGACGACCTCCTGGAGCTCGTCGGTCTGAGCCACGCGGTCGACCGCTACCCGCATCAGCTCTCCGGCGGCATGCAGCAGCGCGTCGCGCTCGCACGCGCGCTTGCGATCGAGCCGCGCGTGCTGCTGCTCGACGAACCGCTGTCGGCGCTCGACGCGAAGGTGCGCGTGCAGCTGCGCGAGGAGATCCGCCGCATTCAGCTCGAGCTCGGGATCACGACCCTCTACGTCACGCACGACCAGGAGGAGGCGCTCGCGATCTCCGACCACGTCGCCGTCATGTACGGCGGGGTGATCGAGCAGATGGGAACGCCGGCCGAGATGTACACGGCGCCGGCGACGCCGTTCGTCGCAGAGTTCATCGGCACGATGAACCGCCTCGACGCGACGGTGCTGGACGGCACGACCGGAGAGGTCGAGCACTCTGGGCTGCGGCTTCAGGTCGACGCCGCACGCGGACGCCGCACCGGCGAGCGCGTGCTCGTGCTGATCCGGCCCGAGTCGCTCGAGCTCGAGGCGCGGACGGACGGTGTCCCTCCGAACTCGTTCACGGGTGAGGTCCTGACCCAGACGTTCCTCGGCCCGGTGACGAGGGTGAAGGTGACGGGCACCGGGACCAGCCTGATCGCCGACATGTCGACCGCCCGCGCAGCGGCGCTGCCGGTCGGCGCGCAGGTCGTCGCGCGGATCCCGTCCCAGGGGGCGAAGCTGATCAGCCTGCCGGACGACGGCCCAGGGCTGCCAGCGCTCGATCCGGACGATCAGTGAAGACGCCGCTGACGCCGAGCCGGTCGAGCTCGGCGATCCGCTCTACGTCGTTGACGGTGTAGACGGTCGTCTCGAAGCCCGCGCGGCGCGCGGTCTCGAGCCCGCGCCGCGTCAGGCGCTCGTTGCGGAAGCCCACCGCCCACGCGCCCGCCGAGCGGCGGATCGAGACGCCGTAGCCGACGTGCTGCACGGTACGAACGGCGGGGCGGCGGGCGCGCGCCTCTTCCAGCGCCGCGCGCTGGAAGCAGACGAGCACGTCGTCGTCGTGCATCAGGGCGAGCGCGCGCTGCACGGTGTCCCCACGCGGCCGCTTCAGCTCGACCATCACGCCGATCCGGCCGTGACAGAGATCGAGCGCCTCGGCGAGCGCCGGGTAGGCGACGCCGCGCCTCGGGACGTCGTGGGTGACGCTGAGGTCGTTGTGCACGTCGAACTCGACGTAGTCCGCACCCATCCCGATCGCACGCTCGAAGGCGGGCAGGGTGTTCTCCGGCACGTCGTGCGAGGCGCCGCGGTGCGCGATCACGAGCATCAACCCAGGAGGCGCCGCATCACGCCTACGTCGATGCGGTCGATCAGTTCGTCCGCCTCGCGGAGGCGGTGCGGCTCGAGTGTCCCGCTCATCGCGAGCACGTACCCGATGCCCGCCGCCCTCGCGGACGCGATGCCCGCCTCGGTGTCCTCGAAGACGACGGTATCGGCCGCGTCGACGCCGAGCGACGCGAGCACCTTCAGGTAGCCCTCGGGGTGCGGCTTGCCCTCGGCGACGTCATCGGAGGAAACGATGCCGCGAAGCAGCGGCGCCACGCCGGCGGCCGCGACGACCGGCTCGATCTCCGCGCGAACTGCGCCAGAGCAGATCGCCAACGGCACGCGCTCCGCGGCGTAGCGCAGAGCCTCGCGCGTGTGCTCGTGCACGGACGAGCCGTCGGCGACCGCTGCGCGGTAGCGCTCGACGCGCTCTGCGATCACGGCGTCGACGTCGGGATGATCACGTCCGAGCCACGTGCGCACGATCTCGGGGTCGGAGAGCCCCGCGAGGTCGTCGAAGTATTCCTGCGCCGAGAGCGGCTTGCCGTGCTCCGCGAAGAGGTGGATGAAGATCTCGCAGAGAACGGGCTCGTCGTCCGAGAGCGTGCCGTTGAAGTCGAAGATCAGAGCACGCGTCGCCACCGGGTCAAGATCGTAGTGTTGGCGGATGACGACGACGGCGTTGCTGCTGGCCCTTGCCGCCGCTTTCGTGCATGCGCTCTGGAACGTGCTGCTCGCGCGTGCGCGCGACCCCCAGGCCGCGACGGCGGTTGCGCTCCTGACGGCCGAGGTCGTGTTCGCCGTCCCGGCGTTGCTCGCGTGGCGCATGGACCGGTCGGTCTGGCCGTACATCGTCGCGAGCGGCGCCCTCCAGGTCGTCTACTTCGCGCTCCTCGTCGCCGCGTACCGCGTCTGGCCGCTCTCGGTCGTCTACCCGGTTTCGCGCGGGGTCGCACCTGTGCTCGTGCTCATGATCGGCATCGCCGTGCTCGGGCACTCGACCTCGGTCGGCCAGGTGTCCGGAGTCTGCCTCGTTGGCGCGGGGATCCTGCTCGTCCGCGGGCTGCGGCCGGCTCGGGGGGCCGGTGTCGCCGTCGGACTCGTGATCGCGTGCGTGATCGCGACTTACACCCTCGTCGACAAGCGAGGGGTCACCCACGCCGGCGCGCTGCCCTACCTCGAGATCTCGATGCTCATGCCGGCGCTCCTCTACGCCTCGACTGTGGCGCGTGCAAAGGGACTGCCGGCGCTGCGCGCCGAGGTGAGCCGCTCGACCCTCGTCGCGGGCATTGCCACCTTCGGCGCGTACTGCCTTGTGCTGCTCGCGCTGCAACGGGCAGCCGCGGCGCCCGTCGCCGCCGTGCGCGAGACGAGCGTCGTCGTGACGGCGCTCCTCGCGGGACGCTTTCTCGCCGAGCCGGTCGGGTGGATGCGCGTCGCAGGGGCGGCGGTCGTCGCATGCGGGATCGCTCTCCTCTCGCTCGCGTAGGGGTTGCCGCCGTGGCCGCCACCGGCGTGGGCTAGCTCCTAGTCCTCGCGCTGCACGTCTGCGAGCAGCTGCTCGAACTCCAGGCCCTCGAACTCTGTGACGGCACGGTCGTATTTCTCCATCGCCCAGCTCCAGAAGTCGAAGTCGAGGTCGGAGACCGCCTCCTGGATCGAGCCCCAGAGCGTCCAGCCGTACTTCGACATGAGGCCCCAGAGACGGGCGCGCGCGACCTTGTTGCGGAGCGGCCGGCCGTAGTAGTGCGCGATCAGCTCGTCGAGCTGTGCGAGGGACAGGTTCGACTCGCTCCAGACGTTCCCGAGTTCGAACGTCGGTTCGTTGTTGCCCGAGTACTCGTAGTCGATCAGCCGCATTCTGCCGTCGACTTCGATGAAGTTCTCGGCGAGCAGGTCGTTGTTGCACGGGACGGTCGGCTCGGCGCGCACCCGCATCGCGTGCTCGAGGTGTCGTACCGCGGGCTCGAACTCGGTGTAACGGTCGGGGAGCCGGAAGCCGCGCTCCTGGACGACGCGAAGGTAACGGCGCTGGATGTCGAACATGTCGAAGTCGTGCAGGAACCGGCGCCCGCCGTGCAGGCGGCGGCAGGCCGATGCGATCGGCTCGAGCCGGTCTCCGCGCCGCAGTGTCTCGACGTCCATGACCTCGCCGTCGAGGAACGCGAGCACGAGCGCGTCGTGCTCCGGCAGGACCGCCACGACCGGGGCGCCGACACCGGTCTCCGCTGCGGCAATCGTGTTGTGAGCCTCGTTCTCGCGGTCGATCGCGAGGAGTCCCGTGTCCTTGCCCGCGATCCGGACGACGTAGCGGCCCCTCTGCGTCGTGACCTTGTAGTTCGTGTTCGTGAGGCCGCCGGCGAGCCTCTCGACCTCCCGCTTGCCGCGCAGTTCCGGCACCGCCTCCAGGATGTCCTCGAAGGCCATGCGGGCGATCCTACAATTGGCCTAGACCACTTCCAAGCCGGCTGATTTACTCGTCCTCGTGATCCCCGAGCGCGCGCGGGCGGTGGTGGTTGGAGGCGGCGTCGTCGGCTGTTCGACCCTCTACCACCTCGCGAAGCTCGGCTGGACTGACTCCGTACTGCTCGAGCAGTTCCAGCTCACGCACGGCTCGACGTGGCACTCCGCGGGCCTCGTCGGCCAGCTGCGCTCGTCGATCTCGTTGACGCGGATGATGCAGTACTCCGTCGGCCTCTACGCCGAACTGCAGGCGCTCACCGGCAACGACCCCGGCTGGCACCAGCTCGGCGGCCTCCGGCTCGCGTCGTCCCAGCCGCGGCTCGAAGAGATCCGCCGCCAGGCGGCCTGGGCGAAGACCTTCGGCCTGCCGATGGAAATCGTCTCAGCGGAGGAGGCGCAAGAGCGCTTCCCGCCGATGAGCACGGAGGGGGTCCTCGCTGCGGCCTTCATCCCCGAGGACGGCTACCTCGACCCGTCGCAGCTCACCTTCTCGCTCGCCGACGCGGCGCGCCGGGTCGGCGCGCAGATCGAAACGCGCGTGCGGGTCACCGGCGTCGAGACGCGCGACGGCCGCGTCAGTGCTGTCGAAACGGTCGGCGCCGACGGGGAGAAGGGCCGCATCGAGTGCGAGGTGGTCGTGAACGCCGCCGGCATGTACGCGCCCGAGCTGGCGCGGATGGTCGGCGTCCACCTGCCGATCATCCCGTACGGCCACCAGTACCTCATCACCGAGCCGTTCGATCCGCCCCTCGAGCCGTTGCCGACGCTGCGCGACCCCGACAACCTCGTCTACTTCCGGACCGAAGTCGGCGGCCTCGTCATGGGCGGCTACGAGCGCAAGCCGGCGCCGTGGGCGCTGGACGGGATTCCCGAGGGGTTCGAGGCCAAGCTCCTCCCGGCGGAGTGGGACCGCATGGAGGAGCTCTTCTCGAATGCGATCAGGCGCGTGCCGGCGATGGAGAACGCCGAGGTGAAGATGTTCTTCAACGGACCCGAGGCGTTCACGCCCGACGCCGACTTCCTGCTCGGCGAAACGGACGTGCCGGGCTTCTGGGTTGCCTCGGGCGGTTGCGCGCACGGGCTCGCAGGCGCCGGCGGCATCGGCAAGGTGATGGGGGAGTGGATCGTCGACGGTCGTCCGGAATGGGACGTCTGGCCCCTCGACATCCGCCGCTTCGGGCGGCAGTACACGAGCCAGGCGTACACGCTCGCGCGCTCCTACGAGGCGCTGTCGCAGTACTACGACATCAAGTACCCGGGCGAGGAGAAGCTCGCCGGGCGGCCGCTGCGCGTCTCGCCTGTCTATGCCCGCCACCGGGAGCTCGGCGCCGCATTCGGCGAGAAGGGCGGCTGGGAGCGCGTGAACTGGTACGAGTCGAACGCGGCAGGTGGCGATGAGTCGCTGCGGCCGCGCGGCTGGGCGGGCGAGAACTGGTCCCCGGCGATCGAGGTCGAGGCACGGGCGGCACGAGAGTCGGTCGCTCTCTTCGACCAGTCGTCGTTCTCGAAGCTCGAGGTACTCGGACCCGGCGCGCTCGCCTTCCTCGAACGGTTGTGCGCAAACCGGATCGATCGTCCAGTCGGCACGATCGTCTACACGCAGCTGCTGAACGCCCGCGGCGGCATCGAGGCGGATCTCTCGGTGACGCGTCGCGCCGGCGATCGCTTCCTGCTCGTCACCGGCACGGCGTTCGGCAACCACGACCGTGCGTGGCTCGAGCGCAACGCGCCGCGCGACGGCTCCGTCTACGTGAACGACATCACGTCGGCGTACGCGTGCCTCTGCCTCTGGGGGCCACGTGCGCGCGACGTATTGCAGCCGCTGACGAGGACGCCGCTCGACTTCGGGTACATGTCCTCGCGCGAGATCTCCGTCGGCAACGTCCCGGTGACTGCCTCGCGCGTGACGTATGTCGGGGAGCTCGGTTGGGAGCTGTACTGCCCCGCCGAGTACGGCCTGCAGCTCTGGGACACGCTGGTCGCCGCAGGCGGTGTGACTCCCGGTGGCTACCGCGCAATCGACGCGCTGCGGCTCGAGAAGGGCTACCGCGCGTGGGCGAGCGACCTGAACGCCGAGACGACACCGGACGAGGCGGGCCTCGCGTTCGCGGTGAAGCGAGACAAGGGCGAGTTCATCGGGCGCGATGCGCTCTGCGAGCGGGAGCAGAAGCAGAAGCTCGTCTGCGTCGTGCTCGAGGATCCGCGCGCAATCGCGCTCGGCTCCGAGCCGGTTCGCACAGCCGACGGTGTGATCGTCGGCCGTGTGACGAGCGGCGGCTACGGCTACGCGGTCGCTGCGAGCATCGCCTTTGCGTACGTCCCGCTCGCGTACGGCGAGCCCGGTACGCCGTTGGCGGTCGACATCTTCGGCGACTGGGTGAACGCGGAGGTGCGTGCAGAGCCGCTCTATGACCCGAAGGGGGAGCGAATTCGCGCATGAAGTGCGCGCAGATCGAGGCGCGGGAGGCCCTGTGAGCACCGTCGTGATCGGCGGCGGGATCGCGGGCGTCAGCTGCGCCTACCACCTCGCGAAGGAAGGTGTGAAGGACGTCGTGCTCGTCGAGAAGGGCGAGCTGACGAGCGGCTCGACGCATCACGCGGCTGGGCTCGTGACGCAGTTCAACCCCTCGCCCACGATGATGCGGTTCCGCCGCTACAGCGTCGAGCTGTACGAGGCTCTCGGTGTCTTCGAGGCGGTTGGCTCGCTGCGCATCGCGTCGAGCCGCGAAAGCTACCTCGAGCTCCGGCGCGGTGTCAGCCGCGCCGGAGCCATCGGCCTCGATGCGGAGCTCGTCGGGCCGGAGGACGTTCGACGCCTGCTGCCGGCTGCAACGTCGGAATCGCTCTACGGCGCAGTCTGGATGCCCGGCGACGGGTACGTCGACCCGCACATCGCAACGTACGCGGTCGCGAGCGCCGCGCGCGAGCTCGGGGTCGAGTTCCGCAGCCACTCGCGCGTCACCGGCATCGAGCTCGGCTCCCGTCGCGAGGTGCGTGCAGTCCTGACCGAGCATGAGCGGATCGAGGCGGAGACGGTCGTGAACGCCGCTGGGATGTGGGCGCCGCAGATAGCAGCGATGGTGGGCGCGTTTGCGTGTTCGATCCCGGTCGACCACCAGCACATCGCGCTCCACGCAGTTGAGGGGCATGAGCTCTCGCGCGAGACGCCGTGCTTCCGCGATACCGACAACCTCGTCTACGGGAAGGCCGAGAGCGGCGGCGTCCTCTTCGGCGGCTACGAGCCGAACCCGGTATCGCGCTGGCACGACGGGGTACCGTGGGAGCACGGCTCGCGGACGCTGCCGCCCGACCACGCGCGTTTCCAGCAGTTGATGGAGGGCGCGGCGCGGCGGTTCCCTTTCCTCGGCGACGCCGGCGTGACCGCGCTCGTCTGTCACCCGGACGCGATGACGCCCGACGGGAACCCGCTGCTCGGCCCGATGCCCGGCGTGCGGGGCTTCTGGCTCGCAGCCGGCCTTTCGCTGAACGGTTTCGGCGGCGCCGGCGGGCTCGGCCGGGCGCTCGCCGGGCTCGTGACGACGGGCGCGGCCGACGTCGACGTGCAGCCCTACCGGCCGTGGCGCTTCGGCGGTCCGTATCGCGACCCCGACTTCGCCGCCGCCGGCGCCCGGGACGTCTACAAGTACTACTACCGGCAGCGCTATCCCTACGACGTCTCCGAAGCCGGCAGGCCGCGGCGCCTCAGCCCTCTGCACGGCCGTCTACAGGAGCTCGGTGCCGTGTTCGGTTGCAAGAACGGCTGGGAGCGTGCCGACTACTTCTGCCCGGGCGAGCGCTGGCGGCGTGCAGGCGAGGACCAGCGCGCGTTCGGCTGGACGCGGCCGCCGTACCACGACCGCATCGCGGTCGAGCACGCAGCGATTCGGGAGCGGCTCGGGATCATCGATATGACGTCGTTCGGAAAGCTCGAGGTCACGGGGGCCGACGCGCTCACATTGCTCGATCGCGTGTGCGGCAGTCGGATCGACAAGCCGGTCGGCTCGGTCGTCTACACCCAGCTGCTCGACGCGCGCGGCGGCATCGTCGGCGACGTGACCGTGACACGGATCGGTGAAGATCGCTTCCGCGTCGTCACAGGCGCAGGCGTCGTCGACAGCGACCGCGGCTTTCTCGAGCTGCACGTGGACGGCGACGTGGCGGTCGCCGACCTGACGGACGAGCTCGCGGTCATCGGGATCTGGGGTCCCGAGGCGCGCAAGGCGCTTCAGTCGGTGACCGGCGACGACGTCTCGAGTGAGGCGTTCCCGTTTCGCACGGCGAGGACGGTCGGTGTCGAGGGCGTGCCGGTGCTCGCGCAGCGGATCACGTACGTCGGCGAGCTCGGCTACGAGCTCTACACGGCTCGCCGCGACGCCGTGCAGGTGTGGGACGCGCTGACCCGCGCCGCTTCACCGGAGCCTGTGGGATACACGGCGCTCGACTCGCTGCGGATCGAGAAGGGCTACCGCTACTTCGGCGCAGACATCACGAGCTCCGACACGCCGTTCGAAGCGGGCCTTGGCTTCTGCGTCGCAAGAGGCAAGCGATCGGAGCTCGATCGCTCGCCTCCGGAGCGGCTCCGCACGCTCGTCGTCGGCGCCGAGGACTACCTGCCGGTCTACGGCGGCGAGGCGGTGCATGCGAACGGCGAGGTGATCGGCCGAGTACGTAGCGCGGCGTACGGCTTCACCGTCCGGCGGAACGTCGCGCTGGCCAAGCTGCCGGCGGAACTCGTGGAGGGGGACTCGGTGGACGTCGACGTCCTCGGCGACCTCGTGCCTGCCAGAGTTGCGCCCGACGCGCTGTACGACCCCAAGAACGAACGCGTGCGGAACTGAGCGACTGCGAAGCGTGACGACGAGGGGCGCCGATCGGCGCCCCTCGTCGTCAGATGCAACGGCCGGCTACTTACCGAGCCACTTGTTGACCTTCGCCTTGTTCGCGGCGACCCACTTCTTCCCGGCCTTGTCCGGGTTCATGTGGTCACCGGCGATCCACTTGGCCACGATCTCCTGATCCTGGTTCGACCACGAGAACCGCTTCAGCACCGGGTAGGCGGGCGAGCCGCCCCCGGCGAACTTCTTGCTGAACACCTTCTCGATGATCGTGTTGTCGTACGCGCACTTGTACTGCTTGACGTTGCCGCCCGATTTGGCGTCGTCCTGGCAGCCCTTGAAGCGCGGCGGCAGCTTCACCTCGGAGAGCTGGTACTCCGTGTTCAGGTACTGGGGGGTGTACCAGTAGAAGATGACCGCCTTCTTCTGCTTGTACAGCTGGCTCCACCGCGCGACCTGCGCGGGCTCGGCACCGACGCTGACGAACTTGAAGTTCAGCCCGAGCGCCTGGATCAGCTGTGCGTCCTTCTGCACGTAGGACGGGTCACCGCCGAGGAACATTCCCTGCGAGCCGGACTCAGGGCTCTTGAAGAGCGACTCCTTGCCCTTCAGGCCCTTCCACGTCGCGAACTCGGGGTGCGCCTTCATCAGGTACGTCGGGATGTACCACCCGATGTGCCCGACGACGCCGTTCGGCCCACCGGCGACGACCGTGTGCTGCTTGGAGATGTACTGCTTGTACTGGTCGACGTGCTGCCAGTCCTCGAGCACCGCGTCGGTCTTCCCGTTGGCCAGCGCCTGGTAGACGGGGATCTCGGCGATCTGGGTGATCTTGACCTTGCAGCCCATGCCCTCGAGCACGGCCTTCGCGACGTAGGTGTTGGCTGTCGAGCCGGCCCAGGCCTGCTCGTTGAGCGTCACCGTGCCGCAGCTTGCCTTGCTGCGCGCGCCGGCTGAGCCGACGACGAGTACTGCGGCTGCTCCGACGGCTAGGACACCGGCGACCGCAGCGAGCTTGCGCCCCCTCATACGTTCCTCCTTGTGGTTGGCACTCAACTCTCGCTCCTTGCACCTGCTGCGCCCCGACCCTGAGTGACCCGGTCGAGTGCGATACCGAGCGCGAGGATCGCGATCGACGCGATGACCCCTTGCCCGAATGCGTTCCGCTGCAGACCCTGGGCGACCTCGTAACCGAGCGCACCTGAGCCGACGAGCCCGCCGATCACGACGACCGCGAGCACCATGATGATCGCCTGGTTGACGCCGAGCATGATCGCGTCGCGCGCCAGCGGGATCTTGACCTTCAGCAGCACCTGCGCCCGCGTCGCACCGAACGACGTCGCCGCTTCGACGGACTCGGGCGAGACGTCCTCGATCCCACGCTGGACGAGTCTGATCATCACCGGCGACGCGTAGAGCACCGAGGCGACGACGCCGGGAACCCCGGAGACCGGCATCAGGTAGATGAAGGGGATGATGTAGACGAGCTGGGGCAGCGTCTGCAGCACGTCGTTGACCGGACGAACGACGCGCGAGACGGTGCGGCTCTCGGCCGCCCAGACGCCGATTGCGAGCCCGACGATCACGGTCAGCACGGTTGCAACCAGCACCTGGGAGAACGTGTCCATCGCGTTTGCCCACTCGCCGACGAGGCCGACGATGAAGAGCATCGCTGCGGCGATCGCCGCGCGGCGCAGGCCGCTGAGCAGGAACGCGATCAGCACGAGCCCAGCGAACGTCGCTGGCCACGGTGTCTCGATGAAGAAGGTGCGCAGCGGCTGGATGCCGTGCTGCACGAGGAAGTTGCCGGTCGGGTTCGTCAGGTTGCGAAACAGGAACGTTCCGGGGTTCTGGATGTAGTCGAGCGCGCGCTGCACATAGGTACGGAGCCAGTCCTGCGCCGTCCAGCGCGACCAGACCGTGCCGGCGCCGAACACGTGGCCCAGTACGACGGCTGCCACGACGACGAGCGCGCACGCTGCCGTGTACGCCCTCAGAACGTGCGCCTTGTGCGCGGTCAGGTGTCGCTGTGCCGGGTCGGTGCGGTTCGCCATAGCCTCCGTCGCGCGGTCGAGCGCGATCGCCATGATCACGATCGCGGCGCCGGCGAAGATCGCGAACGCGGGGTCGGTGTAGAGGCCGTTCGTGACCGCGTCGCCGAGACCGGTGCCGCCGATCAGCCCGGCGATCACGACCATCGAGAGCGCGAAGAGGATCGTCTGGTTGACCGAGAGGAGCAGCATCCGTCGTGCGAGCGGCAACTGCACCTTCGAGAGCACCTGCCAGCGCGTCGCGCCGAGGGCCGTGGCAGCCTCGACTGTGTTCGGCGCCACCCCGCGGATACCCAGTGCCGTGATGCGGATCGCGGGCGGGACGGCGTAGATCATCGTCGTCACGACCGCGGCGCCCGGTCCCACGGAGAAAAGGATCACGACCGGCATCAGGTACGCGAAGGCCGGGACGATCTGCATCGCGTCGAGGATCGGCGTGATCGCACGATTGAACGTCGCCGACCGTCCCGCGAGCACGCCGAGCGGCATGCCGACGGCGAGCGACATGCCGACTGCCGCGAACATCAGGGCGAAGGTCTGGACGCTGTTGTCCCACAGCCCGAGCGTGGCGAAGCTCGCGAAGGCCGCGAGCGTCCCGAGCGCCGCCTTGCGGCCGCCGAAGCGCAGCACGACGAGCGTCCCGAGCGCCGTCGTGCCCGACCACTTGAGGTAGTAGAAGAGCCGCGTCAGCCAGGAAACGAGATCGTCGAGGAAGTTGGCGAAACCGTTGAAGATGCGGAATGCGATGTTCGGGTGGGGCAGGTTGCGGTTGTTCGAGAGCCACGCCTGGAAGCGGTCGAGGTGCGGTGAGAACGAGTTCCACTCGAGCGCGGCAGGCCAGGCCCAGTGGTGCTTCCAGCCGAAATACGAGAGCAACATCCCGGCGACGACGAGGACGGCCGCGCCGGGCCTGCCGCGCCACCATGGTGCGGGAAGCGAGCTCGGCAGGCTCTGAGCGGCGGCCCCGGCGACCGCCATCAGTCGCCTTCGCCCGCGATCGCCATCAGGACGGCCTCCTTGTCGACCACGCCGACGACACGGCCGTTCTCGACGGCGCAGACCGGCCGCTCGCTCGCGGCGATCACCGGCACGGCGTTGCGCACCGTCGTCGAGACGTCCAGGGTCGGGCCGTCGGCCTCGCCCGCAGCGGGCTCGCGCATGATCCAGCGCAGCGTCAGCACGTGGCTGCGCGGGATGTCGCGCACGAAGTTCGAGACGTAGTCGTCGGCGGGGGATCCGACGAGGTCCTCCGGCGTTCCGAGCTGCACGACGCGGCCGTCGCGCATGATCGCGATGCGGTCGCCGAGTCGCAGCGCTTCCGGCAGGTCGTGCGTGATGAAGACCATCGTCTTGCCGGTTTCGTGCTGCAGGCGAATCACCTCGTCCTGCATGTCCCGCCGGATCAGCGGGTCGAGTGCGCTGAACGGCTCGTCGTAGAGCATCACCTTGGGATCGACGGCAAAGGCGCGCGCGAGCCCGACGCGCTGCTGCATGCCGCCGGAGAGCTCGTTCGGGAACTGGTTGGCGGCATCCTCCAGCCCGACCAGCTTCAGCACCTCGCCGGCCCGCGCCAGCCGCTCGGCTTTCGACTTGCCCTGCACCTCGAGGCCGAATGCGACGTTGTCGATCACGCTGCGATGCGCGAGCAATCCGAAGTGCTGGAACACCATCGACGACGTGTGACGGCGCAGCTGCAGCAGCTCGTCGCGGCTCGCCTGGGTGACGTCGTGCCCGTCGATCTCGACGCGCCCCGCCGTCGGCTCGATCAACCGGATCAGCGTTCGCACGAGCGTCGACTTGCCGGACCCGGAGAGGCCCATCACGACGAACACCTCGCCGGGCCACACTTCGAACGAGACATTGCGCACGGCTGCGACGCAACCGGTCTTCGTGCGCAACTCCGCGCGGGAGAGCTCCGCGTCGGCGGTGCCGATCACCCGGTCCGCGTTCTTGCCGAAGATCTTCCAAATCCCCTCGGCGCGGATGAGGGGATTCCCGCTAGAAGAGCCCAACCGTTTCGCCCCGGTCGTCGATGTCGACATGGATCGCCGCGGGGGTCTTGCCGAGCCCGGGCATCGTTTGCATGTCGCCGCAGAGCGCCACGATCCACCCCGCGCCCGTGTACGCCCGGAGGTCGCGGACGCCCACCGTGAAACCGGTCGGCGCATTCGCGAGCAGCGGGTCGTGCGAGAGGGAGAGGTGCGTCTTCGCCATGCAGATCGGCAGCTTGTTGAGCCCGGCCTTGTCGAACGCCTTGATCTTCGCGCGCGCGGCGGGGAGGAGCGAGATCCCGTCGGCGCCGTAGACGCGCCGCGCGATCGCCTCGATCTTGTCCTCGATCGGAGCATCGAGCGGATAGATGAACTCGAACTTCGACGGTTCGTCGGCAGCTGCGACCACCGCTTCTGCGAGTGCCGCTCCGCCCTTGCCGCCCTGCAGGAAGCCGTTGTTGACCTCGGCCGCATAGGCTCCGTGCTCGAGCGCGATGCGCTTCACGAGCTCCACCTCCTCGGTCGCGTCGCCGGGGAAGGCGTTGACCGCGACGACCGTGTTCAGCCCGAACTCCCGGATGATCCCGAGGTGGCGAACCATATTCGCCGCGCCCGTCTCGATCGCGTCCATCCCGCCGTCGGGATCGCCCGCGTGATGCTTGAGCGCCTTGACCGTCGCGACCAGCACGACCGCGTCCGGCTTCAGGTTGCCGAGGCGGCAGACGATGTCGAAGAACTTCTCCATGCCCATGTCGGAGGCGAAGCCGCTCTCGGTCACCACGTAGTCGGCGAGCTTGAGCGCGACGCGGTCGGCGACGACGGAGTTGTTGCCGTGTGCGATGTTGGCGAACGGTCCGCAGTGCACGAACGCGGGCTGGCCCTCGAGCGTCTGCACGAGGTTCGGCTTGATCGTCTCCTTGAGCAGCACCGTCATCGAGCCGGCGGCCTGGAGCTGCTCGGCCGTCACCGGCTCGCCGTCGTAGGTGTTGCCGACCGTGATCGCGCCGAGGCGGGCACGCAGGTCCTTCAGGTCGGACGCGACGGCCGCGATCGCCATCACCTCGGACGCCGCAGTGATGTCGAAGCCGGTCTGGCGCGGGAAGCCGTTGGCCTTGCCGCCGAGACCGACGACGATGTCGCGCAGCGAGCGGTCGTTGATGTCCATGCAGCGCCGCCAGCTGATCGACAGCGGATCGATGTTGAGCACGTTTCCGTGCAGCAGATGCGTTTCCAGCATCGCTGCGAGCAAATTGTTGGCGGCGCCGATCGCGTGGATGTCGCCGGTGAAGTGGAGGTTCATGTCTTCCATCGGGACGACCTGCGTGTAGCCGCCGCCTGCCGCGCCGCCCTTGATTCCGAACACAGGCCCGAGCGAGGCCTCGCGCAGGCAGAGCGCGACGCTCTTGCCGATGTGGCCAAGGCCCTGCGTGAGTGCGACCGCCGTCGTCGTCTTGCCTTCGCCGGCCTTCGTCGGCGTGATCGCGGTGACGTCGATCAGCTTGCCGTCGGCTTTGGACGCAAGCCGGTCCAGGACCGAGAGGCTGACCTTCGCCTTGTAGCGGCCGTACGGATCGATCTCGTCGGGCTCGAGCCCCGCTGCCGCCGCGATCTCCGTGATCGGACGGAGCGTCGCCTCCTGCGCGATCTGGAGAGACGAAGGCATCTTCGTGTCCAAGTTCGTCCTTTCCGTCGACTCAATTGGTCGTCGCGGAGGATACGACTAATATATCTCCGTGGCTAGGGCAGGCTCCGCTCGCCTCCTGGCTCCGCCGTCCGGCGAGGTCGCGTCGCTCGCGGACCAGGCCTACTCCGCGCTGCGCCAGCTGATCGTCTCGCTGGAGCTCGCGCCCGGCTCAGCGATCACGGAGCCCGAGCTGACCGCGCGGCTGGGAATCGGCCGCACGCCGGTGCGGGAGGCGCTGCGCCGGCTCGCGCTCGAGCGCCTCGTCGAGGTCTATCCGCGGCGTGGCATGTTCGTGACGACGGTGGACGTCCGCGACCTCGCCCGGCTCTGCGAGGTTCGGGTCGTGCTCGAGCCGGAGGCCGCACGCCTCGCCGCGGAGCGTGCTACGCGCACCGATCTGGACGAGATCAACGCACTGCTGGAGGAGCTCGCCGTGAAGCGGCGCCGCGACGACCGGCTGCTGATCGACCTCGACGAGCGGATCCACCGCGCGATCTACCGCTGCAGCCACAACCAGCTCCTGGAGGAGACGCTCGAGTGGTACTACAGCCACGCGCTCAGGATCTGGGCGCTCGCGCTCGACCGGGCGCCGGATCTTCAGGCCGCGGTGCTCGAGCACCACGACCTGCTCGACGCAGTCGCCCGGGGCAGGGGCGAGCGTGCGGCGGCGCTGATGCGCGCCCACGTCGAGCACTTCGAAGACGCAATGCGTGACGTGCTTCTCGACGCGTGATATATCAGTGCCATGACTGAGACCTCTTCCCTGCCGACGACCGCGCGCGCGGTCGTGATCGGCGCCGGCATCGTCGGCAATAGCCTCGTCGGCCAGCTCGCCCAGCTCGGCTGGACCGACCTCGTGCTCCTCGACAAAGGCCCGCTGCCGAACCCGGGTGGCTCGACCGGCCACGCGTCGAACTTCATCTTCCCGGTCGACCACTCGAAGGAGATGACGCAGCTGACGCTCGACTCCGTGCGCCAGTACCGCGAGGCAGGCGTCTTCACCGAGAGCGGCGGCATCGAGGTGGCGCGCACCCCCGAGCGGATGCAGGAGCTGCAACGACGGATGTCGTCTGCGAAGGCGTGGGGGATCGACGACGTGTCCATCGTCACGCCCGCCGAGGTGAAGGAGCTCGTCCCGTTCGTCGACGAGTCCGTGATCGTCGGCGGCTTCTACACCAAGTCCGTGGGGATCGTCGACTCGCTGCGCTTCGGGACGATCATGCGCGAGCGCGCGCAGGAGCAAGGCGCGCTCAGCGTGTTCGCGAACACGGAAGTGCTCGGGATCGACGTGGAGCACGGACGAGTGAGCGGCATCCGCACCTCCCGCGGAGACATCGCGACGGAGCTCGTCGTCGTCTGCTGCGGTGTGTGGTCGCCGAAGATCGCCCGTATGGCGGGCGCGACGATCCCGCTGACGCCGGCGGTGCACCAGATGATCGACGTCGGTCCGGTGCCGCACTTCAAGGACACGAAGGGAACGATCGAGTTCCCGATCGTTCGCGACATGGACACGAACATGTACGAGCGCCAGGACGGAAGCGGTCTCGAGATCGGCTCGTACGCCCACCGGCCGATCCTGCACGAGCCCGAGGAGATCCCTTCGAACGAAGAGGCGGCGTTGTCGCCAACCGAGTTCCCGTTCACCGAAAGGGACTTCCAGCAGCAGATGGAGGACGCACTCGAGCTGATCCCCGACGTGCTGAACGACGAGTCGGTCGGCATCAAGTACGCGATCAACGGCCTGCTCTCGCTCACGCCGGACGGCCTGCCGCTGCTCGGGGAGACGCCGGAGGTCAAGGGCCTCTGGTCGGCCGCCGCGGTCTGGGTGAAGGAAGGCCCGGGCGTCGGCAGGGCGCTCGCCGAGTGGATGACGAACGGCGAGTCGGAGATCGACCTCCAGTCGTCGGACATCGCGCGCTTCTACGAGTGCCAGCGCTCGAAGGAGCACGTGAAGGCACGCGCCGCCGAGGGTTTCAACAAGACGTACGGCATCGTGCATCCCGCCGAGCAGTGGGACTCGAACCGGCGGGTGCGCCTGTCGCCGTTCTTCTCGCGTGAGCAGGAGCTCGGCGCCGTCTTCTTCGAGGCAGCAGCCTGGGAGCGCCCGCAGTGGTACGAGTCGAACGCGCCGCTGCTCGAGGAATACGGCGACCGGATCAACCGCCGCGAGGCCGAATGGGAGTCGCGCTGGTGGTCGCCGATCATCAACGCCGAGCACCTGGCGATGCGCGATCGCGCGGCGATCTTCGACCTGACCGCGTTCTGCATCTTCGACGTCGTTGGCCCGGCCGCGCTGGAGACGGTGCAGCAGGTCTCGATGCGCCAGATGGACGTGGCGAACGGCAAGGTCGTCTACACGCCGGTGCTCTCCCCGAGCGGCACGTTCAAGAGCGACCTGACGGTGATGCGGCTCGGCGAGCAGCAGTTCCGCGTCGTCACCGGCGGCGCGCACGGCATGGCCGACCTGAAGTGGTACGCAGACCACGCGCCGGCCGACGGCAGCGCGCAGATCACCGACCTGACCTCGGCCTGGACGACGCTCGGTCTCTGGGGGCCGCGGGCGCGCGACATTCTCGCGAGCCTGACGCCGGACGACGTCTCGCACGAGGGCTTTCCCTTCGGAACATGCCGGACGGTCGAGATCGACTCCCTGCGCGTGCTCGCGTCGCGCATCTCCTATGTCGGGGAGCTCGGCTGGGAGCTCTACGTCCCGATGGAGCAGGGCGCGAAGCTGTGGGACCTCGTCTGGGAGGCCGGTGAGCCGCACGGCGTCGTGCCCGCCGGGATCGGCGTCTACGGCACCACGGGCCGCCTCGAGAAGTGCTACCGCGCCTTCGGCTTCGAGCTCGATGCGGATTACAACGTCGTCGAGGCCGGCATGGCGTGGGGCAAGGTCAAGACACCCGACTTCGTCGGGAAGGCCGCGCACGTCGAGCATCGCGAGTCGGAGCCCGCCGCCGTGCTGTGCACCCTCACCGTCGACGACCACACGTCGGCCGACGGCACGAAGCGCTTCATGCTGGGCCGTGAGCCGGTGCTCTCGAAGGAGGGCAAGCCCCTCGTCGATGCGCACGGCCGCCGCTCGTACGTGACGAGTGCCGGCGCAGGCCCGTCGATCGGCAAGCACATCCTGCTCTCCTACCTGCCGCCCGAGCACGCAGTGGTCGGTGAGGAGCTGCGTGTCGAGTTCCTCGGCGAGCACTACCCGGTCACGGTTGCCTGCAACGACTCGACGCCGGTGTTCGATCCGGAGAACGCCAGAGTCAAGGCGTGAGAATCCTCTGCCTCATGAAGCGCGTCCCGATCACCGGCGGGAAGATGGTTCTGACGCCGGACGAGCAGGCGATCGAGACGAAGCACCTGGGCTTCACGATCTCGCCACACGAGGAGTGCGGCGTCGAGGAGGCGGTGCGCATCGTCGAGTCCCAGGGCGGTGAGGTCGTGGTGCTGACGCTCGGGCCGCCGGAGGCGGAAGAGCAGCTTCGCGAGTGCATGGCGCTCGGTGCCGATCGCGCGATCCACCTCGTCAGCGGCGAGGAATGGGACGCGCAGGCGACCGCGTCGGCGCTCGTCGACGCAATCCGCGGCGAGGAGCCGTTCGACCTGATCGTCCTGGGCAACGAGTCGGCGGACGCAGGCAACTACCAGGTCGGCATTCGCGTCGCCTATGCACTCGGACTGCCCGTCGTCACGGGCCTGAAAGGGTTGACCGTGGCCGACGGCCGCGCGCGCTGCGAGCAGGAGGTCGCGACGGGGCGAGACGTCTACGACGTGGCGCTGCCGGCCGTGATCACGGTCAAGGAGGGGCTCAACCTGCCGCGCTACCCGTCTGTGCCGGCGAAGCTGCGCGCGAACCGCAAGCCGGTGGATGCGCGCCCCGTTGAGCGTCCGGCGCCGAAGCTCGAGAAGCTGCGGCTCGTCGTGCCGGAAGGGTCGCGCAAGCAAGCGGAGATTCTCGGCGAGGGCGCAGCGGCCGCGCCGCGCGTCGTCGAGGTGATGCAGCAGCTGGGAGTCGCGTGAGCGCTCTCGTCTTCCTGGAAGGGGCCGACGAGCTCTCCCTGCAGGCTCTGACACTGGGCGAGTCGCTCGGCGACGTTCGTGCCGTGCGCTTCGACGGCCCGTATGCGCCGGCCGCGTGGGCCAAGGCGATCGTGGACGCAGCAGGCGACGCCGACATCATCGGTCCGGGCTCGGACCGCGGCAACGAGGTGCTCGCGCACGTGGCCGCCCAGCTCGATCTGCCCTTCGCGGCGAACGTCACCGAGGTGCGCGGCAACGACGTGACCCGGATTCGCTGGGGCGGCACGCTGCAGGAGGAAGCCAGGATCCACTCCGAGCGCAAGCTTCTGACTGCGGCGCCGTTCGCGTTTGCTCCAAGTAGCAGTCCGTTACAAGCGGAGGTTCTGTCACCGTCTCTCGACGGCTCTGTCACGGTCGTCGACCAGGTCGCACCCGATTCGGGCGGCAAGGTCTCGCTCGCCGACGCAAAGGTCGTCGTCTCCGGTGGGCGAGGCGTCGGGTCGTCGGAGGGCTTCGCGATCCTCGAGGAGCTCGCGGAGCTGCTCGACGGCGCCGTCGGCTGCTCACGCGTCGTCACGAGCGCGGGCTGGCGGCCGCACGCGGACCAGGTTGGGCAGACGGGCACGAAGGTCTCGCCCGATCTGTACATCGCCTGTGGGATCAGCGGCGCCACTCAGCACATCGCCGGGTGCAAGGGCGCGAAGAAGCTGCTTGCGATCAACGCCGACCGCGAGGCAACGATCTTCGCGCACGCCGACTACGCGGTGGTCGGCGACCTCCATGAGATCCTCCCTGCGATCACCGCCGAGCTGAGGAAGGCGCGAGCGGTATAGGCGTCCTCGCCGGCGCCCTCGCCCTCGCCGCCCTCCTCGCTGCCGGCGGCTGGCTCTTCGGGCGACGGGCCTTGTTCCTCGTGCGCCTCGTCCGAGCCGCACGTCCCCTCGACCGCACCGACGACCTGCCGCGGCGCGTGAGGAACGAGGCCACGATCGTGGTGGGGCAGCGGAAGCTCTTCCAGCGACTCGTCCCGGGCGTCATGCACGCGCTGATCTTCTGGGGCTTTCTCGTTCTCTTCCCGACGATCCTGATGGCCGGGATCGGAGCGATCGATCGAAGTTGGTCGTTCCCGTGGCTCGGTCGCCAGGGCTGGTTCATGGCGCTCGTCGACGTCTTCGTGCTCGCCGTCCTCACCGGCGTCGCGATCGCCTTCTGGATCCGCAAGGTGGTGCGGCCGAAGCGGTTCGACGGTTCGCATCTCGGCGAGGCCGACCTGATCCTGGGAATGATCGCGCTCGTCGTCCTGACACTGCTCGGCTGGCATGCCTCCCGCATCGCGGCGGGCTTGAACGAATGGCCGGCGCACGCGTCGTTCCTCTCGAACGCACTCTCACATGAGGTCGGCTCGGCGCCCGCGACGCGCGAGCGCTTCTTCGTCTGGGCGCATGTCCTCGTGATCGTGAGCTTCCTCGTCTACCTGCCGTACTCGAAGCACCTGCATATCGCGACTGCTGCGATCAACGTCTTCTTCTCGCGCACTCGCCGCCGCGGGCGCCTCGAACCGCTGCGATTCGACGTGCCGGAGGCCGAGATGCGGTTCGGGGCCGGGACGATCCGCGACCTGACCTGGAAGGAGATGGTCGATTCCTTCTCCTGCACCGAGTGCGGCCGGTGCCAGGACGTTTGCCCGGCGTACGCGACCGGGAAGTTGCTTTCTCCGAAGCTCCTGATCATGGGCATTCGTGACCAGGTATTCGCGGAGGGGTCGAACCTGCTCGCGGGTGGCGAGCTCTCACCGATCGCCGGCAACGGCGTGCCGGAGGAGATGGTCTGGGACTGCGTCACGTGCGGCGCATGCGTGCACGAATGCCCGGTGTCGATCGAGCACGTCGACCACATCGTCGACCTGCGCCGCAACCTAGTGATGATGGAGTCCAGCTTCCCCCAGGAGGCCGAGTCGATGCTGCGCGACGTCGAGCGGATCGGCAACCCGTGGGGCAAGCCGCAAGGCGATCGCGCGGCGTGGGCCGAAGAGCTCGGTGTGCGTGTCGTCGAGGAGGGCGAGCCCGCGCCCGAGATTCTCTACTGGGTCGGTTGCGCGGCCGCGTACGACGAGCGCGCGCGCACGGCGGCCGAGTCGACGGTGAAGCTGCTGCAGAAGGCGGGCGTCGACTTCGCGATCCTCGGCGCACGCGAGGCGTGCACCGGCGACCCGGCCCGCAGGATGGGAAACGAGTATGTGTTCCAGTCGTACGCCGAGCAGAATGTGACGACGCTGAACGACGCCGGTGTGACGAGGATCGTCGCGAGCTGTCCGCACTGCCTGAACTCACTCGGCAACGAGTACCCCGACTTCGGCGGGCAGTACGAGGTGATGCACCACACTGAGCTGCTCGCCGCGCTCGTGCGCGAAGGGAAGCTCGAGCCGAAGGCGGGCGAGCGCGAGATCACCTACCACGACTCGTGCTACCTCGCGCGGCACAACGACGTGCGCGACGAGCCGCGCGAGCTCGTCGCCGCGGTCGGCAAGCCCGTCGAGATGACGCGGAATCGCGAGCGGACGTTCTGCTGCGGCGCCGGCGGCGCGCACATGTGGATGGAGGAGCGCGGCACCCCGATCAACGAGGAGCGTGTGCGCGAGGCGGTGGCGACGGGCGCGGAGACGCTGGCGGTCGCCTGCCCGTTCTGCACGGTGATGCTCGACGACGGCGTCCGGTCGCTGGGCGAGCAGCTTCGGGTCGTCGACGTCTCCACGCTCCTCGTCGAGTCGATCGAGGACTGACGTGCTGGTCGGGCTGGGCCACGTCGATCTGGTCTGTCGCGACGTGGGGGAGTCGCTCGCGTTCTACGCCGACGTCTTCGGGGAGCTCGGCCTGCAGCCGCCGCACCTCGTCGAGGGCGAGCGCGGCGAGGTGATCTCGTATCTCCGGTTCCCGCAGGTGGGTTCGGGCTCGATCGGGCTACGTCAGGCGCTCGCGGAGCAGCCGTTCGAGCTGTACGCGCCGGGCCTGCATCACCTGGCGCTCGCGGTCGAGCGCGCAGTCGACGTCGACCGCGCGCACGAGAACGCCGTTCGGGCGGGTGCCGTGATCCTCCACGCCCCGCAGTTCTGGCCGGTCTACCACCCCGGCTACTACGCGACGTTCTTCCTCGACCCGGACGGCTTCCGGATCGAAGTGGCGTCGAGCCGCGACGCCCGCCTCGGTCCCGCGTCCGTCTGAGCGCTTCGGACAGGGCTGGTCGAGACCAGTCCGGTGTCAGCCACCGTCGTGTGCGCTTTGCAAGAAGTACGCGGCTGGACGGGACACGACACGTCCTCAACTAGTTGCCGAACAGCTCTTGCAGGCTGAAGCCGCCGCGCACCAGTTCGTCGATCGGCGTGACTCGGATCAGCCGCTCCAGGAACGGAACGGCGAACGCCGGCACGTCACCCCGCCGAGCTGCACCCGCGAGCGACCCGCGGAGCCCCGCCCGCACGGCCGCCGCGACGGTCGCCCTCGTCCAGCGTGGTCCGCCGCCCGCCGAGCTCCCCGTGATGGAGAGCACGAGCGCCTCCCGCGACGTGCCGAGGCGGCAGGCGGCACGATCGAGCCCCGCGAGGACGACCTCCTGCACGCGGCATCGATGCCGCTCGCCGCCGGGAGGGCGCGGGGCAGGCAGGGATTGGCGATTCGCGGCGGTTGGTTCGAGCGGCCGCGCGCTGCCTCGACGCCGACCAGGAGCAGCGCGGCTGCGAGCAGGCCGAGCAGGACGCCGACCGCAGGGTTGAGCCTCATCTCCGCACCCGTCGGGGCAGGCGTACCGCCACTACGAGCGCTGCAGCGGCGAGCGCCGCCGAGAACAGAAACGCCGGCCTGAAGGCGCGGGTGATCGTCTGTTCCACCGCGGCGACGAGCCGGTCTCGCGCCTCTCGCAGCGCGGGGTCGGAGCGTGCGCCGTGCTGGTCGAACGGGCGCGTGAGGTCGGGAACCTCTCCTGCCTGTGCCCGGTCGAGCTCCTTCGCCACGCCGAACGCGACCGGGACCTTCTTCGAGACCGGGACCGGGGCATCGAGCAAGACGGCTGTGGCGCGCAGCGTCGCACGGTGGCCGGCCGCAGGCAGGTCGTGTGCGAGGAGCGGTGCGATCACCGCGAGGGCGAGCACGAGCCCAAGATGACGAATGCCGACCGTCAGCGTTCCGCTGCGCGTCGCTCCGGCCCCGAGGTCGAGCGCATTCGCCGAGAGCACCGGCACGGCGAGCCCGAGTCCCGCGCCGCAGAAACCGAGCGCGAGCACGACGTACGCGACTGTCGACGAGGGAAGCAGCGCAAGCGCGATCAGGCCAAGCGAGAGCAGGGCAGCTCCGCCGCAGACACCGACAGGACCCGCAAGCCGCCGGGAGAGCGGGCGCGCTGCGAGCGTCGCCGCGGGCAGCGCGCTGACGATCACGGCGCCGCCGAGCGGCGAGTAGCCCCAGACGGTGATCACGAGCAGCACCGCGAGGAACAGGACGCCGACAAGCGCACCGAAGAGCAGTCCCAGGCAGACGTTCGCGGGAACCGTCCGGGCGAGGGACGGGCGCCAGCCCTCTTCCAGCGTCCCCGCGCCCCGGGCGAGGAGCGCCGCTGCGAGGCCGGCGGCCGCGAGCGGTGCCTGAACGGCGAAGATCGCGCGCCAGTCGAGCAGCTGCGTCACGACGCCCCCGAGCGCCGGTCCGAGCGCGGCTCCGACCGTGCCCGCGAACGTCCAGAGGGCGGCGCCCCGCCCTGCCGACCCGGTCAGCGTGCCGAGCACCGGCAGGGCTCCAGCGAGGAGGAGCGCGGCGCCGGCTCCCTGGACGCAGCGAGACGCGATGAGGAAGGAGAGGTTCCCGGCCGCAGCACATGCGACCGAGGCGAGCACGAAGATCACGATCCCTACCGTCAGCACATGGGTCGCGGCGGTGCGGTGGACGACGAACACGAGCCCCAGGGCGACGACCGCGACCGCCAGGTTGTACGCCGTCACGACCCACGAGACGCCCTCGATCGTCGTCTGGAAGCGCGCGTACAGGTCGGGCAGCGCGAGGACGACGACCGAGGAGTCGGCGAAGGCGATCGCCACGGCCACGGCGACCAGGGCGGCGGCGACGCGTTCGCGGTGCCGATCCCCGGCGACCATGCCGCGATCGTAACCGCCTTCCCGGCGAGGCCCGTGGCCGGGGCCGCCCGCTCCGGACAGGCCTGGTCGAGACCAGTCCGGTGTCAGCCACCGTCGTGTGCGGGTTGCAGGAAGAACACGTCTGAATGGGACGCGAGAGCGTCCGGGCTTGACAACCGTGGAACAGATGTTCCACCATATGGGAGAGATGGCCGCCGAGTCCGGGACACAGGCGATCGACCGCGCGGCGGAGCTGCTCGTCAGCGTCGTCGAGTCGAACCGGCCGCTCGGGGTCGGTGAGCTCGCGACGAGCTCCGGCCTTCCGAAGTCGACCACCTCCCGCCTCGTCGGAGCGCTCGAGCGCCGCGGCCTCGTCCAGCGCGCCGGCGACCGGCGCGTCGCGCCGGGGCCGGTGCTGCTGCGTTTCGCGCACCGGGACTCGGGCGACAGCCTCGCCGAGCTCGCGACGCCGGCGCTCAAGGCGCTCTCCCAGCTCTCCGGCGAGACCATCAATCTCGGCGTTCCGACACCGCTCGGTGTCGAGCACCTAGCGCAGGAGGACAGCCGCCACTTCGTCGGCGGAACGAACTGGGTCGGCCGGCGCGTGCCGTACGAGACCACCGCGAACGGGAAGGTGCTGCAGGCGTTCGCGTCGCGCGCGCCCGAAGGCGAGGAGATCCGCACGCGCGGTTATGCCGTCGCCGTCGACGAGCTAGAGCACGGCCTCGCCGCCCTCGCCGCGCCGATCTTCGGGCCCGACGGCGACGTCGTCGCAGCCCTTTCCATCTCCGGGCCGACCATCCGGCTCACCCGCGATCGCATCGCCGAGCTCGCGCCGGCACTGCTCGAGCAGGCCGGCCTCGTCTCGATGCGACTCGGCAACCACGACCAGCGAGGTGCCGCATGACCCACGAAGAGATCCTGAAGGGCCTCTACGACGAGACGCTCATCGGGAACGCGCCCGAGGTGAAAGACCTCGTCAACAAAGGGCTCGCGGAGGGCCTCGGCTGCGAGGCGATGCTCTACGACGCGCTGATCCCGTCGCTCGAGGAGGTCGGAGCGCGCTTCGAGCGTGGCGACTACTTCGTGCCCGAGATGCTGATCGCGGCGCGCGCGATGCAGGGGGCGCTCGACATTCTGCGCCCGCTGCTCGCGGAGACGGGCGCGAAGCCGATCGGCACCTACGTGATGGGCACCGTCAAGGGCGACGTGCACGACATCGGCAAGAACCTCGTCAACATCATGCTCGAGGGCGCCGGCTTCACCGTGTACGACCTTGGCGTCAACGTCGCCCCCGAGGTGTTCGTGCAGAAGATCCAGGAGCACAACCCGGATGTCGTCGGCTTCTCCGCGTTCCTGACGACGACGATGCCGATGTTCAAGGCGAACATCAACGCGCTGCAGAAGGCGGGCATCCGCGACGACGTGATCGTGATGGTCGGCGGTGCCCCGGTGACGCAGGAGTACGCCGACGCGGTCGGCGCCGACGCGTACGCTCCCGATGCGTCGACGGCAGTACGGATTGCCAAGGACCTGATTGCGAAGCGGCGCGCCGCTGTGCCGGCCTGATGGAGACCGTCCTCGAATCGCCGTCCAAGACCGTCGTGATCGGCCCCGACCGCGCGTTCTGCGTGATCGGCGAGCGGATCAACCCGACGGGACGCAAGAAGTTCCAGGCCGAGCTGCAGAACGGCGATCTCTCGCGCATCGAGGTGGACGTCGCGCAGCAGGTCGCAGGCGGCGCCGACATGCTCGACGTCAACGTGGGCGATCCGCTCGCCGACGAGATCGAGCTGATGCGCCAGGCGATTCCGCTCGTGCAGAAGCTCACCGACCTGCCGTTGTGCATCGATTCGTCGGTGATCGAGGCGCTCGAAGCGGGCCTCGGCGCCTACCAGGGCAAGGCGCTCGTCAACTCCGTCACCGGCGAGGACGAACGGCTGGAGGCGATCCTGCCGATTGTCGCCAAGCACGGAGCCGCGGTGATCGGCCTCGCAAACGACGACGAGATCCCGATGGAGCCGCAGCGCCGCCTCGAGGTCGCGCGGAAGATCGTCTCCCGCGCCGGCGATCACGGCATCCAGCCGGAGGACGTGCTGATCGACCCGCTCGCGATGCCGGTTGGCGCCGAGCCGCGCGCCGTGACGCTGTTCCTCGAGACCGTCAGGCTGATCCGAGAGGAGCTCGGCGTGAACATGACCTGCGGCGCGTCGAACACGTCGTTCGGCCTGCCCGGCCGGGAGACGCTCGGCGCCGCGTTCCTCGCGGTCGCCGCGAGCCACGGGTTGACGAGCGCGATCATGGACGCGCGCTCACAGGAGATCGTCGAAGGCGTCCGGGCGACCGACTTCCTGCTCGGCCACGACGAGTGGGGCGCCGCCTGGATCGCCGCCTACCGCGCAAAGCAGGCCGCAGCGGCGTGATCGACCCGGTCGTCGACGAGGTGCACCCCGACCGCGTTCGGCTGGTCTTCCAGCAGGCGGACGGCGCCACCAAGGAAGCGCGCGTGCCGGCCGGCACGACGTTGTTCGACTGCGCGAGCTGGAACGGGGTCGCGATCGACTCGACCTGCGGCGGTCACGGCACCTGCAAGAAGTGCAAGGTGCGCGTCGCGTCGGGGCGGCAGGAGCTCTCGTCGGTCGATCCGCGGGCGTTCTCGCCCGACGAGCTGAAGGCCGGCTGGCGGCTCGCCTGCCGTGCGCAGGCGGAGGAGGACCTCGTGGTCGAGGTGCCGCTCCTGCAGACACGGCCGAAGGCCGCGCTCGCCGGCGTCGGGCGGCACGTGATCCTCAGGCCCGCAGTGCAGAAGCGCCACCTCGAGCTGAGCGAGCCGACCCTCGAGGACCAGGTCTCCGACCTCGAGCGCGTCACGAACGGGATGGACGACCTCGAGCTCCGCGTGCCGCTCGAGCTCGTGCGCGCGCTCGGCAAGACCCTGCGCGACGCGAACTGGGACGTGACTGCCGTCGTCGTCGACGATCTGCTGCTCGACGTCGAACCGGGCGACACGACAGCGCGGCGGCACGCGATCGCGTACGACCTCGGCACGACGACCTGCGTCGCGACGCTGCTCGACCTCGAGACCGGTCAGCCGGTCGCCGTGCGGTCGATCCTCAACGCGCAACAGCCGTTCGGCGCGGACGTGATCTCGCGGATCAGCGCCACCATGCTCGATCCGGGCGCATTGGACGTGCTCCGCTCGAAGGCGCACGAGACGCTCGCGACGCTGACGTCCGAGGTCTGCGACGAGGCGGGCGTCGATCCGGCCGAGGTCTACGAGATCGTCGTCGCCGGGAACGTGACGATGATCCAGCTCGCACTCGGGATCGACCCGGAGCCGCTCTCGATGGCGCCGTTCACGATCGCGGCCCGACAGCTTCCTGCTGCGACGGCCGCGGATCTCGGCGTCCGGGTGCATGAGCGCGCGCCGGCCGTCCTCTTCCCGGCTCTCGGCGCCTATGTCGGGCCCGACATCGTGGCCGGCATCCTCGCCACCGGGCTCACGCTCGACAAGCGCGTGCGGCTCTTCATCGACGTCGGCACGAACTCCGAGATCGTGCTCGGCTCGTCGGCGCGCGCGCTGGCGACGGCGGCCCCGGCCGGCCCGGCGTTCGAAGCGGCCCAGATTCGCTGCGGCATGCGGGCCGCGGACGGCGCGATCGAGGGCGTGAAGCTCGTCGACGGCGCGGTCGAGCTGACCGTGATCGGGGACGTCGAACCGGTCGGTCTCTGCGGATCGGGCCTCGTCGACGCAGTCGCCGAGCTCGTCGGCGCCGGCATCCTGGACCACTCCGGACGCTTCGTGCTCGGCTCGTCGGAGCGGCTCGGGAAGATCGGCGAGGAGAACGTCTTCTATCTCTCCGACGACATCTTCCTCTCGCAGCGCGACGTGCGGGAGCTGCAGTTTGCGAAGGCATCGATCGCGACCGGCTGGCAGATCCTCTGCAACGACATGGGTGTCGACCCGACGGAGATCTCCCAGGTGCTGCTCGGCGGCTCGTTCGGCTCCTATCTGACCGCTGCGAGCGCGGTGAAGATCGGGCTCGTGCCGAAGCTCGCGCTC
>JADGPE010000091.1 GCA_017882605.1 Thermoleophilia bacterium | reverse complement strand
ATCCGCAGCATCGACGACGCGCGCGCGCTGCTCGAAGCGGGCGCCGACCGCGTCGTCGTCGGGACGGCGGCGTGGCCGGATCCGACGCCGTGGCTCGAGCTCGGGAACGCGCTCGTGCTCGCGCTCGACGTCCGCGCCGGGCAGGTGCGTGCCGCAGGCTGGACCGAATCGGCCGGAATCTCCTTCGCGGCCGCGCTCGAGCACGTCCGCGGTCGGCGCGTCCTCGTGACGGCGATCGACCGCGACGGGACGCTCGGCGGACCCGACCTCGGCCTGGTCGCGACCGCGGTGTCGGCCGGTGCCCGCGTCCTGGCCGCGGGCGGCGTCCGCACCCCGGCCGACGTCCGGTCGCTCGCCGCTGCAGGCGCCGAAGCCGCCGTGGTCGGCCGCGCCCTGCTGGCGGAGCCACAGCCCGATCTGTCCCACTGACCGGGACGCTGTTCCATTCGGCAAGACAGTGTTCTAGTATCTGGCGCGTGTGGAGGGCAGACGCCAAATCGACATACGCGGCTTCTCCGGACCTTGACTCCCCGTCGCGGACCGATTTACGGTCGGAGAGTCGCGCCGCACCTTCGCCCAGCGGGCTCAAGTCGACCGCCGAGCGGACCTGCGGGCCCCCCCAGGAGGTAGGCGACGCGAGGAGGACGCACTTGACGAGACCCTGATCGGAGGCGCAGCGGCCCATGCCGCCGCGTCAACGCTTCCTGGTTCGGTCATCCAACGTTCGAGACTCAGAAGGAGACCCGATGAGATCGAAGAGGTTCAAGGTCGGCGTCACATCCACGATCGTGGCCGTGCTGGCGCTGACAGTGACTGTCTCGCTGGCGAGCAGTGCCGGGACCGTGGGCTCGGGCACCGCCTCTGCCACGAAGTCCGTTTGCGGCAAGGGCACCGGCAAGAAGGCAACCGGCACGCCGATCAAGCTGGGCGGCATCGACATGCTGATCCCGGGCGTCGACTTCACGACGATCGGCAAGACCGCCAAGGCGTACTTCGACTGCGTCAACGACAACGGCGGCATTAGCGGCCGTCCGATCAAGTACACCCTCTACAGCGAACAGCTCAACCCGGCGCAGGAGGCGGCGCTCGCGCGCAAGCTGATCGAGAGCGACAAGGTCGTCGGCGTCGTCGGCAACACGAGCTTCGCCGAGTGCGGGACGAACTGGAAGTACTACAAGAGCAAGGGCTACGTCGTCATCGGCGCGGGCGTGCAGGCCGAGTGTTACAGCACCCCGTCGTTCGCCGAGGTGAACTCGGGCCCGCGCTACAGCAACGTCGGCGCCGCGCAAGCGCTGATCAAGGCAGGCGCCAAGAAGCTCGCGATCGCCTCGCCGGACACCATCTCGGCGTACGCGGACGGCGGGCCAGCTCTCGTCGCCAAGGCTGCCGGCATCCCGGTCAAGATCTTCCCGACCCACCTGCCGGTCACCGACGCGACCTCGCAACTGCTCCAGATGTACCAGTTCGCCGGTGACGGCGGCGGCATCCTCATCGACTTCACCCCGGACACCGCGCCGGCCTTCATGAAGGCCGCAGAGGCACAGGGGATCGTCGACAAGGTGCTGTGGGGCTCGTCGACTCCGATCGCGAACACGTTCATGTCGGGCCAGTTCTCGCCGGAGTTCGACGGCCACCTCTGGATCGACAACGAGTTCTCGAACGTCGACCCGAAGGTCGGCCCCGACTCGGCGCTGATGTTCCAGGTGCTGAGCAAGTACGCCTCGAAGATCGCCCCCCAGGCGTTCGCCCAGATGGGCTTCCTCGCCGGAAAGTTCGCGGTCAACGCGCTGCTCAGCATCAAGGGCCCGATCACGGCGAAGTCGTACAACATCGCCGTCAAGGGCCTGAAGAACCAGAAGACCGACATCCTCTGCAAGCCGTTCTACGTCGGGAACCTGGCCTACCACATCCCCAACAACACCAACATCATCGTCGACTACAAGAACAAGAACGTCGTCGTGAGAAGCGGCTGCACGGACTTCCAGGCAGTCGACAAGTCAATCTCCCAGACTCGCGTGTGGGAGAAGAAGTACCACCTGAACGGCCAATAACGGATGGTGACGATCAGGGTGTCCGGAGGCTCCACATGAACGACCTGCTCGCGTTCAGCGTGTTCGGCGTTGACTGGCAGTTCCTCAAGCCGTTCATCGTCATCGGCCTGGCGTTCGGCGGCGTGTACGCGCTGTCGGGCGTCGGACTGGTCGTGCTGTACCGCGCGACAGGTGTGTTGAACCTCGCGTTCGGCGCTATCGGAGCAGCCGGCGCCCTGATCGCCTACTACATCGTCAACCACACGAGCTGGCCACACTGGCTCGCCTACACGATCTGCATCGCGTTCGGCGGGGTCACGAACCTTGCCTACGGCATGATTTTCGGCCCCGCCTTCGCGCGCCGCGACGCGCTCGTGAAGATGATGGGAACACTCGGGCTCGCGCTGATCCTGCTCGGCCTGATGGCGTGGCGCGCGCCCGCCGGCGGTGCGTTCGCACGGTTCCTGCCGCTCGGCACGACGCAGACGCGGTACGAGATCCTGAAGACGAGCGTGAGCCTGACGCAGATCATCGCAATCTGCCTCGCGCTCGCGATCACCGCCGGGGTCAGCATCTTCTTGCGCGTGACGAGCCTCGGCACGGCGATGCGCGCGCTCGCCAACGACCGGGAGACGACCGCGATGCTCGGGGTCCCGGTGCGCAAGGTCGAGGCGGCCGCCTGGTTCGGCTCCGGCCTCGCCTGCGGCGCCGCGGGGCTGATCCTCCCCGACCTTCTCACCTCGCTCGATTACTCGGCCTTGACGTTCCTCGTCATCTCGTCCCTCGCGGCTGCTCTGATCGGCCGCCTGCGGTCGCTGTGGGTGACGATGTTCGGCGGCCTCGCGGTCGGCGTTGCGCAGTCCGTCCTGAGCCCGTACACGAACGTCTCTGCGTACCGGTCAGCCGCCCCGTTCGTGCTGGCGATCGTCGCCCTGCTCTACCTGTCACGCCGCCGCGTCGTGACGTTCTCGAGGACAGCGAATTGAACGCCATGACTGCGCACCTCGAGCGCGGCGTTGCCGTGCGGGCGGCGATCGCGCTCGCTCTGCTCGCGATCGCGATCTTCGTGCTGCCGCAGATCGCGGGCGCCGACTGGATCACGACGTTCACGAGCGTCGCCATCTACTCCGTCGTGGCTCTCGGCTTCGGAATCCTCTACGGGCGGGTCGGCCTGATCTCGCTCGGCCAGGTGGCGCTGCTCACCATCGGCTGCTGGGTCGGCACGCGCATCGCGTACGCGACGTCCCTCCCGTTCCCGCTCGTCCTGCTGCTCGCAGGCGGCATCACCTGTGGGATCGGGATCCTCGTCGGCCTGCCGGCGCTGCGCCTGTCCGGCCTCTATCTCGCCCTGATCACACTGATGTTCGCGGGCGCGACCACGATCGTCCTCTCGGTGACCGACTTCCCGAACGGCGGCGGCGGCTTCACCGGCCGCTCCACCACCGGCGCCCTGACGACGAGCACGCCGCCCGTGCGCCGCCCCTCCTGGGCGGTCGCGGACGTGGCGTACTACCGATACACGGTGATCGTCTGCGCGCTCCTCTTCCTGCTCGCGCTCATCCACGTCGCCGGCAAGCCGGGGCGTGCGTGGGCGACGATCCGCGAGAGCGAGCCCGCTGCGCTCGCAGCCGGCGTCAACACCACGCTGTACAAGCTGTGGGCATTCGCGCTCGCGTCGTTCGTGACCGGCGTCGCCGGCTGCCTCCTCGCCGCGCAGGTCGGAGTGCCGCGCGCGATCACCTTCCAGACCCAGGACTCGCTGACGCTCGCAGCGACTGCGCTGATCGGCGGCATCTTCAGCATCTGGGGCGCGATCATCGCCGGGATCTTCAACCAGCTACTCCCGTTCCTCTTCCAGGCGCAGTGGGGCCTCAACCCCAACTTCCTGCTGATCATCTTCGGCGTCGGCCTGCTGCAGGTGCTGCTGACCGCGCCCGGCGGCCTCATCGATCAGTTCCCGAAGGACGTCGCAAACCTGGCCCGGCTGATCTTCAGCGGCTTCCGCAAGCTGCCGCGGACGCGGACGGAGCAGAAGTGATCGAGGTCTCCGGGCTGACCGTTCGCTTCGCCGGTGTGACGCCGATCGACGACATGTCACTCGTCTTCCCCGGCGGCACGTGCGGCCTGATCGGCCCGAACGGCGCCGGCAAGACGACCTTCTTCAACGTGTTGAGCGGGTTCGTGCGCCCGGCCACGGGCACCGTCACCGCGTTCGGCGAGAACCTGCTGAAGATGGCCGACTACCGGCGGGCGCGCTGGGGGCTGCGCCGGACGTTCCAGACCGAGATGGCCGTCGAGCGGCTCTCGATCTTCGAGAACGTGGCGATGATCCACGAGCACTCGGGAGCGAAACGGTCGACGCGACGCAACGACGTGCTCAGCGCGATCGAGTTCGTCGGTCTGAAGGCGAGCCCGAGCTCGAAGGTCGGGCGGCTCGGCGCGCGCGAACGGCGGCTTGTCGAGGTCGCGCGGGCCGTCGTCGGCAAGCCGCGCATGGTGCTGCTCGACGAGCCCGCCGCGGGGCTTCCGGACGAGGAGACCGGCCACCTCTCGGAGGTGATCCAGCAGATTCCCGGGCAGTTCGGCGCGCTCGTGATCCTCGTCGACCACGACATGGCTCTCGTCTCGGCCTGCTGCGAGACGACCGCCGTCCTCGATTTCGGCAAGCTGATCGCCGC
>JADGPE010000059.1 GCA_017882605.1 Thermoleophilia bacterium | reverse complement strand
CAACCTGCGCCTCGTCGTCTCGATCGCGAAGCGCTACCAGACGCAGGGGATCACCCTCGGCGACCTCGTCCAGGAAGGCGTCCTCGGCCTGATCCGCGCTGCGGAGAAGTTCGACTGGCGCAAGGGCTTCAAGTTCTCGACCTATGCGACCTGGTGGATTCGCCAGGCGGTGCAGCGCGGCGTCGCCAACAAGGCGCGCACGATTCGCATCCCGGTGCACGTCGTCGAGCGCGAGCAGAAAGTTGCCCGCGCGCGCCGCGAGCTCGTCGCAACGCTCGAGCGCGATCCGACGCCCGAGGAGATCTCGCTCCACTCGAAGCTGCCGATCACGCACGTCCGCGAGGTGATGGCCGCGGCCCGCGCGGTCGCGTCGACCGACATGCCCGTCGGTGACGATGGCGATGCGTCGTTCGGCGACCTGATCGCCGGCACCGGCCCGTCGACCGAGGAAGAGGCTTCGGCCTCCCTCCGCGATCTGGCAGTCCGCCAGGCGGTCGCGAACCTGCCCGACCGCGAGCGCGACGTGATCGAGCTTCGCTTCGGCCTCGTCGGCGACGGCCCCGCCTCGCTCGAGTCGATCGGCAAGCAGCTCGGCCTGACCCGTGAGCGCGTGCGTCAGATCGAGACCGAGGCGCTGCGCAAGCTCGCGCAGAACGAAGACCTCGCAGACGCTGCCTAACCGAGCGCAGTAGTCCAGTAGTTATCGTCGTGGGCGGTGCACTTCACCGCCCACGGCGAGTTCCAGCTCTTCGCGCTGCTGGCGGCTCTCGCCGCGATGCTCGTCGCCGCCGCTCGCTGGCGGCTGCCTGTTGCGGTGCTGCTCGTGCTCGGCGGGCTGCTGCTCGGGTTCGTCCCGGGGCTGCCGCACGTTCAGCTCGCGCCCGACCTCGTCCTGGTGGCGATCCTGCCGCCGCTCCTCTACTCGGGCGCGTTCTTCACCGGGCTGCGCGACCTGCGCTCGAACCTGCGCCCGATCTCCCTCCTCTCGGTGGGGCTCGTGGCGGTGACGACCGTCGTCGTCGCCCTCGTCGCGCACGCGGCCGTCCCGGACCTCAACTGGGCTGCGGCGTTCACGCTCGGCGCGATCGTCTCGCCGACCGATGCGCTCGCAGCCTCCGAGGTGGTGCGCCGCGTCAACGTCCCCCGGCGGATCGTCTCGATCCTCGAAGGCGAGGGCCTGCTGAACGACGGCATGGCGCTCGTGCTCTACAAGACCGCCGTCGCGGCCGCCGTCACCGGCGCGTTCTCGTTCTGGAGTGCGTCCTGGCACCTCGTGCTGAACGTGGTCGGCGGGATCGCGGTCGGCCTCGCGGTCGCCTACGTCGTGCGCCAGGTGCGGCGCCGCGTCGACGACACTCCGACCGAGGTGGCGATCGCGCTCCTCTCCGGTTACCTCGCGTACCTGCCTGCGACCGCGCTCGGCGTCTCGGGTGTGCTCGCCGCCGTGACGATCGGCGTCTACATGGGCTGGTACACGCCCCAGCTGACAACGGTGCAGACGCGCCTCTCCGGCAACAGCTTCTGGGAGATCCTCGTCTTTCTCGTCAACGCGCTGCTCTTCGCACTCGTCGGCTTTCAGCTGCACCTGATCGCAGACCGACTGGCGATCACCGGGCGGCTGATCGGCGAGGCCGTGCTCGTCACGGTGGCGGTGACGCTCACCCGCGTCGTCTGGGTCCCGGTCTTCACCTACCTGCCGCGCTGGCTCTTCGCGAGCATTCGCGCGCGGGACCCGTATCCGCCCTGGCAGGCGCCGGTGATCATCTCGTGGGCCGGTGTGCGCGGCGCCGTGTCCCTTGCGGCGGCGCTCGCCCTGCCGACCGACGTGCCGCATCGCGACGAGATCGTGTTCTTCACGTTCGTCGTGATTCTCGTGTCGCTCCTCGGGCAAGTGGTGACGCTCCCCGCGCTTGTGCGCGTGCTGGGGCTGGAGGACGACGGCGGCGCCGACCGTGAGGACGCGAAGGCGCGAATCAAGGCCGCCGAGGCGGCTCTGGCCCGGCTGGAGGAACTGGCGGCCGAAGATTGGGTGCGCGAGGACACCGTCGAACGGATGCGCGGCTCGTACAACTTCCGCTCGCGCCGTTTCCGGGCGCGCTTCGAGGGCGTCGACGGGGACGGGGAGGAGGAGCGCTCGCAGGCCTACCAGCGTCTGAGGCGCGAGCTGCTCGATGCCGAGCGAGGGGCGGTGCTCGCGCTTCGCAACGAGGGCCTGATCACCGAGGAGGTGATGCAGCGTGTCCAGCGCGACATCGACCTCGAGGACTCACGCTTGGACCTTTAGCTAGGTGCGCAGGACGACCGGTCCGATCGAGCGGTCGTGCGCGGGCTGCGCTGTGACCACCCAGCCGTCGAAGCGCGAGAAGCTGTACGGCACCGAGAGCCGCACCGTCGTGTTGCGCGCATTCACGCGGAACGATCCGCACGGGGCCACCGGCTTGCCGTTCTTCGTCAGCCACAGTTCGTAGTAGGCCTGCCGGTCCTGCTGGGTCGGCAGGCCGCTGACGAGCAGTTCCATCGGCCAGTTGCCCGCCTTGTCGTGGCGGCCGATGCGGAGCACGGCGAGCGATCCCTTGCCCTGCATCGGGACGACGCGCTGGGTCGCGAACGCCGCGGGCTTTGCGTGAGCGTGGCCAAGCAGGTAGCCGCCTCCGAGCGCGACCGCCACGAGCGCCGCCGCGGCCACTGCGGCCGCCGCCCACCTCCGCGGCGGCAGGAGCGGGAAAGCGATCACCTCTGCCTCTTGGATCGGATCGATCGGCTGCTCGAGCGCCGGCGGCAGGTCGGGCGGCGGGCCGGCTTCCACGAGCAGTTCGTGCACGCGGCGCAGGCGGCCGGCTTCCTCGGGCGAAAGCCCTCCGGTGTCGACGATGTCGTTGAACTCGTTCATGCCAGCTCCTCTCCGAGCAGGTCGGCGAGGTGGGCGAGCGCGGACCGCGTTCGCGTCTTCACGGTCCCGAGTGGAATGCCGAGAAACTCTGCGACCTCGCTCTGCGAGAGACCGCTCCAGTAGGCGAGCGCGATCACCTCGCGCTCCCGTTCGGGTAGCTCCTCGAGCGCGCGGTGCACGCGCCAGGCGACCCAGCCGTGCTCCGCCGCGTCCGGCGGTTCCGGCTCGCGCGCGGCGCGGTCCGGGATCTCAGCGGGCAGATCGGCGCGGTTGCGCGCCCGGTCGACGATCGCGTTTCGGGCCACCGCGTACAGCCACGGGGCTCCCGGCCCGCGATCCGGCTTGTACGAGCCGGCGGAGCGCCAGATCGAGGCGAAGGTCTCCTGCACCGCATCCTCGGCCCGGCCGCGGTCGCCGAGTCGCCGCAGTGCCAGGCCGAAGACCGGACGGGCATACCGCCGGTAGAGGTCGTCGAACGCCGACCGGTCACCGCCCGCCGTGCGCTGGATGAGCTCGCCGTCGGATGTCACGAGGCGCATCGTACGGAGTGGGATCGCAACGGTCACAACCTTGTTCTACGGATGGGGCCCGCTGCCGGATTTCAGCAGCCTGCCACCGTCGACGACGAGGGTCGTGCCGGTGACGTACTCCGCTCCGGCGAGGTACACGACCGCCTCGGCGATGTCGGCAGGCGAGCCGATCCGCCCGAGCAGTGTCTCGGCGGCGCGGCGCTCCTCCTGGCCGGCCTCGACCGCGACCGGACCGGGGGCGATCCCGCAGACCCGCACCTCGGGCGCGAGCGCGCGGGCGAACACACGCGTGAGCATCGCCTGCGCCGCCTTGGCCGCGCTGTGAGGGCCGAACGACGTCCACGGCTGGAACGAGGCGACATCCTCCAGGATCACGAGGACGCCGTGCGACTCGCGCAGCGCCGAAGCTGCAGCCTGCGCGAGGAAGAACGTCCCCTTCGCGGTGACGTCGAGCGCGGCGTCCCAGTCGGCCTCCGTCACCTCCCCGATCGGTTTCGGCTCGAAGCCCGCACCCGCGGCGTGGACGACAAGGTCGAGACCGCCGAGCTCGGCGACGGCGTGCGCGACGAGACCGGCCGCACCGTCCCGCGTGCGCAGGTCGCCGTCAGCGCTCCCGGCGGCGATCACGGCCCACCGGTCGGCCCGCAGGCGCTCCACGATCGCGTGACCGATGCGCCCGGTGCCGCCTGCGATCAAGGCCCGGTTGTGTGGTCTCTGTAAGGACATGATCGCTGTGAGTAAAACAGAGCTCGCCGGCCGCTTCGATTCTGCTGTCCTTGGGGACAACATCAACAGCAGAGCACACCACCGACCTCAGAGAAGAAAAGGCAGGTATCCGATGCGCAAGCTGTTTCTCGCGCTCGCAGCGGTCGCGGCCCTTGCATTCGCGGGGCAAGCGGGCGCGGCGACGAAGACGGTCAACATCTACGGCTCCGGTTTCAGCCCGAACTCGGTCACGATCACCGAAGGCGACACGGTCACCTGGGTCAACCGGGACAACGCCGACCACCAGGTGCTGGACTCGAAGGGCGGATTCGTCTCGGCGATCCTGAAGCCGAAGCAGACGTTCTCCTTCACCTTCAAGGCTCCGGGGACGTACTCGTACAAGGACGAGCTCTACCCCAAGCACACCGCCAAGATCGTCGTCAAGGGCCTGCCGCCGACGCTGACGCTTGCGATCTCCGCGCCGATCGTCACCTACGGCACCCAGGCGACCCTCAGCGGCGTCGTCTCGAACCACGCGGCCGGCGAGCAGGTGACGATCTACTACCAGCCCTACCCGCAGCCGAACCTGATCCAGCGGGCGACCGTGCTGACAGCGCCCGGCGGCACCTTCAGCTTCATCGTCGAGCCGCAGATCCTCACCACCTACGAAGCGGCGTGGAAGGGCGCGTTTGCGACGCCGACGACGGTTCAGGTCGAGCCGAAGCTGACGCTCGGACGCAACAACGGCTGGATCATCCACGCTGCCGGCGGTCGCACGTTCGCGGGTCGCGCAGTGCAGTTCCAGCGGCTGAACGCGGCCACCGGCCAGTGGGTGACCCTCAAGAAGGTGCTCCTGAACTCGAAATCGTCGGCACGCGTCCTCTACACGCTGCCGAAGGGCCTGAACCGCCTGCGCGTGACGATGTCCGTCAACCAGGCAGGCGCCGGCTTTCTCGGCGTGATCAGCTCCACCGTCACCTGGCGCCAGACGTAGGCGGTTCGGGGCGCACGAGGCGCGCGGGGCTTACCCGCGCGCCTCGTCGTAGCGGCGTGCGACCTCGTCCCAGTTGACGACGTCCCACCACGCTGCGAGGTAGTCGGGCCTGCGGTTCTGGTACCGCAGGTAATACGCGTGCTCCCAGACGTCGATGCCGAGCAGGGGCACGTCGTCCTGCAGCCACGGACTGTCTTGATTCGGGGTCGAGTAGACCGCAAGGCCGGTGCCGTCCCAGACAAGCCAGGTCCACCCCGAGCCGAAGCGCTTGACGCCCCCGTCGTTCAGCGCCGCGCGTAGTTGGCCGACGTCGCCGAACGTGGCGGCGATCGCGTCGGCGAGCGCCCCGGACGGGTCGCCGCCGCCGCCCGGCTTCATGATCTGCCAGAAGAGCGAATGGTTCGCATGGCCGCCGCCGTTGTTGCGAACGGGGCCTTGCTTGTCGTCGGGGAGCGCGTCGAGCACGCCCAGCACCTGTTCGATCGGCTTGCCGTCCCATTCGGTGCCTTCGAGGGCCTTGTTGAGGTTGTCGACATAAGCCTGATGGTGTTTCCCGTGGTGGATCTGCATCGTCTGCGCGTCGATCGCCGGCTCGAGCGCGTCGTGGGCGTACGGCAGACTGGGGAGCTCGTAGGGCATGCCTCTCCTTCGGTTCGTTTCTCCTGTGGAGGATATGCTCCGCGCCGCACCCGAGCATCCGACGAGGAGAGACATGGCGCTTGCCTATAACCACGAGGAAGTCACCCCGCGCGAACTGAAGCCGGCGCTGCTGGAGCTCGACGGCATCTCGCGAGAGACCGTCGAAGCCCACTACAAGCTCTACCAGGGGTACGTGAACAAGCGGAACGAGATCCTGGGGAAGCTGGACGGCGTCGATCTTTCGAGCGCGAACCAGGTGTACTCCGAGCTGCGCGCGCTGAAGGTCGACCTGACCTTCGCGATCGGCGGCATCAAGAATCACGAGATCTACTTCGAGCACCTCGGCGGCAACGGCGGGGACCCGGCCGGGGTATTCGGCGACCTTGTGAAGCGCGACTTCGGCTCCGTCGCCGACTGGAAGGCCGACCTGAAGGCGACCGGCATGGGCGCCCGGGGTTGGGCATGGACGGCGTACGACTGGGACGAGGGCCGCCTCTTCAACTACATCGGCGACGCTCAGAACACCTTCCCGGTGTGGAACGCGACACCGCTCGTGGCGCTCGACGTCTACGAACACGCGTACTTCATCGACTTCGCGACCGACCGCGCTTCGTACATCGACGCGTTCCTCAACAACCTCGATTACGACGTCGTCAACGACTGGGTGCAGCGCTACGGCATTCGTCCCTGATCGCGCCACGCGCATGCCGGCAGAGCCGGACCGCGCGTGGCGCTCGCGCCGCTGGGCGCAAGACCCGAATCTGATTCGCGCAGCGAACCAGATTCGTGAGTTTCGAACTGACGCGCCGGGTCTGCGGCTAACCTGAGGCTCGCGTGGAGTTCGTGGCACTCGTCGTGCTGGGCTACCTCCTGGGCTCCTGCCCCTGGGGCTACTGGCTCGTCCGGCTCGTCAAGCACGAGGACATCCGCAAGGTCGGCTCCGGCAACATCGGCGCCTCGAACGTCTGGAGAACGTACGGGCCATCGCTGGGCGTCCCGGTCGTCCTGCTCGACACCCTGAAGGGGTATGTCCCGGCCACGCTCGGGATGCTGTACGTCTCGCCGCACCACCTCTCTGGGATCTGTGCGGGTGCGGCAGCGATGCTCGGCCACTGGCGGCCGCTCTTCCTCCGCTTCGCGAAGGGCGGGAAGATGGTCGCGACCTGCGGCGGCGTGTTCTTCGGCGTCGCGATCTGGGTGGCGCTCACCGCCGGCGTCGTCTGGCTGGTCGCCTTCGTCGCGACCCGCTATGCCTCCGTGGCGTCCGTGCTCGCCGGGATCGCGCTGCCCGTCGCCGCGGCACTGTACGGCTACCCGACCTCGGTGATCCTCTTCGGCGTCGCCGCTGCCGGAGCGATCCTGTACCTGCACCGGGGGAACCTCCGCCGTCTACGGGCCGGGACGGAGCACCGGTTCCGGCTCCGGCGGACGGCCAGTGCGTAAGGCACTGGTCGTCGCCGCGGCCGCAGCAGCGCTCTGGCTCGCGCCCGGCGCGCTCGCCTCCGGCTGGTGCGGCTCGGGCGAAACCGCGACCGACCGTCCCGACGCCGTCACGGGCGCGCAGATCCACGCAGTCGTCGCGACTCCCGCCGACGCGCCCGACCAGTTCGCGACCGTTGCGAACAGGCTCGCCGACGACGTCGCTTCGGTGAGTGCCTGGTGGACAGGCCAGGACCCGACGCGCGCTCCGCGCTACGACCAGGCAGCGTTTCCCGGCGCCGGCACGTGCCTCGACATCTCGTTCGTGCGCCTGCCGCAGCCGGCGAGCTTCTACCAGGGAGACTCGTCCTTCGGGGCAATCGGGAGCGCGCTCAGCGCGAGCGGCTTCGGCGGGATCGTCTTCAAGGACTACCTCGTCTACTACGACGGCCCGGCACCGTCGCCCGACGTCTGCGGGACGGGCGCGGGTGGTTTCAACCAGCGCGAGGGGCTCGCGATCGTCTGGCTGAACGGCTGCCCCGACGTCCCGAGCGACGGCGTCCAGGCGCACGAGCTCCTGCACGCCTTCGGTGCGCTGCCGCTGGGAGCTCCGAATGTCTGCACGGCGGCGACCGACCCGGCCGGCGTCGCCGACAACGCGCATCCGTGCGATTCGCAGAGCGACATCCTCTTCCCCTACGCCGACGGGCGACCGCTCCAGCAGGAGGTGCTCGACGTCAACCGCGACGACTACTACGGCCATAGCGGGACGTGGGACGACATCCAGGACTCGGTCTTCCTGCATCACGTCGACACGCCACAGGTTGCGCTCGGTGTCACGCTGTCCGGCCACGGCCAGGTGACGAGCGACCTGCCCGGGGTCGCCTGCGCGGGGCCGTGCACGACGCAGTGGGACCAGGGGACGAAGGTGACGCTTTCGCCCATACCGGCAGCCACGTCGCGGTTCATCCACTGGACGGGCGGCTGCGCCGGCAAGGCCGATTGCGGCCTCGATCTGACTCAGGCGGCGTCGGTGACCGCGGTCTTCGGGCCTCTGACCATCCCGGTCAAGATCTCGACCGGCGGCAAGGGAACCGTCAAGTGCACGCCCGCCTGCTCGAAGAGGTTCGCGGCCGGCGACAGGTTGACGCTGCGCGCGGTCCCTGCCAAGGGCTGGAGGTTCGCGAGGTGGGGCGGCGCGTGCAGCGGCACACGGATCACCTGCGCCCCGAAGACGGACTACGCGCTGACCGCGCGCGCGAACTTCACGAAGAAGCGCTGAGCCAGTCGCGCAGCTCGGTGTGAGCGCCTGCCGGTGCACCTTCGAGCTCGGCCCGCAATTCGCCGACTGTGCCGGTTCGCTCGGCGACCACGTCGTGGCGGTGGATTGTCTCGAGGTTCACCTGTTGTGAGAAGACGAAGTCGCCGTCGCCGAGGTCGTCGTAGCGGTCGAGCGTCTCCTTGAGCGCGTAACGCACCGAGTCCTCGACGAAGCGTGGCTGGAGGTGCGCGTGCTCGACGACGAACAGCTCGTCGGGACGCTTCATCAGGGCGTACACCGGCGAGCTCATCGAGCGTTCCACGATCCCGACGAGATGCTCCGCGTTGATCGAGGCGGCGGTGCCGATCAGCAGCGTCCCCTTGCCGCGCTGGTTGTGGGTCGCCAGCGGCACGAGCTCGAGGATGCGGTCGATGTCGTCCTCGCCGAAACCGGCGTCGAGCAGCCGCTCGCTCGCAGCGCCGCGCACGAGTCCCTGAGCGCACGGGCAGGCGTTGATGCCCCACGCTTCGACGCCGACGACGCGCCGCACGCGTTCGGGTGAGGCGGCAGCGATGCCGATCAGCCTGGCGATCTCCTGCGTCGGCAGCCCCGTGACGGGGGTCTTACGCTCCAGCGGGTACTGGGCTTCGATCCGCACCTCGGCGCGCAGTGCATGCTGGCGCTCCACGATGTGCCGGGCGATGTGCTCTGCGAGTGTCTCGACGAGGAAGGCCTCGCCGATCACGACTTCGTCGATCGCCTCGCCGAAAAGCTCCGGGAAACGTGACATGTGCACGCCCTTCTGGCCCGGGTCGAGGTCGACCGTGCAGGAGATCTCGGCGGCGAACGTCTTCTCGTGGCCCTCGTGCCTGATGCGGATCGCCTTCTGCACGCCGGTCACGCCGGCCCTGGTCAGGCCGAGCTGGATCTCGGGGACGGAGGCCTGCAGGTCGCCGGTCCGGCTGTTCCGGGTTTCCGCCATCGGGTACAACCGTACCGCGCCGATGCCGGATAGCCGCTTCCCCCGTCTCGTCTCCCTGGCCTGCCATGACCTGCGCACGCCGCTGGCCACCATCTACGGGTTCGCGCGGACGCTCACGCGGGCCGGCGAGCTCGATGAGCGCAGCAGCCGCTTCCTCCAGATGATCGAGGAGGCGAGCGAGCAGATGACCGGGCTGCTCGACGACCTCGGGACGGCGGCACGCATTGCAGGCGGCCGCTGGGAGCCACTGCCTCGCCCGGTGGACACGCTCGAGCTGGCGCACGCCGGCGACGAGCGGATCGTGGTCGAGGGCAGGGGCGAGCAGGTCGAGATCGACGCCGGCGCCGTCCAGCGATCGCTCGCGGCGCTCGCCGTCGCGGCGATCCGCCACGGCCCGGTCGGGCGCGTCACCTGGCGCGTGGACGGGCGGCGCTTCGAGCTGTCACCCGTGAGCGACGCGGCAGCGCCGGTCGTGGCCGGCGACGAGCCGAAGGATCTGGGGGCGCTCGTCGCAAGACTCGTGATCGAGAAGCTCGGAGGCGCGCTCGAGCTCGACGGCGACACGCTGCGCGTCCGGATCTAGCGTCCAGCTCTAGACCAGTCGGCCGGCGACCCAGGACTGGAACGCGGCGAGCAACGGCTCGGCATCGAGCAGCAGGCGACCGTGGTCGAGCATGCCCGATGCGAGGCCGCGCTGAACAGACTCGACAAGCGCGCGGTCCTCGCGGCCGACCTGGTCGTCGAAGGCGAAGAACTCGCGCCGCCAAGCGTCGTCGACGTCCGGCGCGAAGAAGTAGTCGAGGTAGCGCTCCGTCCGCCCGGGGCCGTTCGGGACGATCGGGCCGATCGAGAGGTTCGGCGGGCCGGGGAACACGTTGATCCCGGTGTTCGGATAGAGCAGGTGGAACTGACCATGCTCGCCCGTTGCCTTGCTCTCGCAGAACTGGGCTCCGAAGGTGGGGTGCGGCTCGAGCACGTAGCGATCGGGGTGAACGTCCACCACGTCGCTGAACTGCGGATGCGCGGTCGCGCAGTGGTAGCACTCGAGGAAGTTCTCGGCGACGACCTTCCAGTTCGCGTTTGCGCCGAACTCGACCCGCGAGTGAAAGACGAGACCGTCGAGATCGATGCCGCGACCAAGGATCGTCGGCAGTTCGCCGAGGTGCTCCGCGAGCGGCGGCGCTTCGGCGTCGGGGTTGACGAAGAGGAACGGACCCCACGTGCCGACGCTTGCGGGCTGCAGCGACAACTCGCTCCGGTCGAAGCCGGTCTCGCGTTCCGCCCGCGGCGCGGCTCGCAGTGCGCCGTCCAGGTCGTACGTCCAGGCGTGATAGTGGCACCGGATCGTGCTGCGCGTCCCGCAGCCGTCGGCGAGCACGGCCCCGCGGTGGCGGCAGACGTTGAGGAAAGCACGCAGCTCCCCCGCCTTGTCGCGCGTGATCAAGATCGGGATGCCGGCCGCGTCCGTTGTGACGAACGAGCCCGGCTCTGCGACCGGCTCCGTGCGACCCGCGTACTGCCACGAGCGCGCGAAGATCGCGCTCCGCTCGCGCCGCAGCATCTCCTCGTCGGCGTACCAGGAGAAGGGGAGCGTGTCCGCGTTCGTCACAACCGCTTCGCCTCGATGATCCGCTGCAGAAACTGCTGCGTGCGTTGCTCGCGTGGAGACGTGAAGATCTCCTCCGGCGGCCCCTGTTCGAGGATACGCCCCCCGTCGAGGAAGCAGACCTTGTCCGCGATGTCGCGTGCGAAGCCCATTTCGTGCGTCGCGAGGATCATCGTCATCCCGCCTGCCGCGAGCTCGCGAATTACCTCGAGCACCTCCGCGATCAGTTCCGGGTCGAGCGCGCTCGTCACCTCGTCGAAGAGCATCAGCTCCGGTTGCATCGCGAGCGCGCGTACGACCGCCACCCGCTGTTGCTGCCCGCCCGAGAGCCGGTCCGGATATTCGCCCCGCTTGTCGGCGAGACCGAACCGCTCGAGCAGGCTCGTCGCACGCTGCTCGGCCTCGCCGCGCGACAGGCCGAGCACGTCGCACGGCGCGAGTGTGACGTTGCGCAGGACGCTCATGTGCGGGAACAGGTTGTAGGACTGGAAGACGATCCCGATGCGGCGCCGCACGGCGTTCACGTTCGGTGGACGGGTGATCTCCTCGCCACCGAGGATGATCCGGCCCGCGTCGATCGGCTCGAGCAGGTTGATGCAGCGGAGGAGCGTCGACTTCCCGGAGCCCGAGGCGCCGATCAGTGCGACCACCTCGTGCTCGGCGACCGTCAGGTCGATGCCGGTCAGCACCTCGTGACGGCCGAACGACTTCGAGAGCCCCTCGATCGCGAGCGCATTGCTCACAGCGTCGCTCCGCCGCCCTGCCGGCGGCGCCGGTCGCGCAGGATCAGCCAGTCCGTGAAGCGCGCAAGCGGGATCGTCATCGCGACGAACAGGACGGCAGCGGCGAGGTATGCGGTGAAGTTGAACGTCGCGTTGGCGTCGATCTGCGACTGCTGGAACGCCTCCACGGCCCCGAGCGTCCCGACGAGCGCCGTGTCCTTCTGCAGGCCGATGAAGTCGTTGAGGAGCGGCGGGATCACACGCCGCACCGCCTGCGGCAGGATCACGCGCCGCAGCGTCTGCCAGCGCGAGAGGCCGAGCGAGCGGGCCGCGGCCTCCTGGCTCGGGTGGATCGATTCGATGCCCGCGCGATAGACCTCGGAGACGTAGGCGCTGTAGATCAGGACGAGCGAGACGATCCCCCAGAAGATCACCGACTTCGGGACATAGCTGAGGCCGAGCGCCGGCGCGCCGAAGCCGAGCATCGCGATCACGAGGATCGTCGGGATGCCGCGGAAGAGGTCGGCGTAGACGATCGCGAGTGCCCGGAGCGGAAAGAACACCGGCCCGGGCAGGCTGCGCAGCACGGCGAGGAAGAGCGCGAAGACGAGGATGAACACCTCGGCGATCGAGAAGATCTTGATGTTCAGCCGAAATGCATGTGCGATCTCCGGAAAGGTCGACCTGAACTCGTGCCAGTTGAAGAACTCGCTGCGCACCTGCGGCCAGCCCGGGGCGTGCGTGATCGCGACCGAGACGACGGCGAAGAAGACGACGGTGCTCGCCAGCGCGATGACCACGCTCCGGCGGCCGTCGCTGCCGGAGCGCAGTTCATCGAACAGGCGCGCGCGCCGCCCTACTTCAAGACCGGTGCGCCGGTCGCCTTCGCCAGCCACTGCTGCTGAAGCCGCTTGAGCGTTCCGTTTGCGCGCAGCGAGGTGATCGCCTTGTTCACGCAGGCCGTCAGCGAGTTGCCCTTCGCGAGGACGACGCCGAAATGGTCCGTCTTCGAGGACGAGCCCGCGTTCTCGAACTGCCCGAGGATCTTCGAGTTCGGGACCTGGGCGGCCGTGACGTAGAACGCGGTCGGCAGATCGACGATGAGTCCGTCGATCTGCTTGTTCTTGAGCGAGATCACTGCCGCGGCGTTCGAGTTGAACACGGCCGGCTGCTGCGACGGCTTGATCCGGTTCTTGATGAAGGCATAGCTCGTCGTGCCGAGTTGCGCACCCAGCTTGTACGCCGCGAGACCGCTGATGTTGCGGACCGAGGCGATCTTCGTGCCCTTGTTGACGACGATCGCCTGGTTCACGTCGTAGTACGACTTGCTGAAGTCGACCACCTTCGCACGGGCAGGCGAGTACGAGATCTGGTTGATGTCGAAGTCGAACGACTTCGACCCGGGCGCGAACGACCGGTTGAACGGCACGTAGGTCCAGGCAACGTGGGCCTTCGAGTAGCCGAGCTTCGTCGCGATCGCGTAGGCGACCGCGGACTCGTAGCCCTTGCCGGTGGACGGGTCGTTGATCTTCCACTTCGAGCTCTTCGTGCCGCCTGCGTACCACGGCGGATAGGCGGGATTGTCCGTTCCGATCGTCAACTGGCCGCTGTGCACGGTGGTGCAACCGGCGGCCACGACGGCGGAGGCGGACGGGTGCGCGGCCGCCGACGCGCCGACGGCGACTGCCGCGAGGACCGCGACCGCTGCGAGGAGTGGGAGGAGCTTCGTCATGTGGTCATTGCCTTTCGGTCTTGGGCCGGAGGTCATCGGACGCCCAAGCGTATCGCCGGAGGGCCTCGTGCCGAGTCAGGCCGTGTGGGCGACGGCCCGCGCGGA
>JADGPE010000090.1 GCA_017882605.1 Thermoleophilia bacterium | reverse complement strand
CGCGGCGGCTACCTGTATCACGGTCGCGTCAAGGCGCTCGCCGAAGGCGCACGCGAAGGAGGACTGAGCTTCTAGTGGCAATCGACGTGCAAGAGACCCGCGAGCTCAAGGAGCGCGTGGTCGAGATCAACCGCGTCGCCAAGGTCGTCAAGGGCGGCCGGCGCTTTTCGTTCACGGCACTGGTCGTGATCGGCGACGAGGTCGATCGCGTCGGCGTCGGCTACGGCAAGGCGCGTGAAGTGCCGCTGGCAATCTCGAAGGCGGTCGACGACGCGAAGAAGAACATGTTCACCGTGCCGAAGCACGGGCAGACGATCACGCACGAGTCGCTGGGGCGCTTCGACGCGGCCCGCGTGCTCCTGCGGCCGGCCTCGCCCGGTACCGGCGTCATCGCCGGCGGCGGCGTGCGCGCGGTGCTCGAGCTCGGCGGGATCAAGGATGTGCTCGCGAAGTCGCTGGGCACGACGAACCCGATCAACATGCTGAAGGCTGCGGAGCAAGCGCTCCGCCAGCTGCGCCGCCCCGAGGAAGTCGCCAAGGCGCGCGGCAAGCAGATCAGCGAAGTCCTGCCGTACAAGAAGCCTGTGGTCGAGGCCGAGGAGGTGAGCACCGATGGCGAAGTTGAAGCTGACGCAGGTGCGTAGCCAGATCGGCCAGACGCAGCGCCATCGCGGCACGCTGCGGGCGCTCGGCCTCGGACGGATCGGCAAGACCAACGAGATCGACGACTCGCCGGTCCTCGCCGGCATGCTCCGCAAGGTCCGTCATCTCGTGAAAGTGGAGGAGTCGTAAGTGGCCGGTGAGCTGAACCTGTCGAACCTGCAGCCGGCGCAAGCCCGGACCGACCGCAAGCGCGTCGGCCGTGGCCTGGGCTCGGGCAAGGGGCGCTACTCCGGCCGCGGGATCAAGGGCCAGAAGTCGCGCGCAGGCTCGCACGCGATGCGCGCCGGCTTCGAGGGCGGCCAGATGCCGCTGCACATGCGCACGGCCAAGCTTCGCGGCAACACCTCCGCCGACGCGATGCCGATCGGCCCGTTCCGCACGTACTCGCAGCCCGTCAACCTGCGCGACCTCGAAGTCCGCTTCGAAGCCGGCGAGGAAGTGACTCCCGAGTCGCTGAAGGCGAAGGGCCTGATCCGCTCGATCCGCAAGGACGTGAAGCTCCTGGGTGTCGGCGAGCTGACGAAGAAGCTCACGATCACCGTGCACGGCGCCTCGGCGACCGCGCGCGAGAAGGTCGAGGCCGCCGGCGGATCGCTGACCCTGCTCAGGGAGCAGAAGGTCCGCAAGCCGAAGAACCTGAAGCGGCGCCCCGAGGGCAGGACGAAGGACACCACGCAGGAAGCCGAACCCGAGACCACCCCCACAGAGACCGCCGAAGGCGAGGACTCCTAACCCTTGCTCTCATGGCTCGCCAACGCGTGGCGGGTCCCGGAGCTCCGGCGCCGGCTCCTGTTCACCGCTGGGATCCTTGCCCTGTACCGCATGGGCTCGTGGATGCCCGCACCGGGTGTCGACTCGGCGCAGATCCAGAACTTCTTCAACGGCCGCGGCGGCTCGCTGCTCGGCCTGCTGAACCTCTTCTCCGGCTCGGCCCTGTCGCGGTTCTCGATCTTCGCGCTCGGGATCATGCCGTACGTCACGGCGTCGATCATCCTGCAGCTCCTGACCGTCGTCATCCCGACGCTCGAGCAGTTGCAGAAGGAAGGCGAGTCGGGCTACGCCAAGATCAACCAGTACACCCGTTACCTGACCGTCGCGCTGGCGGCCGCGCAGGCAACCGGGTACGCGTATCTCTTCCACACGCAGGGTGCATTGCCGGCCAACCCGGGCCGCCTCGTGCTGATCGTCGTCACGCTGACGGCGGGCACAGTGCTCTTGATGTGGTTCGGCGAGCTGATCACGAAGCGCGGCATCGGCAACGGCATCTCGCTCCTGATCTTCGCGTCGATCCTCACGTCCATGCCGCAAGGCATCAACGCGTGGCTCAACGGCGGCGCGGTCGAGAAGCTGTTCTTCCCGCTGATCGCCATCGGCATCGTCGTCGCCGTCGTGTTCGTGCAGGAAGGCCAGCGGCGCATCCCGATCCAGTACGCGAAGCGCATGGTCGGCCGCCGCCAGACGCAGGGCGGCGCCACTTACATGCCACTGCGCGTGAACATGGCGGGCGTCATCCCGGTCATCTTCGCGGCCGCGCTTCTCGCGCTCCCGCAGACGGTCTCGTCGTTCGCGCCGTCGTCGTCGGTGTGGATCAACACGCATTTCTCGCCGTCGTCCTCGACCTATCTCCTCGTCGAGGCTGCGCTGATCATCGTCTTTACCTACTTCTACACCGCGGTCCAGTTCAACCCGGTCGACCAGGCGGACAACCTGCGGAAGTACGGCGGCTACATCCCCGGCATTCGCCCAGGCCCCCCGACCGCGCAGTACCTCGACCGCGTGCTGACCAGGCTGACCCTGCCCGGATCGCTCTTCCTCGCAGTCGTCGCCGTGCTGCCGTCGGTGTTCATCAACCACTTCGGCTTCTCGCAGGCCACCTCTCGCGCTCTCGGCGGCACCTCGGTGCTGATCGTCGTCGGCGTCGCGCTCGACACGATGCGCCAGATGGAGTCACAGATGATGATGCGCTCCTACGAGGGCTTCCTGCGGTGAACCTTCTCGTCCTTGGCCCGCAGGGGGCCGGCAAGGGCACGCAGGCAAAGCGCATCGCTTTGGAGTACGGGATCCCGCACGTCTCGACCGGTGACATGTTCCGGGCCGCGCAGGCCGAAGGCACCGACTTCGGCAAGCAGGTCGGCGCGATCATGGAGTCCGGCAAGCTCGTTCCCGACGAGCTGACGATCGCGATGATCGCGGACCGCTTGTCACAGCCCGATGCGCAGGCCGGGTTCGTGCTCGACGGCTTCCCGCGCAACCTGGCGCAGGCCGAGGCGCTCGACGCGATGCTCAGCCGGATCGGCCGCGGGCTGGACGCGATTCTCTTCTTCAACATCCCTGACGAGGTCGGCATGGAGCGGGCGCTCAAGCGCGCCGAGCTGGAAGGCCGCGCGGACGACACGCCCGAGGTGATCGCCAAGCGGCTCGAGATCTACCACTCCGAGACCGAGCCGATCATCGAGCACTACCGCGCCACCGGGAAGCTCGTGCCGCTGCACGCGGACCGCACGGTCGACGAGGTCTGGTCGGAGCTCTCCGACTCGCTCCAGGTGGTCGCATGATCATCCGCAAGTCCGCGCAGGAGATCGAGACCATGGCGCGCGCCGGCAAGGTCGTGGCCGAGGCGCTTGCGCTGATCGAGGAGCACCTCGAGCCTGGGATCACGACGGGCGAGCTCGACGCGCTGGCCGATGAGTTCATCCGCTCGCACGGCGGCGAGCCGACCTTCAAGGGCTACAAGGGCTATCCGGCCGCGACCTGCATGTCGCCGAACTCCATGGTCGTCCACGGGATCCCGGGCCGGCTGAAGCTCACCGACGGCGACATCCTCTCGGTCGACGTGGGCGTCACGCTCGACGGGTTCGTCGCCGATTCGGCCTGGACCTACGCGGTCGGGTCGATCTCCGCGGATGCCCAGCGGCTGCTCGACACCTGCAAGGCGGCGCTCGACGCCGGGATCGGGGAGGCCCGGATCGGCAACTCGATCGGGGACATCTCGCAGGCGGTCCAGACGGTCACGGAGGAGGCGGGGTACAGCGTCATCCGCAGCCTGGTCGGCCACGGCGTCGGCCGGTCGATGCACGAGGACCCGCAGGTGCCGAACTTCGTCTCCTCCTCCCGGGGCCCCGAGCTCAAGGAGGGCATGACGATCGCGATCGAGCCGATGATCACGGCGGGCGGGCCGGACGTGTACATCCACGACGACGAGTGGTCGATCTCGACCACCGACGGCTCCCTTGCTGCCCACTTCGAGCACTCCGTGGCCGTGACGGCCGCGGGGCCGAGAATCCTCACAGAAACAGGGGTTCTGGTACCATGACGGCCCGCGTCGCGAGGCGTTTGCCCGTGCGCGACCTCCGTCTGAGGAAATTCAAATGAAAGTAAGACCTTCAGTGAAACCGATGTGCGAGCGCTGCCGTGTGATCAAGCGGCACGGGCGCACCATGGTCATTTGCACGAATCCTCGTCACAAGCAGCGTCAGGGGTAGAAGCAGACACATGGCACGTATTGCAGGCGTCAACCTGCCGAACCAGAAGCGGCTCGAGATCGGGCTGACCTACATTTTTGGCATCGGCCAGCCGAGGGCGCAGAAGATCTGCGACGCGCTTGGCCTCTCGCGGGACACGAAGGTGCGCGACCTCACCGAGGACGAGGTGGCGAAGCTCCGCGACTACATCGACCAGAACGAGCAGGTCGAGGGTGACCTGCGCCGCGAACGCACGCAGGCGATCAAGCGCCTGTCCGAGATCGGCGCGTACCGCGGCCTGCGGCACCGGCGCAACCTGCCGGCGCGCGGACAGCGCACGAAGACCAACGCGCGCACGCGCAAGGGCCCGAAGAAGACTGTCGGCCGCGGGAAGAAGGCGAAGTAATGGCGCCTCCTCGCAGAGCAGCGACCACGCGTGGTCGCACGCGCCGCCGCGTCCGCAAGAACATTGCGATCGGCCAGGCGCACATCAAGACGTCGTTCAACAACACGATCGTCGCCCTGACCGACAAGGACGGGAACGTCATCGTGTGGGAGTCCGCCGGCTCGGCTGGGTTCAAGGGCTCGCGCAAGTCGACGCCGTTCGCCGCCCAGGTGACCGCCGATGCGGCGGCTCGCAAGGGCATGGAGCACGGTTTGCAGAAGGTCGAA
>JADGPE010000058.1 GCA_017882605.1 Thermoleophilia bacterium | reverse complement strand
GGGATCGGCGGCTACGTCGACCGCTACCACCACCGGCCGCACTCACGGCTGGGCTACAGAACACCGTACGAGGTCAAGCAGACCTGGGAAGATCTACAAGACGCTGTTCCAGGCCCAGCTCCACGCGCTGGGAGCGTTCCCGGCGTCGCACTGAGGCGAGGCTACTGGCGGGAAGAGGCGGCGGCGCGCTTACGCGGTGCCGCCTTTTTCTTGCCGCCGCCCGCATCGCTCACGGCCTGCTGCTTCTTCGACGCCGCGGCAACCGATGCCTTGAGCGCCTCCATCAGGTCGAGCACCGGGGCGGGCTCCTCCTCCGCAGGCAGATCGAACTCCTGGCCGGCCAGCTTGGCCTCGAGCAGCTCACGGAGCGACTCGCGGTATTCGCTGCGCAGCTCCTCCGGCTCGAACGGCGCAGCGAGCGACGCGATGATCTGCTTCGCCAGGTCGAGCTCGGGCTGCTTGACCTCGGCGGCCGCGACCGCCTCGTCGATCTCCGCGTGATCCTTCACGTCCTCGTGCACGAACAGCGTCTCGAGCGCGAGCGCATCGCCCATCGGGCGAATCAGGCACAGCTTCTCCTTGCCGGCGAGCACGAAGCGCCCGAGCGCGGCGACGCCCGCATCCTTCATCGCCTCGAGCAGCAGCACGTAGGGGCGACGTTGTGCCTCCGCGCCGGCGGGAACGAGGAAGTAGGTGCGATCGAAATAGATCGGGTCGACTTCTTCGAGGCGCACGAACCGGCCGATCTCGATCGAGCGCGACGTGTCGTGCTGCTCGATCGCCTCGAGGTCTGCTTCCTCGACGATCACGTACTGGCCCTTGGCGACCTCCCAGCCCTTGACGAGCTCGTCGGACTCGACATCCCGCTCGTGGACGGGGCACCAGCGCTTCTGCTTGATCGGCGAGCCGCATTCGCGATGGAGGAGCCGGAACGAGACATCCGACTGGCGGGCAGCCGGCTTCGTCGCCGGTGCGAGGCCGACGGGAATGCTGACGAGACCGAAGCTGACGGAGCCGTTCCAGGTTGTGCGCATCTGCAGGGAGAATCCTAACCGAGGGCGGGTCTACTTCGCCCCCGCCGGTCGCGTTCCTGCGGCTAGATTCCCGCTCGTGGCCCGCGCCCGGACGATCGCGAACCTGTGGCGGGACGCGGTTGCGGCCGCGCATCCCGAGCCTGCGTACCTGCGCGAGGCCGACGGCGAGTGGGTCGAGGTCACTTGGGCCGAAGCCGCACGCGCGGTCGACGAGATCGCCAACGGCCTGCTCGCGCTCGGGGTGCAGAAGGGCGATGCCTTCGGGCTGCTCGCCCGCACGAATCTCGAATGGTCGCTCTTCGACTTCGCGCTCGCGCTCGTCGGTGCCGTTGGAGCGCCGATCTACGCGTCGAGCTCGCCGCGCGACACCCACTACGTCCTCGAGCACTCCGAAGCAGTAGGCGTCCTGGTCGAAGACGACGATCAGCGGGCAAAGGTCGCAGGCTCCGGCGTCCGGCACGTCATCTCGTTCTCCGAGCTGGCTGCGTTGCGGGATCGCGGACGCGCGTACGCCGCCGAGCATCCGACCGCGCTCGACGAACGGGCGGACTCGATCGACGAGGACGATCTCTTCACGTTCATCTACACGTCGGGCACGACCGGGCCGCCGAAGGCCTGCATGATCCGACATCGCAACTACTACGCGATGGTGCAGAAGGCCGACGAGCTGGACGACCGGCTCACGGAGCCGGGTGACGTGATGCTGCTCTATCTGCCGCTCGCGCACAACTACGGGCGCTTGCTCCACCTCTCCTCCGCCTACATCGGCTTCACGATCGCGTTCCTGCCCGATCCGCTGCGCGCAGCGACGGAACTGCCGCGTGTCCGCCCGCAGCTCTTTCCGAGCGTGCCGCGCGTCTACGAGAAGATCCACACGGCCGTCGTCGGCGAGTTCGAGGACCAGACGGGAGCGAAGAAGGCGATTGTCGACTGGGCCCTGCGCGTCGGCTATCGCGTCTCCAGATTGCGGCAGGCGAAGCAGCCGGTGCCCGCGACGCTTCTCTGGCAGCACCGCGTCGCCGACAAGCTCGTCTACTCGAAGGTGAAGGCACGACTGGGAGGCCGGCTGCGAGTCGCGAACGCCGGTGGCGCGCCCCTGTCGCGCGAGATCGCAGAGTTCTTCCACGCGATCGACATCCTCATCCTCGAGGGCTACGGGCTCTCCGAGGTCACGACGGCGGCGACGGTCAACCGACTGGGGGATTTCAGGTTCGGAACGGTCGGGAAGCCCCTGCCGGGCGTCGAGCTCGAGTTCGCCGACGACAATGAGATCCTCATCCGCTCGAACACCGTCTTCGCGGGCTACTACCGCGACAGCGAGGCGACGAAGGCGACGCTCGACGACGAGGGCTTCGTGCACACGGGGGACATCGGTCACTTGGACGAGGACGGATTCCTCGTCATCACCGACCGCAAGAAGGACATCATCGTCACCGCAGGCGGCAAGAACGTTGCGCCGCAGAACCTGGAGAACGAGCTGAAGGCACACCGACTGATCTCGCAGGTGCTCGTCGTCGGCGATCGCAAGCCGTATGTGGCGGCTCTGATCACGGTGGATCCGGACTCGACGCGGGACATGAGCGACGCGGAGGTGCGCAAGGCCGTGCAGGGTGCGATCGACAGCGTCAACGCCCAACGTTCACGCTACGAGCAGATCAAGCGCTTCACCGTGCTGCCACGCGAATTCACCCTCGAAGCGGACGAGATGACGCCGACGCTGAAACTGCGACGCGCTGTGATCCTCGACCACTTCGCCCGCGAGCTCGCAGACCTGTACGCCTGACGACTCGACGCCGTCAGGCGTACGCAACACCGCGGCGTCTAGAGACGCTTACGACACGAACCTGGTTTCGCCTGCGGCGAGAACCAGGTTCAGAGGATGCGGCGGGCGCCGACGAAGGTCGCCGAGTACCAGCTCTCGTCGAGGCTGGAGATCTTCACCACGTCGCCGGTATGGGGCGCGTGCACGAACTGGCCACCACCGATGTAGATGCCGACGTGGCCGAGGCCGTCGAAGAAGACGAGGTCGCCGGCCTGCAACTGGTCACGAGAGACCGGGACGCCGTAGCCGTACTGGGCATACGACGAATGGGGAAGCGAGACACCGACCTGCGCGTACGCCCACATCACGAGGCCGGAGCAGTCGAACCCACCGGGTGCCGAACCGCCCCACACATACGGTGTGTTGAGCTGCGACATCGCAACGTTGGCGACATTGCTGTGCGTCGGCGGCGGCGCAACGACCGTGTCCGCCGCCGGCGCGATCGCCGAGACGCCGACGACCGTGTTCGACTGCTGTTGCTGAGCCGCTTGCTGCTGGGCTGCGAGCCGGACCTGCGCCTCGCGCGCCATCTGCAACTGCCTCGCGGCGTCGGCGGCGACCAGCTGTGCGATTTGGCCCTTGATCGAGGACAGCAGTCGGTTCTGCTCACTGATCTTCGACTCGATCGACTGCTTCGCTGCGGCGCGTTGTGCAACGACGTGCGCCTGCGAAGCGCGAGCATGCGCGAGCAGCGCACCGTGGCGCTTCACCGCGGTTCGAAACGTCTTCACCTGCGAGAGGATGCGCGTGTCGAGCGCCGTCACGCTCTTCGCGCTGTCCATGCGGTTGATCATGTCGTCGAGGTTCTTCGCGCCGAGGATCACTTCCAGCGTCGACGCCTGATCCGTCGTGTAGAGCGTCACGAGACGCTGCGCGATCGTGCGCTGGCTCTCGTGGAGGTTGCTCTTCGCGATCTGCAGCTCGTGGCGGTTCTCGCGCAGATCGCGCTGAATCTGCGCAAGTTGTGCAGTCGCAGAGTCGTACTGCGAGCGCGCGCGCTCGAGCGAGTCGGAGAGCTGCTGCAGCTGCCCCATGACTTGTTGCGCCTCTGCTCGCTTCGATGTGATCGAAGGATCCGCAAATGCTGGGACTGCCGTCAGGAGAACACAACAGATCCCTGCGAGAACGTACGGCGCCTGTCCCAACCTACGAATAACAACCCCATGTTCGGGGGCGGGACGGGCGCACCGGGTGGGGCCGGTACGTCACGAGAAGGCAGGTTAGCAATGTGTTCGGATCAGCGTCAATGTGGAACTACCGCAAACCTGCGCAAAACTTGTTTCTTTCTGCACGAAGTACCACAGTCCTGCTCCTGGACTGTGGTACGGTCCCCTTTCGTGCTAGGGCAGGCACACACGCCTTTGCGGCGCATGTTTTCGTTCGCCTTGATCGCGCTGGTGGTGCTGATCGCACCCGCAGTCGTCGGGGCAAATCCCTCGCAGGGCACCAGGTCTCTACGAGCGCAAGATGCTGCGATCGTGGCGCACTCGCGCGCGGCAGTGCTCGACCTCTATTCCCTCGACCAGCAGCTGACCGTCGCGCAGTCGAAGCTCGCGTCCCTTCGAGCCCAAGCCCGGTCGCTTCGCGCAGAGCGGCTGAGCCTCCGTCATCAACTCGCGATTGCGCGGAGAAGCACGCGCATCTCTCAGACGCGCGTGGCGCAGCGGCTCCGCATTCTCTACGAAGAGGGAAACGTCGAGCCGCTGGAGATCGTGTTCGGCTCGAAGAACCTCGACGAAGCGTTGACCGATCTCGACAACCTGAACCGTGTCACAGGCCAGGGTGAAGACGTTCTCCGCGAGCTCGCCGGCGCGCGCACGTCGATCGCCCAGGCTGCACGCGGGCTCGCCACGCGGAGGGCCGCGCTCGAGACCGCTACACGCACCGCCCAGGCGACAGCGGCGTCGCTCGAACGGACGCGGGCCCAGCGAAGCTCTTACCTTGCCTCCCTCTCCGCGCAACGCCGGCTGACCGAGCGCCAGATCTCCGACCTCGTGGCCACAGCACGTGCGGCGCAGCTTCGCAGCGCCCAGCTCGCGCGCACCAGCGCGGTGCTCCCCACCGCGACGCTCTCAACGGTCTCTGCTGCCGCCCCGTCGTTCAGCTCGTCGGTTCGAGGGCGGACGATCACGGTGTCGGCGACCGGCTACGCACTGCAGGGCCACACCGCGAGCGGTCTTCCCGTCGGGTGGGGCGTCGTTGCCGTCGATCCGTCGGTGATCCCGCTCGGCACGCACATGACGATCCCCGGCTACGGCGAAGCCGTCGCCGCGGACCGAGGTGGGTCGATCGTCGGCGCGACGATCGACCTGTGGTTCCCGTCGGTGGCGCAGGCGAACGCCTGGGGCCGGCGCACGGTGACGATCGTCTTGCACTAGATCGGGCAGGCCGAGCTGAGCGACGAAGCGAACAACACTCACGCACCACAGCCGCGAGTCCTGCTCGTGGACGACCACGATCTCTTCCGCACGGGCCTCCGCAACCTGCTCGAGGAACAAGGCGTGCAAGTGGTTGGGGAGTGCGACAGCGGCACGGATGCCCTCCACGCAGTGCGCGACGTTGCCCCGGACGTGGTCGTGATGGATCTGAACATGCCGGGGATCAGTGGCGTCGAGGCGACGCGGCAGATCTCGATGATCGCGCCCCTGACCCGCGTGCTCGTACTGACGATCTCGGATCAGGACGCCGACGTGATGGACGCGATCCTCGCGGGAGCATGCGGCTATCTGCTGAAGGACTCGTCGATCACGGAGCTGATCAGCGGCATTCACGCCGCGTCCGTCGGCGAGTCACTCGTGTCCCCCGCGATTGCGTCGAAGGTGCTCCAACGCGTCCGCGCGTCGAGCGCCTCCCCGCACGAGGCCGAGCTGATTCAGTCGGAGCTCTCGGACCGTGAGATCGAGGTGCTGAAGCTGATCGCAAACGGCAAGGACAACGGGATGATCGCGCTCGAGCTCCACATCAGCCCGAAGACGGTGAAGAACCACATCTCGAACATCCTCATGAAACTGCAGATCGACAATCGGATCCAGGCCGCGGTCTACGCGGTCCGGTCCGGGATCGTCTAGCCCGGACTGCTCCTACGAGCGAGCGGGCGAGCCGACGCGGGCGTCGTCCGCGCACCGGCGCAACTCGGACAGCAGCGCGCGCAGGGTCGCGAGCTCGCGGTTGTTGTCCTCGAGCCGCGTTGCAGCGGCGGCGAGCTCGCGCGCATTCTCCACTAGGTCGCCGCTCTCGATTCCCAGGCTCAATCCCGCCACCTGCCGTTCGAGCCGCCAACGCTCCGCCTCGAGAGAGAGCGAAGCTGCATAACCGTCCGTCAGAGCGTGCTCGAGCTCCTCGACATCGCGCGTCGGTGCCGTGAGCAGCGCCGCAATCCGGTCGTGGAGCTCCATCAGTCCCACCTCGATCGATTCTCCGGTCGAGGTGCCGACGCAGCAAGGGCCGTGCGGCCCATTCCCCCGCCACGCAAGGCCCAGCCCGCCGCGGCATCGGTCACAATGACCCGGGTGCGGAAGGGACTCGCAGCCGTCGCCCTCGCGCTGGTCCTCGTCCCGGCCGGCCACGCCGCGACTCTCCCGCTCCCGGCGCGCCTCGCGCAAGCGCTCGCCGTCCCGGGCTACTCGAAGAGCGCGTCAGCGGCGGTTGCGGTCGATCTGGGCACGGGGAAGGTCGTGTTCTCCCGCAATCCCGACCTGCCGCTCGCGCCGGCCTCGAACGAGAAGCTGGCTGTGACGTTCGCGGCGCTGCATGAACTGGGTGTGACGTATCGCTTTCGCACCGAGGTCTTCGCCCGTGGCCACCAGGACGGAACGACCTGGCACGGCGATCTCTTCTTGAAGGGGTTCGGCGATCCAACCCTCACTTCCGTGCAGGTCGGCCGGCTCGCCGCGCAGATCGCGGACTCGGGAATCACACGCATCGCGGGACGTGTGTTCGGCGACGAGTCGTGGTTCGATGCCCGTCGAACCGCGCCCGGCTGGAAGTCCGGGTTCTTCATCAACGAGTGCCCACCGCTCTCCGCGCTCGCCGTCGACCGTGCGTTCTACGACCACCACGTCGCCTTGCAGCCCGCACTTGCGGCGGCCGGGGCCTTCCGCCGGCTGCTGCGGGCTCACGGCGTCTCGAGCGGCGCCGTCGGGTCGGGGCGCGCTCCGGACGGAGCGCTCGCTCTCGCGCAGGTCGAGTCGGAGCCGCTCGCGGTGATCCTTCAGGAGATGGACCGCGAGAGCGACAACTTCACCGCCGAGCTGATGGTGAAGGAGCTCGGTGCTGAGAGCGGCACCGGCGGAACGACGGCTGCGGGCGTCGCAATCGTGCGGCGGGACCTCGCAGCCGCGGGCGTCCCGCTCGCGGGTGTGCGCATCGTGGACGGCTCGGGCCTTTCGCTCGAGGACCGGGTGACGGCGCGCGCGCTCTCGACGCTCCTCATGACGTCCTGGAGCGATCCCGACCTCCATCAGCCGTTCTGGGCCGCCCTGGCCGTCGCGGGCGTGAACGGGACGCTCGAGCACCGGATGCAGCTGAAGCCTGCGCGCGGCGCCGTGCACGCGAAGACCGGCACGACCGACGAGGCCTCGGCGCTCTCGGGCTACGCCGGTGACCGTTTTGCGTTCGCCGTGCTCCAGAACGGCCGGCCCGTGGCGGCACACTCCGCCCAGCTCGCGCAGGACCGGTTCGCGAGCGCGCTCGCGTCGGTGGGCTAGAGCTCGCCGACGAGAGCCTTCAGGTCGTCCTCGGTGAGCAACGGGACGCCCGCCTTCTCGGCCTTCGCGACCTTCGAGCCCGGGCTCTCGCCGACGATCACGCCGGTCGTCTTCTTCGACACGTTGTCGGAGACCTTCGCGCCGAGCGCCTCCAGCGCCTCACGCGCCTGCTCGCGCGAGAACGACACGAGCGTGCCGGTGACGACGTACTGCTTGCCGGTGAGCGGCCCTTCGACCGGACGGTCTTCCTCGCCCGCCTCGAACCGAAGTCCGAGCGAGCGCAGCTCGGCGACGAGCCGCTCGTTGTCGTCGTCGGCGAACCATTCGGCGATCGCCTCGGCTCGCTCGGGGCCGATGCCTTCGCACTCCATGATCTCCTCCTGCGTCGCCGCGGCGAGCCGGTCGACACTGCCGAAGTGACGCGCGAGGTTCTGCGCCGTGACCCAACCGACGTCCGGGATGTTGAGGCCGAAGAGCACGCGGCGAAACGGGATCGCCTTCGAGACCGCGATCGAGTTCACGGCGTTCGTCGCCGACGTCTCGCCGAAGCCGTCGAGCTCGAGCAGCTGCTCCTTCGTGAGCCGATAGAGCTCCGGCAGCGACCGCACGAGGCCGAGCTCCCACAACCGGCGGACGAGCTGCTCGCCGACGCCGTCGATGTCGGCAGCCGCCTGCACCCAGTTGATGAGCGACTCGAGGCCGCGCGAGGGACATGCGCGGTTCGGACAGCGGTGCATGGCCTCGCCTTCCGGCTTCACGACCTCGACGCCGCAAAGCGGGCAGTGACTCGGCATCTTGAACGGCTTCGTCCCTCGCTTGTGCCGCCCGGCGGGGCCAACGATCTGGGGGATCACGTCGCCGGCGCGCTGGACGATCACGTCGTCGCCCTCGCGGATGTCCTTGCGGTTGATGTCCTCTTCGTTGTGCAGCGTCGCGCGCGAGATCGTGACACCGCCGACCTCGACCGGCTCGAGCAGCGCCCAGGGGTTGAGCGCGCCGGTGCGGCCGACCCGGATCAAGATCTTTTCGAGCCGGGTCGTCGCCGTCATCGGCGCCCACTTGAACGCCCGCGCCCAGCGGGGTCGCTGGTGCAACGCACCGAGGCGCTCCTGCTGCGCGTAGTCGTCCACCTTGATGACGATCCCGTCGATCTCATAGTCGAGCTCCGTGCGGCGGCGCTCCCACGCGCGGCAGCGCTCGGCGATCTCCTCGACGGTCTCGAGCCGCTCCACGAACGGGTTGATCGGAAAACCATGTTCGCGCAGCCACTGCAAGGTCTGCCAGTGGGAAGTGAGCTCAGCGCCCTCGTGCGCACCGACGCCGTAGGCCCAGAACGAGAGCGGCCGCTGCGCCGTGATCGAGGGGTTCTTCTGCCGCAGAGAGCCGGCAGCGGCGTTGCGCGGATTCGGCGTAGGCTTCTTCCCTTCGCCGACGAGGCGCTCGTTCAGCAGGCGGAACCCCGCGAGAGGCATGTAGACCTCCCCTCGCACCTCGATCAGTCGTGGCGCGTCGCTGCCGAGCATGCGCAACGGGATCGCCGGGATCGTGCGCAGGTTGATCGTCACGTCTTCGCCAACCTCGCCGTCGCCGCGCGTCGCACCGCGCGCGAGCACGCCCTCCTCGTAGGTGAGGTTGATCGCGAGACCGTCGATCTTCGGCTCGAGGACGTAGGCGACCGAAGCACCGTCGCCGAGACGCTTGCGAACGTCGTCGGCCCACTTCTCGATCGCTTCCTCCGTGGTCACCTTTTCGAGCGAGCCCATCGCCGTCAGATGACTGACCTTCTGGAACCTGGCCGACGCGGGAGCGCCGACCCGTTGCGTCGGCGAATCGGGTGTGACGAGCTCTGGATGCTCGCGTTCGAGCTCGACGAGCTCGTCGTACGCGTGGTCGTAGGTGGCGTCGTCGACCGACGGCTCGTCGAGCACGTGGTACTCGTGGAGCCACCGGTTGAGCAGGTTGCGCAGCTCGGCCGCCCTAGACGAGGTCAAGGAGCTCCTCGGGACGATCCACGATCGCATCGGCGTCCGTCAGCTTGTTGGCGGCATGGATGCGGCCCCAGCTGACGCCGATCGCGTACAGGCCCGCGGCCTTGGCGGCGCTCATGTCGAACGGCGAATCTCCGACGTATGCTGCGTCGAGCGTGCTTGCCCCGAGCCGGTCGAGCGCGAGCAGCAGCGGCTCGGGGTCGGGCTTGTGCCGCGCGGTCTCGTCACCGCCGACGACGGTCTCGAAGAGATGCGCGAGCGGGAGCCGCGCGAACGCAAGCTCGACAGTGGCGCGGCGCTTCGCGGTGACGATGCCGAGCCGGTGGCCGCGCTCCTTCAGGTCGGCGAGCACGACGTCCATGTTCCCGCAGCACTCGAGCGTGTCGTGCAGCGGTTCGTTGTGGACACGGTACACGCGTACGAGCTCGTCGACGCGAGTCGGATCGAGCGCGACCATCTGGGCTTCGAGCCCAGGCCCGCCGACCGCCTTCATCAGCTCGTCATCGCTCCACTCGCCGCCCACGACGCTCTCGGCGGCATGGCGCATCGACGCCAGGATGATCGCACCGGAGTCGATGACCGTGCCGTCGAGATCGAAGAGAACGACCGGAAAGCGCACGCGCCCGATCGTAGCGACGGGCCGTCCCGTCCTAGCGTCGCAGGGTGACGCGCCGGCCGGGGTCAGACCCCGGCCATGGCGGTTACGGACGTGTCCGGGGACTGTCCCCGGACACGTCCGGATACGACACGGCCAGCAGGTAGAGCCCGTGCGGTGGCGCCGTCGCGCCGGCTTCGCTGCGGGGGCGGCCCGCGAGGAGTGGCGCGAGCTCGCGCCCCCCCAGCATCGTGCCGACGAGCGTTCGTACCATGTGGCGGAGAAACGCGTCGGCAGTGATCTCGAAGGCGAGAACGTTCTCACCGAGCTCGGCCCACTGCGCGCTCTCGACCGTTCGCACGAAGGTGCGGTGCTCTGTCTCGGTCGGCGTGAACGCGCGGAAGTCGTGCGCGCCGATCAGCGACTGCGCGTTCTCGTTCAGTTCGACCGGGTCGAGCGCGCGCGGCCACCAGAGCGACCGCCGCGCCTCGAAGACCGACCGCTCGCGCCGGCCCCAGACGCGAAAGCGGTAGGACCTCGACACCGCGTCGAAGCGGGCATGGAAGCCGTCGGGCACCTCCTCGACCGTCCTCACGGCGACGTCGTCCGGCAGCACGGTGTTCAACGCCTCCGCCGCCCGCGCGGCCGGAGGCCCTCCGAGCACGTCGACCGAGACGACGTTCCCAAGCGCGTGGACGCCGGTGTCGGTGCGCCCGGCGACCACGAGCTCGCTGAACGTCCCGTAGAGCTCCCCGACCGCCCGGCGCAGCTCGCCTTCAACGGTGCGTGCGCCCGGCTGCCTGGCCCAGCCGCGGAAGCCCGTGCCGTCGTACTCGATCGCTAGCTTGAGGCGCAGCACGTCAGGCCTACCTGACCGTCGTTGTAAGGAGTGCCTGATGCTCTAGTCACTTGTCAGCTGTCATTTATACTACGGGTGCGTGTCCGACGAGCACCACTTTCTCCTGCAGCGCGTGCAGCCCGCAATGGTCGGGCTGATCGACGGATCGCTCTCGACCCTCGCGCCGATCTTCGGGATCGCGTTCTACACACACAAGCCGCACGCTGCCTTCATCGCCGGTCTCGCAACCGCGATCGGCGCGGCGATCTCGATGGCCTACAGCGAGGGGCTCTCGGACACCGGAGAGCTCACCGGGCGCGGCAGCCCCGTCACGCGCGGGATCATCACCGGCGTCGGCACGTTCGTGGGCGGAATCCTCCACACGCTCCCATTCCTGATCCCGAACTACCACGTAGCGGTCGTGACCGCGGCAGTCGTCGTCGGGTTCGAGCTGATCGGACTGGCGGTGATCCGCTGGAAGTTCTTCGAGACGAGCTTCGCGAAATCGCTACTGAATCTCGTCGTCGGCGGCACGGTCATCGCCGTCGTCGGTGCTCTCGTCGGCTCCGCCGCCTGATTCGTCGGCGGCCTCGGTCTCCTCGACAGCCTCGGCCTCTTCCGGCTCGCCCTCCTCCGGCTCGACCTCCTCCTCGACTGCCTCGGCGGGCTCCGCCACGGCCGCCGGCTCGGGCGTCCGCTCCTCGCGCTGGGTCGCGACGTACTCCTCGTCGACGAGCTCGAGATAGGCCATCTCGGCCGCGTCGCCCTGGCGCGGTCCGATCTTGACAATCCGTGTGTAGCCGCCCGGGCGATCCTTGAAGAGCGGCGCGACGTCTGCGAAGAGCTTGTGCACCACGTCGCGCGAGCGCAGGAACGCCGTCGCCTGCCGCCGGGCGTGCAGGTCACCGCGCCGGCCGAGCGTGATCATCTGCTCGGCGATCGGCTTGACGGCCTTCGCCTTGGTGACGGTCGTCTTGATGCGACCGTGCTCGATCAGCGCACCGGCAAGGTTCGAGTAGAGCGCCTTGCGGTGCGCCGAATCGCGGCCGAGCTTCTTTCCTGAGCGCGCGTGCCGCACGACTTACTCCGCCGCGCCGTTCCCGCCGCCGCGCAGGTTGAGACCGTGCTGCTGGAGCGTCTCCTTGACCTCTTCGATCGACTTCTTGCCGAAGTTCGGGATCGCGGCCAGCTCCGACTCCGACTTCGTGACGAGGTCGCCGATCGTCTCGATGCCGACGCGCTTCAAGCAGTTGTACGAGCGCACACCGAGCTCCAGCTCCTCGATCGGGAAGTTCTCCATCCCGCCCGCGAGCGAGACGCCGGGGGACTCGCCGCCGCCGTCAGTCGACGTCGCGGCCGACTCGCCATAACCCTCGATCTTCTCCAGGTCGGTGAAGATCGCCAGCTGGCGGATCAGGATCTCGGCGCCCTGAGCGATCGCGTCCTTCGGATCGATCGAGCCGTTCGTGGTGACGTCGAGGATCAGCTTGTCGTAATCGGTGCGCTGCCCGACGCGTGCCGCTTCCACGTCGTAGGCGACACGGTTGATCGGCGAGAACATCGAGTCGACCGGGATCACCCCGATCGTGTGAACCTGGCCACGGTTGCCCTCGGCCGGGACGTAGCCGCGGCCGCGGCCGATCGTGAGCGTGACCTCGAGGCGGCCCTTCGACGAGAGATTCGCGATCTCGAGCTCCGGGTTGAGGATCTCGAGGTCGGCGGGCGCTTCGATGTCGGCGGCCGTGACGGCTCCGTCGCCGCGCTTCGTCAGCCGGACCTCCACCTCAGGCGACTCGCCGTGGAGGATGCAGACGAGCTGCTTCAGGTTGAGGATGATGTCGGTGACGTCCTCGCGGACGCCCGGGAGCGTCGTGAACTCGTGCGCGACGCCCTCGATCTTCACCGAGGTGACCGCAGCGCCCTCCAGCGAGGAGAGCAGCACACGGCGCAGCGAGTTGCCGAACGTGTAGCCGAAGCCGCGATCGAGCGGCTCGATCACGAAGACGCCACGGTTCTCGTTCACTTCCTCGTGCGTGATCTTCGGCACCTGGAAATCGGTCGCGCGTACTGCCAAAGTGTGTCCTTTCTCTTGCGAGCTCGAAACGGTGTACTTGAACTACTTCGAGTAGAGCTCGACGATCAGCTGTTCGGAAACCGGAGTGTCGATCTCTGCACGCTCCGGCCACTTCAAGACGGTCCCACTGAGCCCGTCGTGGTCTGCCTGCAGCCACGGGGCGACAGCGGCGGTGAGGTCGGTCGCGTCGCGGACGATCTGCTCCGCGCCGGACCCGGTCTTCAGGGAGACGAGGTCGTCGGGCTTGACCTGGTAGCTCGGGATGTTCACGCGACCGCCGTTCACGGAGAAGTGCCCGTGACGGACGAGCTGGCGCGCCTGGGCGCGTGACGCCGCGAAGCCGAGCCGGTAGACGACGTTGTCGAGGCGAGTCTCGAGCATGCGCAGCAGGTTGTCGCCCGTGATCCCACCCTGCTTGTTCGCCTTCTCGTAGTACGTGCGGAACTGCGTCTCGAGGAGGCCGTAGTAGCGGCGCGCCTTCTGCTTCTCACGCAACTGCATCAGGTACTCGCTCTGCTTGATGCGCCCGCGGCCGTGCTCGCCCGGCGGATACGAGCGGCGCTCGATGGCGCACTTCTCGGTCAGGCAGCGCTCCCCCTTGAGGAAGAGCTTGATCCCCTCCCGGCGGCACTGCTTGCACTTCGGTGAACGATCGCGAGCCACTACACACGCCTCCGCTTCTTCTGGCGGACGCCGTTGTGTGCCTGCGGCGAGA
>JADGPE010000021.1 GCA_017882605.1 Thermoleophilia bacterium | reverse complement strand
AGGACGGGAGGGTCAAGCCGAGACGGCCGGCGACGGCCATCCACGAGACGCTCGAGTTCCCGGAAGCGGTCGGCAACGAGCTGACGCTCCGGCGAGGGCTCGGGGTGCTGCTCGATCGCCTGCTCGCACGCCCGGAACGCGCGGGGCGGCCGCCGAGGAAGGTCGCGGTGTGGGCGCGACTGGTCGGCGGTGCCTCGTGGCGCCGGACGGTGACGCTGCGCGAGCCGACGGCCGACCCGGCCCGGTTGCGGGCTGCGCTCTCACCGAAGCTCGCGGAACTGCCGGCACCGGCGCTCAAGCTTCGGCTCGAGGTGATGGAGCTCGCCGAGCACACCGGCGAGCAGCTCGAGCTCGTGGCTGCAGAGGGTGAAGTGATGCAAGGCCGGCTCCGCGAAGGCCTGCGCCAAGTGCGCGCGGCTGTCGGGGCGGGCGGAGTCTCAACCGTTGTGGAGGTCGCTCCGTGGTCACGCATACCCGAAGCGCGCGCACTGCTCGTTCCGCGCGACGACTGAACGCGCCTCGCCCGGCGCTCGTCGAGAACCACGCCGACGGGACGCCGCGCCGCGTCAACCGCCAGGACGTCGCGGTCGTGCGCGAGGAGTGGCGCGTCGTCGACCGCTGGTGGACGGAAGACCCCGTGCATCGCCGCTACTTCGACCTCGTGCTCGAAACAGGGGAGAACGCCGTCGTCTACTACGACGACGACGCCGGAACATGGTTCACCCAGCGCGCCTAGGGCTGCGCGTCCCGGACGCTCATCGCGCGCAGGCTGTGCTCGAAGCCACCCGGCGCGTGGATGTTCAAGAACCGCACGGTTCCGCTGTCGCGCTTGGTGAAGCCGTGCTCGACACCGGGAGCCGCCGAGAGGAATGCCCCCGGAGCCGCGCGCGTCCATTCGCCGTTGACGTACACGTCGAGCTCCCCTTCGACCACCACCCGGTTCCCCTGCTCGTTGCGAAGCAGTTCCCCTTCGCCCGGGCCGCTGAGGATCCCCTCCGGCACGCAGCAATTCTATGACCTTCGCCTCGCGGGATGCATTCCCCGCGCGTGGCGGCGTCGGGGACGAGCGCGACCCGGTCTCCGCTGCCCGACGGGCGCCAGGCACCGGTACTGGTCGCTCGCCCTACGTCGAACTGCACGCGCATTCCGCCTACTCGTTCCTGGACGGCGCGTCACTGCCGGAAGAGCTGGCCGCTCGCGCAGCCGAGCTCGGCTACGACGCGCTGGCGCTCACCGACCACGACGGCGTCTACGGCTCGCTCGAGTTCGCCCACGCCGCGAAGCACCTCGGCGTCCGTCCGATCACCGGCGCCGAAGTCAGTCTCGGCGGCGGTGCTCACGTGACGCTGCTCTGCGAGACGCGGCAGGGCTACGCGAACCTCTGCCGCATCCTCACTGAGGCGCATGCGGGCACACGGGAGCCGGGGAAGGAGCGCGACCTGCTGCCGGCCGAGACGTCGCTCGACGTGGTCGAACGCCACGCGGTAGGGCTCGTCGCGCTCTCGGGCTGCGCCCGGAACGGCCTCGCTGTCGTCGACGCGAAAGCGGCCGAGCGAATGGCGCTGGCGTTCCCCGGTGCGTTCTCGATCGAGCTGCAACGCCCGTACGAGCGTGGCGATGCAAAACGGAACACGCGGCTCGTCGAACTCGCCGAGCACCTCGGCGTGCCCACCGTCGCGACCGGCAACGTGCACGCACACAGCCCGGCGAGGGCACGGCTGCAGGACGCGCTCGTCGCGATCAAGCACCGCACGTCGCTCGATGGCTGCGAGCGCGAGCGGCGCGGGAACCACGAAGCGGTGCTGCTCGGGCCGCAGGCGATGCTCGAGCGCCTGCCCGTGGACGCGGCTGCACGCACGCGCGAGCTCGCCGATCGCTGCCGGTTCGACCTGACGCAGGAGCTCGGGTATCGCTATCCCGACTTCTCCGACGGAGCGGACCCCGCAGATCGGCAACTCGAGAGGATCTGTCAGTCGACGTTTGCCGAGCGCTACCGATCCGCTAGCGGAGCCGTTCGCGCGCGTGCGCGCGAACGGTTGTGCGAGGAGCTTGCGCTGATCATGCGGATCGGCCTCTCGGGGTTCTTCCTGCTCCACTGGGAGGTGCTCGAGCTCGCCCGCGAGTGCGCGCTCGAGGTGCGTGGCCCGGGCAGTCCCCGTCACGCGCTGCCGCCGGGGCGCGGCCGCGGCTCCAGCGTCGGCTCGATCGTCTGCTACCTGACCGGCCTCTCGCACGTCGATCCCGTCTCAGCGGGCCTGTCGCTCGGCCGCTTCATCAACGATGAGATGGTCGCCGTGCCCGACATCGACCTCGATTTTCCGCGCGACATCCGCGAGAAGCTGATCGTGCGCGTCACCGAGCGCTACGGCCGTCAGCATGCGGCGCTCGTCGCGACGTTCGCGAGCTATCGCAGCCGTGGTGCGATCCGCGACGTCGGCAAGGCGCTCGGGCTGCCGTTCGCCGAGCTGGAGCGGCTCGCACGCGTCACCGACGGCTGGGATGCGACCCGCGTCGGCGACGAGCTCGACGGAGTGCCCGGCACGCATGCCGGCCCGCGCTGGGCGGCGTTCCGCGAGCTGACGAAGGAGATCGCAGGGCTGCCGCGCCACATCAGCCAGCACCCGGGTGGAATGGTCATCTCGACCCGGCCGCTGATCGACCTCGTGCCGGTGCAGCCCGCGGCGATGGCAGGCAGGCAGATCTGCCAGTGGGACAAGGACAGCTGCGGTGACGCGGGCTTCCTGAAGATCGACCTGCTCGGCCTCGGCATGCTCTCGGCCGTCGAGGAGACGATCGACCGCATTGCGCGGCTGCGGGGGGAGACGATCGACCTCTCACGCGTGCCGCTCGACGACCCCGGCGTCTACGAGGAGATCCAGCGGGCAGACACCGTCGGGGTCTTCCAGATCGAGAGCCGCGCCCAGATGCAGAGCCTCTTGCAGACGCGGCCCGAGAATCTCGAGGACCTGACCGTGCAGGTCGCGCTCGTGCGTCCGGGGCCGATCCAGGGAAAGGCGGTTCATCCTTACGTGCAGCACCGGCACGCGAAGCGCGCCGACCCGAGCTTCGAGCCGCCGGTCCTGCACGAGTCGCTGCGCGAGGCCCTGCGCGACACGCTCGGCGTCGTCGTCTTCCAGGACCAGGTGCTCGACGTTGCGATGGCGGCAGCGGGCTTCTCGATCGGAGAGGCCGAAGGGCTGCGCCGCGCGATGAGCCGCAAGCGAAGTGAGGAGGCGATCGAGGCGTTCCGGCCGCGGTTCGTCACCGGCTGCCTCGCCAACGGCATCGACGAGGAGACCGCACACGCGATTTACGACAAGCTCGTCGGCTTCGCGGGCTTCGGTTTTCCGAAGTCGCACGCAGCCGCGTTCGGCCTGCTCGCGTATCAGTCGGCTTGGCTGCGACGGTACTACCCGTCGGAGTTCCTGTGTGCGCTGATGAACGCACAGCCGATGGGCTTCTACCCGCCGTCATCCCTTGTGAGGGATGCCCAGCGGCGCGGGGTGACTGTGTTGTCGCCTCATATCAACTGTTCAGGGGCGCAGTGCGACGTCGAGGACGGAGCAGTTCGGGTCGGGCTTGCCTACGTGCAGTCGGTCGGCGAGGCAGAAGCGCAGTCGGTGGTCGCACAGCAGCCCTACCGCGACCTCGGCGACCTTGCCCGTCTCGCGTCGGTGAAACAGGACGTGCTCGAAGCACTCGTCTCGGCAGGGGCGTGCGACGAGTGGGGGCCCCGGCGCGAGCTCCTCTGGCGGCTCGGCGTCGCCCCGCGTGGCGCGACGGTTGCCGGCGGCAACCGTCAGCTTGCGTTGCCGCTCGAGCCGACCGCCGTGATCCCGCAGCTACCGGAGCAGACGCCGTGGGAGCGGATGCTCGCCGACTACAAGCATACGTCGCTCTCGGTCGGCATCCATCCGCTGCAGCTCCTGCGTCCGCATCTGCCGGCAGGAGTCGCGACGAGCGCCGACCTGGCAGACACGCCGAGTGGCACCCGGATCCAGGTCGCCGGCATGGCGATCGCCCGCCAGCGTCCTGCAACCGCAAACGGGATCGTCTTCATGCTGCTCGAGGACGAGCACGGCCAGACGAACCTGATCATCCCGTCGAAGGTCTACGAGGAGCACAGGGCGATCATCCGCGGCGAGCCGCTGGTTCTCGCGAGCGGCAGGCTCGAGCGTCACGACCGCAATGTCAACTTGCTGGTCTCCGAGGTGTCGTCGCTCGGCCCGCTGGCGCGCAGAGCGGCGAGCGAGGCCGAAGTGACGCGCGCCCTGCCGCGCGCACACCACTTCGGCCGTAGGTGAACCGGACCTGGTTCCCCGAAGGGAACCAGGTTCGTGTCTGTGACCTCCCGCGACCGCTGAAGACATGAACCTGGTTCTGCGCGGCAACCAGGTTCTACTAGCGCCTGCCGGTGCGCTGGTGCATCGGGCCTACGTGGTGCGAGAGGTTGTAGGCCGAGTTGACGAGGCCGACGTGCGTGAACGCCTGCGGGAAGTTTCCGAGCAACCGTTTCGCGGCCGGGTCGTACTCCTCGGAGAGGAGCCCGAGGTCGTTGCGCACCGCAAGCAGCTGCTCGAACAGCGCACGTGCCTCGTCGTCCCGCTCTGCCATCAAGAGCGCGTCCACGAGCCAGAACGAGCACGGCAGGAACACCCCTTCGCCGCCGCTCAGCCCGTCGACCGGGTTGTGGTCGGCCTTCTGCCTGTACCGCTCGACGAAGCCGTCGCGCGTCAGGTCCCGCTGGATCGCGTCGATCGTACCGAGCACTCGCGGATCGTTGCCCGGCAGGAAGCCGACGAGCGGGATCAGCAGCGTCGATGCGTCGAGCTCATCCGAGCCGTACGCCTGTGTGAACGAATTGAGCTCGACGTTGAACGCCTCGCGGCAAACCTCGCGATGCACGTCGTCGCGCAGTCTGCGCCAGCGGTCGATCGGGCCTGGCAGGTCGAAACGCTCGACAGTGTCGACGGCTCGGTCGAACGCGACCCACGCGAGCACCTTCGAGTGCGTGAAATGCCGCCGCGGGCCACGCACCTCCCAGATCCCCTCGTCGGGCAGTTCCCAGGCGCCTTCGAGGAACTCCATGAGGGCCTGCTGCAGCGACCAGCCGTGGTCGTCCGCAGGCAGTCCCTCGACGCGCGCCTGGTGCAGTGCGTCCATCACCTCGCCGTAGACGTCGAGCTGGAACTGCTCGTGGGCGGCGTTTCCGACGCGGACCGGAGCCGAGCCCGCATATCCGGGCAGCCAGTCGAGGACGCGCTCGTCGACCCGGCGTTCACCGCCCACGCCGTAGAGGATCTGGGCGTTCGCCGGATCGCCGGCGACAGCGCGGAGCAACCAGTTCCGCCAGGCGCGAGCCTCGGCGGTGAAGCCGGCGTTCATCATCGCGAACAATGTGAACGTCGCATCGCGCAGCCAGGTGAAGCGGTAGTCCCAGTTGCGCTCGCCACCGATCAGCTCCGGGAGCGACGTCGTCGGCGCGGCGACGATCCCGCCCGTCGGCTGGAAGGTGAGCGCCTTCAGGACGGCGAGCGAAACGTGCACCGCGTCGCGGTACCCGCCCTCGTACGCGCAGCTCTCGAACCACTTCAGCCAATACGCCTCCGTGTCCTTGAGCGCCCGCTCGGCGTCGACGGGCTGGGGTGGCCGGTGATGGTGCGACGGGAACCAGGTGAGGACGAACGGGACGCGATCGCCGGCGCGCACCGAGAAGGTTGCGACGTGCTTCATCCCGTCCGGCTCGAGGTCGACCGGAGTGCGAAGTGCCAGGCCGTCGGGGCCGCCGATCGCGACGAGCGTGTCGTCGTCGAGCCGGAGCAGCCAGGGGATGACCGAGCCGTAGTCGAAGCGGATCACGAGCTCGGTCGTCATCTCGACGGTCCCTTCGAGGCCTTCGACGATGCGCACGATGTCGGGCGAATGGCCGCGCGGTGGCATGAAGTCGATTACCCGCACGCGGCCGGTCGGGGTCTGCCATTCGCTCTCGAGGATGAGCGTGTTGTCGCGGTAACGGCGGGTGGTCGCAGGCCCTCCGTTGACGGGCGAGATCGACCAGTGGCCGTGGTCATGAGTGCCGAGCAGGGCGGCGAAGCAGGCACCGGAGTCGAAGCGCGGCAAGCAGAGCCAATCGACCGAGCCATCCCGGCCGATCAGTGCCGCGGTCTGTAGGTCGCCGACGAGCGCGTAGTCCTCGATGCGCCCCGCCATTACCGGTTCTCGATCTCCAGAGCGAACGGAGGCAGACGCCGCGCGACCGCCTTGTTGAACTCGCGGAGATACGCGTCGGGGTGATCCAGTGACCGCGCGTAGTGGTCGCGCATGTCGGCCAGGAGCTCCGTGCCGGTCTCGACGGAGTCGAGGTAGTCACCGTACAGCTCCTCTGCTTCGTCGCGGCCGGCGCGGTGGTAGCTCTCGAGGCGCGCGGCGGCTTCGGTGAGCACGTCTCCGTGGTCGCCTTCGAACAGGTCGAGCTGCGAGTCGATCACCTCAGTGAAGCGGGCACGACGGAACATCACGCGAGCTCACGATAGAGAGCGAGATGCTGCGCGGCCGCCGCGTCCCACGTCAACTCTGCGCGGGCGCGCTCGGCACCGGCGCGGGCGGCCGCGAGCGTGGCGGAGTCGGAGAGAAGCTCGCCGACGGCCGCCGTGAGCGCGTCCACGTCGCCGGCAGGCACGACCTGACCGGCACCGTAGGCGCGCACCGGGTCGCCGAGACCACCCACGTCGTAGACGACGGCCGGCACGCCGGCGCCGAGCGCTTGCAGGAGCGCGCCTGATTGGTCGAGCTCGGGGCGGTACGGGAAGACCGCGACGGTCGCTTCCGAGAGGGCGCGATCCAGCTCGGGGGTCGAGAGGAAACCGAGGCGCCACTCGACTCGCTGCGCGTCGCGCAGGCCGTCCAGCGGCATCGCGGGGTCGCCGGCGACGAGCAGCCGCGCCTCGGGGAGCCGCCGAGTCACTTCGATTGCGTCGGCCAGGCCCTTGTACGGGCGGATGACCCCGAGTGCGAGCAGCGTGGCGCCGTCGTCCGCGCGCGTGGCCGCACTCGGGTAGACGGGATGCGGAATGACGTGCGCGTCGACGCCGAGCGCGCCGAGCGTCTCTCGGCCGCTTTCGGTGTGCACGACGACGCGGTCGAACCGGCGGAGCAGCCGCCGCCAGAGCTCGGTGCGTGAAGCGGTGCGCCGCGGCAGCAGATCGTGTGCGGTGAAGACCGACGGTGAGCGAAAGCGGAGGTGGACGTCCGCCTGCGGCAGCGCAAGCCACTGTAGGTGGAGCACGTCTGCGCGGGCACGCGAGAGCGAGCGCATCACCTCGAGATGCTCGACGGCTTTCAGCGGCAGCCGCAGGCGGGATCGGCCGAAGAGCCGTGAGGAGAGGGGATACCACCGCTCGCTGCGCCGGTAGCCGTCGACGTCCGGCACTTCGCCGAAGCGGAACCTCGATGTCTGGAGCTCGACCTCGACGCCGGCGCGTCCGAGCGCCGAGGCCAGCTCGTGGTCGTACCACGGTGTGAACGCGGGAGGGTCGGCAAGGAGGACGCGCACCTGAAGTAGCTTAGGCGCGTGCTCATTCGGAGCTGGAACCTCTTTCACGGAAACACGCTGCCGCCGCAGCGGACGGGTTTCCTCGGCGAGATGATCCGCGTCGCGACTGCAGACGATCCGGACGTGCTCTGTGTGCAAGAGGTGCCGGCGTGGGCACTCGGGCTCTTCACCGCCGGCGACGTCGCCGCCCGGCCCCGGGTCGGCCCGGTTCCGATCAGCGCGCGGCTCGGGCATCGCTTGACGCGGCCGAACCAGGGACTGTTCCGCTCGGCGTTCTCGGGCCAGGGGAACGCGATCCTCGTCGGCCCCGCACTGCGCGTGCTCTCCCGCTCCGTCTTGACCCTGAATCCCCGCCGCTTTCGCGATGGTCGGGCCAGGGTGCTCGGCCTTGGGCTCCGCGCCCGCCTTGCCTGGGCGAAGGAGCGGCGGATCGTGCAGGCGGTGCGCGTCGCGGACCGCGACGACCGCACGTTCTTCGTCGCCAACCTGCACTGCACGAGCTACGCCGCCGACGAACGGCTCGCCGAAGCCGAGTTGCTGCGCGCAGCGTGGTTCGCGGTCTCAGAGGCCCAACCGGAGGACGTCGTCGTGCTGGCCGGAGACTTCAACGTGACGGCGGCCCGGTCGAGCACGCTGCGCAGCCTGGCGGGCGCTGAGTGGGGGTTCTCCGAGCCGGGGCCCGGCATCGACCACATTCTCGTCCGCGGCGCTCCCGCCACACCACTTCGCCGCTGGTCCGACGAGCAACGCGCGCACGGCGGCCGCCTGCTGTCGGATCACGCACCGGTGGAGCTCGAAATCACATGACCTGGCCCCAGGAGCGGGCGCGGTTCCCCGTGCTCGACCGCCACGCCTATCTGAACGCGGGGACGTTCGGACCACTTGCACGGACGACACTGGCCGCGATGGCCGAGCTGCGCGCCTGGGAAGGGGAGCACGGCCGCGGCGGCAGGGCGTATTTCGACGAGATGCTCGAACGCCGCGAGCGTGTGCGTGAGCTGCTCGCGACCCAGATCCGTGCGCCCGCCGAGAACGTCGCGCTGACCGACTCGACGACGCAGGGCGTGCACGTCGTCGTCAGCGGTCTTGCCCTCGGTGAGGGCGACGAGGTCGCGACGACCGACGCCGAGCACTTCGGGCTGACCGGGCCGCTGCTCGCAGCAGGAGCACGGCTCCGCATTGCGAAGGTTCGCCAGGCCAAGACGGCCGACGTGTTCGAGTTGATCCGCGCGCAGGTGACACCGCGCACGCGGCTGATCGCGATCTCCGCGATCTCGTGGCTCGACGGCAAAGTCTTCCCGTGGCGCGAACTGCGCGAAGCCACGCAGGTACCCGTGCTGGTCGACGGCGCCCAGTCCGTGGGCTCGTGCGACGTCGATGCGACCGCCGCGGACTTCTACACGGTCAGCGCTCAGAAGTGGCTCTGCGGGCCGGACGCGACCGGCGCGCTCTACGTGCGCGATCCTGATTCGTTGCGGCCGCGGCTCGTCGCCTACCCGGGCGCGGAGACGTACGACATCGCCGAGGGCACCTGGGAGCCGAAGGCGGGAGCACGGCGCTTCGACACCATGTTCGCTCCGGCGTCGTCACTCGCTGGCCTCGAGACGGCGCTCACCGGCCTCCCCGACGGACGCTTCGAACACGCGAGGGAGCTCTCCGAGCGGTGTCGCCGGCTCTTGCTCGAACGCGGTCACGATGTGGTCACCGAGCCGGGCCAGGGCAACCTCGTCTCGATCCGCTTCCCCGGCGACACGGCCGAAGCCGCGCTTGCGCTCTACGAACGCGGAGTGATCCTGCGCGAGCTGGCGGGGACGGGCCTCCTGCGCGCCTCTGTCGGCTGGTGGAACGACGACGCCGACCTCGACCGGCTGGCCGAAGGGCTCACGGCGCTGACGAAGCGCTAGGCGGCCAGGCCGAGCTCGCCGGCGATCGGCTGCAGCGCGGTGACGACGTTCGTGATGTGCTCGTCGAGGTCGAGCCCGAGCAGCTCGGCGCCCTCGTAGACGTCCTCGCGCGAGACCCCGGCCGCGAACGACGGCTGCTTCAGCTTCTTCTTGACGGACTTCGGTTCGAGCCCTTCGAGACCGGTGGGCCTCACCAGGCCGCATGCGTGGATGAACCCGGAGAGCTCGTCACACGCGAAGAGCGTCTTCTTGAGCAGCGTGTCGCGCGGGAGGCCGAGGTGGTTGGCGTGCGACAGCACCGTTTCGATCACGACCTCGGGATAGCCCTCGTCGCGCAGGATCGGCGCTCCATCCTGGGGATGCTTGTCGAGGGTGGGGTGGATCTCGTAGTCGAAGTCGTGCAGGAGCGCCGCGACGCGCCAGAGCTCCTCGTCCTCCCCGAACCGCACGGCGTACGAGGCGGTCGAGGCCTCGACGGCCAGGGCGTGGCGCAGGAGCGCCTCGCTCTTCGTGTACCGGGTCAGGGTCTCCCAGGCTTGTTGGCGGGTCGGATTCACGGTGGGGCTAGCATAGTGCGCGCTTTGTCCTCGACCGTCGTCAGGCCGTTGGCCGAATCGTTCGTCATCGAAGGCGGCCACCCGATCTCCGGGCGGGTGCGCGCCTCCGGCAACAAGAACGCTGCGCTGCCGCTTCTCGCCTCGTGCCTTCTGACCGACGAGCCGGTCTTGCTGTCGAACGTGCCGCGCATCCGCGACGTCGACACGATGCTCGACTTGCTCTCGGGTCTCGGCGCCGACGCCGAATGGACCGGCCAGAACGAGGTCCGCGTCCACGCGGAGCACGTCACGGACGAGGTGGATCCGAAGCTCGCGAGCCAGATCCGCGCGTCGTTCCTGCTCGCCGGGCCATTGCTGGCGCGGCTCGGGCGCGCGACCTTGCCGCCTCCCGGCGGCGACGTGATCGGCCGCCGCCGCCTCGATCCCCATATCCACGCGTTCGCCGAGCTCGGGGCGAGCTTCGAATACCCCGGGCGCTATGAGCTGAGCGGTCGCCTGCGCGGCGCGCACATCCACATGGACGAGGCGTCGGTGATGGCGACCGAGAACGCGGTCATGGCCGCGTCGCTCGCGCCGGGCGAGACGATGATCTCGAACGCCGCCAGCGAACCGCACGTGCAGGATCTCTGCCGGTTTCTGGTCTCGTTGGGCGCGAAGATCGAGGGAATCGGCTCGAACGTCCTGCAGATCAGCGGCGTCGAGCGCCTGGCCGGCGGCTCGCATGCTGTGGGGCCCGAGCACATCGAGGTGGGGAGCTTCATCGGCATGGCCGCCGTCACCGGTGGCGAGCTCACGATCGAAGGCATCGTTCCCGACGATCTCTGGCCGGTCCTGCCGGTGCTGAAGCGGCTCGGCGTCGAGGTCGAGCTCGGCGACGACTGGGTTCGCGTGCCGCCGAACCAGCAGCTCGAGATCACGGACGACCTCGGAGGCGCCATCCCGAAGGTCGAGGACGGGCCGTGGCCTGCGTTCCCTGCTGACCTGACGTCGATCGCCGTCGTCGTCGCGACGCAGTCCAAGGGCACCGTGCTCGTGTTCGAGAAGATGTTCGAGAGCCGCCTGTTCTTCGTCGACAAGCTCGTGTCGATGGGCGCGCGGATCATCCTCTGCGACCCGCACCGGGTGGTCGTCACGGGCGCAGCACCGCTCTACGGCCAGCGCATGTCGAGCCCGGACATCCGCGCCGGGATGGCAATGGTGATCGCCGCGCTGTGCGCGGAAGGAACTTCGACGATCGGGGACGCCTACCAGATCGACAAGGGCTACGAGCGCATCGACGAGCGCCTGCGCGCGCTCGGTGCACACATCGAACGCGTCGAGGGATAGCCCTCGAAGGCCCGGCCACGGCGCCGCAGTTGCGCTCCGCGGCGGCGCTTTTCCACCGCTTGATTCCTTGGGAGATGTGTGCAAGCCTCCGGCCGACCTGCCGGCCCAGGCGACGCTCATGCGACGGGGAAAGGTGTGAAACCGAGAACGCCGCACGTCCCCGAAGGCGTGACCGTGGATACCGCCGGGTCGACGAGGCGCATTCACGTCGCGCGGAATGCCGCGATTCTCGCAGCGATCTCCACGGCCGTCGTCGTCGCGCTGCTCGCCCCGATGTTCGTCTCCTCTGGGCCTCCGATGGACGAGGGGATTCTCGTCACGTATCCGGCACTGATCCTGCACGGAGCAGTCCCGGGGCGGGACTTCGAGACGTTCTATGGACCGGGTGGCCCATATCTCACCGCTGGTGGTTTCGCCGTGCTCGGGCCTCATCTCTGGGTCGAGCGGCTGGTCGGGCTGCTCGGCCGCCTGGTGATCGTTCTGGCAATCTTCGCCATCTCGCTGCCGTGGGGTCGAAGGATCGCCACCGGCGCGGCGATCTCAGCCGGAGTGATCCTGTTCCCACTCGGCCTCGCCGCGTATGCCTTGCTCCTGGCTCTGGCCGGTGTGCTGGCCGGATTGGCGTTGACGGTCGCGGGGTCGATGTTCGAGTTGAGGCCGGCCAACCGCGCGGCTGCGTTCGCAATCGGCGGCTTCGTTTCCGGGACGGCGCTGCTCTTCAGGCCGGATCTTCTGCCGGCGGCGGTCCTTCCTGTCGTGCCTCTGCTGGGAGAGACACGCAGGGCGAAACAGTATGGAGCGGGCCTTGCGCTCTCCCTGGTGCCCCTCGTCGTCTATCTGGGATACGTGGGGCCGGATCGCCTTCACCTGATCGTGCGTGACCTGTGGGCTTCGAGGCCGGGCCGCAGACTGCCTGTGCCGTCGTTACACACGACCCGGGGGCAACTCCTTGCGGCCACCGCGGCGCTGCTGCTTCTCTTCATCGTCGTCGGGGGCATCTCGGCCTGGAAGCGAAGCGCTGACCGGCGTGAGCGCATCCTGCTCTCGGTCGGGCTCTTGCTCCTCACGCTCTTTCCGGTGATCGTGAATCGAGCGGATTCCGCGCACATCGTGCCCGTCGCCGCCGTCGCGATCCCTCTGTTCCCGGTCCTCGCCATCGTGCTCCAGAGCCGAGCCGGCGGCAGGGCGAGGTCGATCACACTCCTCGCGACGGGTGTTCTCGCGACGTTCACGGTGCTCGCGGTGCTCCATGTCGCGCTGCTCGGACTCCGAGAAGATGTGCGGCTCGTCGATGGCAGCAGTCGTGGAGTGGAGGTTCAACTCGATGCGAGTCGCAGTTTCCGCGTGGACTCACACTCGACTGCGCGCGATCTCGATCGAGCCCTGCGGGTCATCGATCGGGTTACGTCACCAGGCGATTCGCTCTTCGTCGGCCCTCGTGACTTGCGCCGCACGAACTACGACGACGCATTTGTCTACTACCTCCTACCGAAGCTGAAGCCGTCGTCGTACTACCTGGAGCTCAACCCGGGCACCGCGAATCGATCCGGCTCGAGCCTTGCGAGCGATCTGGAAAGGACGGATGTGCTGCTCCTCACCACTCGATACGACGACTGGAATGAGCCGAATCAATCTCGCAGGCTGGGATCTCGAGCCCCGTCTGCCGTGGTCGCCCATCGGTTCTGCCAGATCGCCAAGAGTGGGACGTACACCGTCTTTCGCAAATGCCAAGCAGGTCGTGCCTAGGCGCCCGCCGCGAGCTCCCGCCCTGCAACTCCGCCGGCTCACGGCCCTGGCTTAGGTCCTCGTACCGGGTACGCTCAGCCGCGATGGATGAGAGCCCCACCGGAGGCCGTGTCGCGCTGGCGGCGGAAGGCGTCGCGAACGTGACCACCGGCCTGCCGGTGCTCGACCACCTCGTGACCGAGCTGGCGCGTGCGGGACGCTTCAGGCTGTCGCTCGAGGTCGCGCCGGGCGGGGCGGACGAGGCGGTGGTCGCCGCCGGCCGCACGCTCGGGGCTGCGTTCGGCGACCGAGTCTCCGCCGCGGGCTCCGCGGGTCGAGGGTGGTCGCTCGTTCCGGCTGACGAGGCGCTCGCCCTCGCGTCGCTCGAGCGCGTCGACGAGCCCAGGCTGGTCACGAACGTCGACTTCTCGGACCAGCGCGTTGGCGGGCTCGGCACCGATGTCGCCTCGCGCTTTCTCAACGAGCTTGCGCTCGCCGCAGGGTTGAATCTGCATGTTCGTCTCGTCGAGGGCACCGATCCGCAGCACGTGCTCGCGGCGATCTTCAAGGCGGTTGGCGCCGCGCTCGGCCAGGCCTGCCGTCCCGTTCCGGAGACCAAGGAGGGTTCGTGACGAAGGAATTCGTTCGCACCGAAGCTGCACCTGCGCCGTTCCAGGGCGCGCCGTACTCACAGGCGATCAAGGCGAACGGCTTCGTGTTCGTGTCCGGCCAGCTCGCGCTCCGGCCGGGAGAGAAGGATCTGCTCGCGGGGGACATCAAGACGCAAACGCAGCAGGTGCTCGCGAACCTGCGCGCGATCCTCGAGGAGGCGGGCAGTTCGCTCGACCAACTGGTCAAGACGACGGTGTTTCTGCAGAATCTCGACGACTTCGCCGGCATGAACGAGGTGTATGCGACCCACGTCGGGTCGGTGCCCCCGGCACGCTCGACCGTCGAGGTCGCGAAGCTTCCGTCGGGTGCGCTCGTCGAGATCGAGGCGATCGCCCTCGTCTAGGCAGATCGAGGAGTACGTTGGGTCGCTCGGGCTGGACGCATACGTCGTCGGCGGCGCGGTACGCGACGAGTTGCTCGGAAGCGACGCAAAGGACGCGGACTTCCTCGTCCCGGGCCTGGACATCGAGGGGCTGCGGGCTGCGCTTGCGCCGCACGGCCGGGCGGAGGAGCTCGTCGTCGCCGGACGTCCGGTCGGCGTTCGCTTCCATCCGCGGGACGCGAAGGTGCGCAAGCTCGTGCGAGCAGGCATCGAGCTCGCCCCGCCGCGCCGTGAGATCTCGACCGGCCCGGGCCGTCACGACTTCGAGATCGTGGTCGATCCGGCTGCGACCGTGGAGCAGGACCTCGAGCGCCGCGACTTCACAGTGAACGCGATGGCGCGGCGACTCGCTGACGGGACGCTGGTCGATCCTTTCGGCGGACAGGCTGACTTGAAGTCGAGGACGTTGCGCACGGTCTCGCCGTCGAGCTTCGCAGAGGATCCGCTGCGCCTCGTGCGCGGGCTTCGATTCGTCTCCCAACTCGGCCTCGAACCGGATGGACGGACGCTCGCCCAGATGCGCGACGAGGCGGCGAGCGTCGAGCTCGTCTCGGGTGAGCGCCTCGGCGGCGGCCTGGCGGCAGACGGAATGGGTGAGCTGTCGAAGCTGCTGCTCGGAGCGCAGCCCGCAAAGGCGCTCCGGCTCGCGCGTGACACGGGTGTGCTCGTCCACCTCCTGCCCGAGTTCGAGCAGGCGATCGGCTTCGAGCAGGAGAGCCGCTGGCACGCCCTGACCGTCGACGAGCACACGTTCGAGGTCGTGCAGGCGGCCGCCGACGCCAGGTTCCCGCTGCGGGTACGACTCGCCGCGCTCTTCCACGACCTGGGCAAGCCGCACGTCGCCTGGCGAGGCACCGACGGTCGGCTGCACTACTACGCCAAGCGCGGGAAGTCGGACCAAAGCCACGAGCAGGTCAGCGCACACCTCGCAGGGCAGGCGCTCGACCGCCTTCGCTACCCGACGGAGCTCCGCAAGCGGGTCGTGCGGATCGTCCGCAGCCACATGATCGATCTCGGCAAGGCGGATCCGCTACGGGCGCGGAGGTTGCTGGCCCGCTACGGAGCGGAGTTGCTCGTCGACCTGCTCGACCACAAGGAAGCAGATCTGCGCGGGAAGGGCAATCCTCCCGACGACGACCTCGCGAAGCTCGAGCGGTTCCGTGCGGTCGTCCGCCAAGAGGAGCGTAGCCCGCACCGTCTCGCAGATCTCGCAGTCCGCGGCGACGACCTCATCGCCCTCGGCTATGTGCCAGGCCCTGCGATCGGGAACACGCTCCGGACGTTGCTTCGTGAGGTGGTCGACCAGCCCGCCGCGAACACCCGCGAAGCGCTGCTCGAGCGTGCCAGGGAGCTCGCGGGATGATCCGCTGGGACGAGCCCGGGTATCTCGTTGCCTTTACGACCCGGTCTGGTGGAGTGAGCAGCGGCGACTACGAGTCGCTCAACCTCACGACCGGCACCGGCGACGTGGCCGCGCTCGTGGAGGAGAACCGCCGCATCGCGTGCGCCGCCCTGGGACTCGACGCGCAGCACCTCGCGTTTGGCCGGCAGGTGCACTCGACGATCGTCCGCCGGGCTTGCGCTGGAAAGCGGGGTGAGCCGGGGGACGGGCTCTGGAGTGACGAGCCGGGGTTGCCGTTGCTCGCCATGTCCGCGGACTGCCTGCCGATCGCGATCGTACGACGCGACGGCCGCCGGGCCCTCGCCGTGCTGCATGCCGGCTGGCGCGGTCTCACCGAAGGTGTCGTCGCCGCGGGGGTTGCTGCGCTCGGCCCGGGTGCGAAAGCCGCGATCGTCGGACCGGCGATCGGCCCGTGCTGCTACGAAGTTGGCGATGAGGTCGCGGCGCTTTTCGACCCGGATCTGACCGTCGACCGAAAGCTGGATCTTTGGGGCGCCGCCGAGCGCGCGCTGCGTGCGGCAGGTGTCGAGGCGGTCGAGCGTGTCGATCTCTGCACTCGTTGCCATCCCGAGCTCTTCTTCTCGCATCGGCGAAGCGGCCGGGCGCGTGGCGTCCAGGGGGTGCTCGGTGCTGTCGCCTGACGAGATCCGTGCGCGCTTCGAACGCGTGCAGTCCGCGGTCGGGCCGACGGTGACCGTGGTCGCCGCGACGAAGTACGTGACGCTCGTCGACATGGCGCGGCTCCTCGAGGCCGGCGTCACCGTTGTCGGAGAGAACCGCGCGCAGGACCTCGAAGCGAAGCATGCCGAGTACGGCGATGCCTTCACGTGGCATTTCATCGGCCATCTCCAGTCGAACAAGGTCAAGGTGGTGAACCACATCTGCACGCTCGTTCATTCGCTCGATTCGGATTCGGCGGCACGGCGGCTCGAGGTGCCGGCGCTCGTCCAGGTGAACCTCTCCGGCGAGCCGTCGAAGTCAGGGGTCGAGCCTGACCAGATCCCGGCCTATCTCGCCTACGACGTGCGTGGTCTCTCGACCATGCCGCCGGCCGCGGCGAGCCCCGACGACTCCCGAGCGTGGTTCAGGCGCTTGCGTGGCCTCGCCCAGGAGCACGGCCTTCAGGAGCTTTCGATGGGAACCACGCAGGACTTCAAGGTGGCCGCCGAAGAAGGGGCGACGCACGTTCGTGTCGGATCGATCCTCTTTCGAGATTAGGATTCGCGAGGAATGGCCCTTGGAGATCTGTGGAGTCGGACGCTCGTGTACTTCGGCATCGCCGAGGAGGACGACGACTGGGAGGACGAGGACGGCTTCGCCGCCGAGGAGAGCCTCGAGCAGAGCTACCGCCAACGGCCGAACGTTCGGCGGCTGACCCCGCGGCGGCGTTCGCAGGATTTCGACGACTGGACGGAGTCCGAGGCCGATCAGCCGACGCACCGTGCGCCTTCCGTGCGCTCCTCCCGCGTGCGCGAGATGCGCCCGCAGATCGAAGCCGTCCCGAGCCCTTCCAGCGTCAAGGTGCACCTCGTCCTGCCGCGGAGCTTCAATGACGCCCAGCAGATCGCGGACAAGTTCAAGCAGGGGATCCCGGTGATCCTCAATCTGCAGAACGCCGACACGGAGCTTTCGAAACGGCTGATCGATTTCGCGAGCGGACTGACCTACGCGTTGAACGGCGGCATGCAACGAGTCGCCGACAAGGTCTTCTTGCTCACGCCACGAAACGTCGAAGTCTCTGCCGAGCAACGCGCGGCGCTGCTCGAACGCGGCGGCTTCTTCAATCAGGCGTAGGCAACACCCGGGCCGGGTGACGTAGGAGAAGCGGGCACCGGCGCGAAGGGAGCGCCATGCTGCTCGACGCAGTCAGCGAAGTCGAGTTGTTCGTGAACGTCTTCATCTACGTTTACATCCTCGCGATCCTCGCGTACATCCTCACGTCCTGGGTGCAGCTGCCGTACTCCCTGCGACCGGTCCAGCGCTTCCTCTTCGACGCGTGCGAGCCCTATATACGGTTGTGGCGGCGGATCGTGCCGTTCCGGGTCGGGGCATTCGATCTCTCCCCGATGATCGCCGTGCTCGCCCTGATCGCGCTCAACCGGATCCTGATCGCCGTCCTCGACCGCCTGCACTGAGAGGAGCTCCGAGATGCGCTACACACCCGTAGAACTGAGACACGTGCGAGTCGGGCGCAGCCTGTTCGGCTATAAGCGCCATGACATCGACAAGCTGCTCGAGGACGTTGCCGACAGCTTCGAGGAGGTCTGGAGCGAACGGGGCGAGCTCGCGGACCGGCTCGAGGAGCTCGAGAAGATCCTCGCCGACGTCAAGCAGCGCGAGGCGCTGCTGGCAGCGACGCTGGTCTCCGCCGAGCGCGCCGCAGCCGACGCGCGGGAGCAGGCCAGGAAGGAGGCGGAGCTGATCGTCGCCGAGGCTCACCGAGAGGCGCGGTCGGTCAGCCGCGGCGCCCAGGGCGAGCGCGACCGGCTCTTCGGCGAAGTGCGCCGCGTCGAGACGCTCCTCCGCGCCGCGCTCGGCCTGGTCGAGGAGACAAAGAACGAGCCGCCTCCTGCCGACGAGTCGGGGGAGCACTGGCCGAAGCGCGAGGACACGCGTGAATTTCAGGCGATTCGGCCGGAGGACATCCCGCCCCAGCCGGACGAGCCGCAGGTGCAGGACGAACCGGAAGTGCAGGACGCGCCGAAGCTACCCTCCGTGCAGTCGGTTGCGGGGCTCGAGGACGAGGACTCGCCGTCGGAGCCGCGCGGGTTCACCTGGGGGTAGGAGAGGGCGCACGAGCTACGCTCTCTGGATGAGCTCTCGTCTCAAACTGCGCGTTTCTCCCGGCGCCGCGAGGCCCGGAGTTGTGGGCCGCTACGGCGGGGCGTGGAAGGTTCGTGTCACCCAGGCGCCGGAGGACGGCAAGGCCAACGCCGCCGTCGTGCGGCTGCTCGCAGATACCCTCGCCCTGCGCTCGCAGGATGTCGAGATCGTTTCCGGGCACGCGTCACGGGACAAGACCGTCGCGCTCGAAGGCATCGACCACGATGAGATGGAGCGGCGCCTCACGCAAGCGAGCGACGCGGGAAAGGATTCTTGAGTGACGAGCATCGAGACCGACCACTACAAGAAGCTGCTGGAGACCGAACGCGCGCGCCTGCACGACGCTGTGGCCTTCCTCGAGAAGGAGAATGCGGGCAGCGTCGAGGAGGAGCTCGGCGAGATCAGCGGTCGCGGCGACGACAACCATCTGGCCGACATGGCCACCGCCACGTACGACCGCGAGCTCGACGAGGGGCTCGAGGAAGGTGCGCAGAACACGCTCGGCGAGGTCGAGGCTGCCCTGCAGCGGATCGAAGACGGAAGCTACGGCGTCTGTGAGGTCTGCGGCGAGCCGATCGGTGCGGAGCGCCTGTCCGCGATCCCGTGGACGCGCCTTTGCATTGACGACGCGCGCCGCCTGGCGTGACCGGCGGAGGCTCGACGGAGCCGGCCAGGAGCGGCGGTGCCGGCTTTGCCGGCGCCGGGAGCGCCGAGGTTCGGGTCGGGTCGACGACGAACGGGTTGCAGCCCGTCTCGGTGGCGGAGCGGCCGCTGGGTGCCGGCGTGTGGCAGTGGGGCGGCCTGGCGGCGGTTGCGGTGGCGGCGGTCGTGGCCGACCAGGTCGCGAAGCACGTCGTGACGAGCACGCTCGCTCTCGACCAGTCGCAGCACGTGCTCGGACCGCTCTCGATTCATCACGTGCAGAACTCCGGGATCGCGTTCGGCCTCTTCTCGAGCGCGACCGCGATCGTCACCGTCGTGACCGCGGGCGCCGTGATCTGGATGCTTGTGTTCTTCGCGCGCTCGGGCGCGCGTCACCCGGTGCTCCCGGCGGCGCTCGGCCTGTTGATCGGCGGCAGCATGTCCAACCTCGTCGACCGGGTCCGTCTCCACCACGTGACCGACTTCATCGACGTCAAGTGGTGGCCGGCGTTCAACCTCGCCGACAGCTTCATCGTCGTCGGCGTCGCGATCCTGCTCGGGGCACTGATCGCCGCTGACCGCACGCCCAAGCCGCCGAGGCGCACGCTCGACGTCGCAGCCCGGTGAACGTCCCAGACAGCGCTGCGGGCGAGCGGCTCGACCGGTTCCTCGCGACACAGCTCGGGTCACGCGCTGCCGCCGAGCGTGCCGTCGAGGCGGGTGCGCTCGTCGACGGAGTCGCTCGCGCAAAGAGCTTCCGGCTCGAGGGTGGGGAGGAGATCGAGCTGCCGGCGGCCGTGCCGGTCCCGGTCGTTGCGCCGCCGGCCGCGCCGGCGATCGTGTGGGAGGACGAGCACCTGCTCGTGATCGACAAGCCGGCCGGGCTCGTCGTGCACCCGGGGGCCGGCCACGCGAGCGGCACGCTCGTCGATGCCCTCGCCGGGAAGATCGCCGGCGGGGAACCGCGCCGGCCCGGCATCGTGCACCGGCTCGACCGCGACACCTCCGGCCTGATGGTCGTGGCAAGGTCACAGGCGGCCCACGAGCTTCTGACCGAGCTCGTGCGTGAACACGCGCTCGAACGGACCTACACCGCGCTCGTCAAGGGAAGGCCACGTTCGCGCACCGGCCGGATCGAGGCGCCGATCGGGCGCGACCGCGGCGACGCGACGCGAATCTCGCTCGACAGCGAGTCGACACGAGAGGCGATCACGCATTTCGAGGTGCTCGAGCTCTTGCCCGACCATGCGCTCCTGAGCGTCACGCTCGAGACCGGGCGGATGCACCAGATCCGCGTCCACCTCGCAGCAGTCGACCTGCCGGTCGTGGGCGACCCGACCTACGGCGTCCTGGAGCCGGGGCTCGGCCGCCAGTTCCTGCACGCGTCCGAGCTTTCGTTCCCGCATCCGGTCTCGGGCGAGCGAATCGAGACGAGGTCCGAGCTTCCGGCCGACCTCGCTGTGTTCCTGGAGCACGGCCGCTCGGCCTGGCGCTGACACCGGCGGGTCGTGACCACGGGTACCATGCGGTGTCCAACGTTCCCTCGACCGGCGGGAACCCCCTCGGTGGACGGTGGCCGGAGCTCATCCGGCTTCCACCGCGACCTCGCCGGAGTTTCGCAACTCAAACCGCAGAAAGGGGCTCACATGCCCGTCGTTTCCATGAAGGAATTGCTGGAGGCCGGCGTCCATTTCGGTCATCAGACCCGCCGCTGGAACCCGAAGATGAAGCGCTTCATCTTCACCGAGCGCGGGGGCATCTACATCATCGACCTCACCCAGACGCAGGACCTCCTGGACGAGGCATACAACTTCGCCAAGGCGATCGCTGAGCGGAACGGCTCGGTGCTCTTCGTTGGCACCAAGAAGCAGGCCCAGGACTCGGTACGGGACGAGGCGCGGCGCGTCGGCATGCCGTACGTCAACAATCGCTGGCTCGGCGGGCTGCTGACCAACTGGCGCACGATCTCCGACCGGATCCAGCGACTGCACGAGCTGCGGGCGCTCAAGACCGAGGCCCAGCTCGACCTGTTGCCTGCGAAGGAGCGGATCTCGATGGAGGCGGAGCTCGAGAAGCTCGAGTCCAACCTTGGTGGCGTTGCCGACATGCGCCGCCAGCCGGACGCGATCTTCATCGTCGACCTCCGCAAGGAGCAGCTCGCGGTGCGTGAGGCCAAGCGCCTCAACCTGCCGGTGATCGCCCTCGTCGACACGAACTGCGATCCTGACGAGGCCGACTACGTGATCCCGGGCAACGACGACGCCATTCGCTCGTGCCATCTCGTGATCAAGGCGCTCGCCGACGGCATCGAGGCCGGCAAGCGCAAGGTGACGGCCGCAGAGCTGCAGGGCGCGAAGAACGGCAAGCCCGAGGAGCCCGCTGCCGAGGTGCCCGCGGCCGAGGAGGCGCCGGCTGCCGTCGAGGCGCCGGCTGCCGCCGAGACACCGGTGGTCGAGGAGCCGACCGTGGCCGCGCCGGAAACGAGCGCGGGGGAGACCGGCGAATGACCGAGGTCACAGCAGCGATGGTCAAGGAGCTTCGCGACGCGACGAGCGCCGGGATGATGGAGTGCAAGCGCGCGCTGCAGGAGACCGACGGCGATTTCGACGAGGCCGTCAAGCTCCTGCGCGAGAAAGGGATGGCGTCGGCCGCCAAGCGCGCGGATCGCGCCACGAGCGAGGGCAAGGTCGGCGTGATGGTGCGCGACAACGTCGGCGCGATCGCCGCCATCGGCTGCGAGACCGAGCCCGTCTCGAACAACGAGGACTTCCTCGCCTACGCCGAGAAGCTCCTGAAGACGGTGTTCGACGGCGGCGACGCGGCGTCACTCGAGGATGAGCGAGTCGCACTCGCGGCGAAGCTCGGGGAGAACATCCAGGTCGTCGGGGCGAAGCGCATGGAGGCGTCGACCGACGAGCACTTGACCTTCTACGTGCACTCGCCCGCGAACAAGGTGGGCGCGATCGTGCGGACGAAGGGCGGCGACCCGGCTGCCGCGCGCAGTCTCGCGTTGCACCTCACGTTCGCCCGTCCGACGTACGGCACGCGAGCCGAGATCCCGCAGGAGCTCGTCGACGCCGAGCGCGAGATTCTCTCCAAATCTGACGAAGTGCTCTCGAAGCCGGAGAACGTCCGCGAGAAGATCGTCGAGGGCCAGCTGAACAAGAAGTTCTTCGGCGAGTCGGTCCTGACCGAGCAGACCTGGTACCGCGCGGACGAGGCGACCGGCGCTGTCGCGCAATACCTGAAGGAGCGCGGCATCGAGCTCCTCGACTACGCCTGGTACGCAGTCTCGTAGGAGTGGCACGCTTTAAGCGCGTCCTTCTGAAGCTTTCCGGCGAGGCCCTGATGGGCGCCGGGGAGTTCGGCCTCGACGCACGCACGGTCGACGAGCTCGCGAGCGAGCTCGTCCGCGTGCGCGCAGGCGGGCTCGAGATCGCGCTCGTGATCGGCGGCGGGAACATCTATCGCGGGATGTCGGCGGCGGCGCAGGGGATCGACCGGGCGACCGGCGACTACATGGGCATGCTCGCCACGGTGCTGAATTCGCTCGCCGTGCAGGAAGCGCTCGAGCGCAACGGCGCGGACACCCGCGTGCTCTCGGCGATCCACGTGCAGGAAGTGGCAGAGCCGTACATCCGCCGCCGCGCCGTGCGGCATCTCGAGAAGGGCCGCGTCGTCATCTTCGCCGCGGGCACCGGCAACCCGTACTTCACCACCGACACCGCTGCGGCGTTGCGGGCGCTCGAGATCGGCGCGGAGGCGATCCTGATGGCGAAGCACGGAGTGGAGGGTGTGCTGGACGGCGATCCCCGTGAGAGCCCGAACGCCAAGCTGATCCCCGAGCTGACGCACTTGCAGGCGATCGAGCGAGGATTGAAAGTGATGGACACGACTGCTCTCTCGCTCTGCATGGACAATCGCCTCCCGATCCACGTCTTCGAGCTCGCGCCGGGCACCATTGGCAGAGTGGTGGAAGGGGAGCGTGTAGGCACCATCATCTCTACACCCGAAGGAGACGCACGGTGATCGAGAACTTCATCGGCGATGCGCAAGAACGAATGGACAAGTCGGTCGAGGCGACGCACGATCATTTCAACTCGGTGCGCACGGGCCGCGCGGCCCCCGCCCTGCTCGACCGGATCACGATCGACTACTACGGCACGCCGACGCCGCTAAAGAATCTGGCGACGATCAACTCACCGGAACCTCGAATGTTGACGATCCAGCCGTTCGACCCGACGTCGATCAAGCAGATCGAGAAGACGATCCTCGAGTCCGACCTCGGCCTGACGCCGTCGAACGACGGGAAGCTGATTCGCCTGCCGATCCCGCAGCTGACCGAGGAACGCCGGAAGGAGCTCGTCAAGCTTGTGAAGCAGATGGCCGAGGAGGGACGCGTCGCCGTGCGCAACGTGCGCCGGGACGCGATCAAGCACCTCGGGGATCTCGTCAAGAACGGTGACGTCGGCGACGACGAGGAGCGGGCTGCAGAGAGCCGGGTGCAGAAGCTCACCGACGAGCACACGACGAGGATCGACGAGCTGTTGAAGCGCAAAGAGGCCGAGATCATGGAGGTCTGACGACCTCCGTGAGGCTGCTCGCCCGCATCAGGACCCTCGCTCGCATCCGGTCGCTGCCGGAGCAGGCCCTGCCCGAGGTCGCGAGCTCCGTCGCGATCATCCTCGACGGCAACGGCCGGTGGGCGAAGCGCCGGGGCCTGCCGACCGCAGCAGGGCACAGGGCCGGCGCGCGCACCGTGCGGCGGATCGTCGAGGCCTCGATCGACATCGGCGTCCACGACCTGTCGGTCTTCGCGTTCTCCACCGAGAACTGGTCGCGGCCGCAGGACGAGGTCGACGCGCTGATGGAGATCTTCGCCGAGACGATCGAGCGCGAGTTGCCTGATCTCGCCGAGCAGGGCGTGCGCGTGCGCTTCATCGGCCGACGCGATCGTGCTCCCGAGACGCTGCAGCAGCGGATGGCGGCGATGGAGGACCGCACCGAGCTGAACACCCGCATCAATCTCTGGGTCGCGTTCGACTACGGCGGGCGCGCGGAGCTCGTCGAAGCGGCGCGTCGGATCGTCGAGAGCGGTGTCGACGCAGCCGAGATCGACGAGAACGTGTTCGCCGCGAACCTCTACGCGCCCGAGCTGCCCGACCCCGATCTTCTGATCCGCACGAGCGGCGAGGTGCGGGTCTCGAACTTCCTGCTCTGGCAGCTCGCCTACTCGGAGCTCGTGTTCGTCGACAAGCTCTGGCCGGACTTCGACGAGCGCGATCTGCGTTCGGCGCTGGCGGACTATGCGTCGCGCCGTCGAAGATTCGGCGGCAGATGAGCTCCTTCTGGTCTCGCATCGTCGTCGCGCTCGCGCTGCTGCCGGTCGTGCTCGGTGCGGTGTACCTCGGCGGCTGGTGGGTGTTCGCGCTCGTCATGTTCTGCGCAGGCGTGGCACTGCACGAGTTCTGGTTGCTTGCGCGCCCGCTCGCCCCGCTCGCCCTCGCCGGATATATCGGCGCTGCGCTCGCGCTGGTCGGTGCGGAGCTGTCGGGGATGGACTGGATGGTCGGCGGTGCGCTCTCGACCTTCGCGCTCGCGTTTCTCCTGAAGGCGATCTCGGAGGCACGCCAGGCGGCGACGATCGCGATCAGCGGCACTGTCATGGGCGTCGTGTGGATCGGACTCGGCCTCGGCTTCCTGATCCTGTTGCGTGAGATTCCCGACCACGGGCGGCTCGCCGTCGTCACCGTGCTCGTCGCGGTCTGGGCGGGCGACTCGCTGGCCTACTTCGGCGGCCGTCTCCTCGGCCGGCACAAGCTGGCGCCGCACACCTCACCGGGGAAGACCTGGGAGGGGCTCGTCTTCGGGACCGCCGCAACCATCTTCGTCGCCTTCGTTGCGCTCTACAAGCAGCACTTCCTGACGATCGGGCAGTCGATCGTCCTCGGGGTCGTGCTCGCGGTCGCCGCACCGCTCGGGGACCTGTTCGAGTCGCTCCTGAAGCGCGACATGGACGTGAAGGACACCGGCACGCTGCTGGGCGGCCACGGCGGGATGCTGGACCGGATCGACGCCCTGCTCTTCGCCGCTCCGGCCGCCTATTTCACGATCTTGGCTTTCTCGTAACACTCCGGTATCGGTGTCTGACACCGCCCACGGGCCGGTAGGCGGTGGGACTGTGGACAAGTTGTTCGCGTCTGTACGCGGTGTCTGACACCGGCCGTGGCTCGAGGAGGACTGTCCCGAGCGGATTCGGCTACGGGCACACTGTTGGGATGACGCGCGTCGCCCTACTGGGCGCAACCGGCTCGATCGGCCGCCAGGCGCTCGAGGTGATCGGGGCAAATCCAGGCCTGGAGCTCGTGGCCGCAACCTCCGGTTCGACGCCGATCGACGGTCTCGCTCCGCTGACCCAGGTCGGCGGCGATCCAACGACGCTGCTCGAGCGGGCGCGGCCCGACGTCGTCCTCAATGCGACGCTCGGCTTCGCAGGGCTGCCGGCGACCATCTGGGCGCTCGAGCACGGCGTGACGCTCGCGCTCGCGAACAAGGAGAGCCTCGTTGCCGCCGGTGAGCTCGCACTCGCTGCGCGCGAGCGAGGAGGAGGGCTCGTGATCCCCGTCGACAGCGAGCACTCGGCGCTCTTCCAATGCGCCCAGCTCGGTGCGCCCGAGAGCCTCGTGCTGACGGCGAGCGGTGGGCCTTTCCGTGGCCGCACGCGCGACGAGCTCGCGGAGGTGACGGCGGCGCAGGCGCTCGCGCATCCCACATGGACGATGGGCGCCAAGATCACGATCGACTCCGCGACACTCGCCAACAAAGGCCTCGAAGTGATCGAGGCACACTTCCTCTTCGCCGTGCCGTACGAGCAGATCGAGGTCGTGGTGCACCCGACCTCGATCGTGCACGGTGTCGTGCGGCTCCGCGACGGCGCCTCGATCGCACATCTCGGCTATCCCGACATGCGCGTTCCGATCTCATTCGCACTCACGTACCCCGACCGCGCCGCGACGCCGATCCCGTCGCTGGACCTCACCGCGGCGCCCCTCGAGTTCTTCGAGCCGGACGTCGAGACGTTCCGCATGCTCGCCTTGGCACGAGAGGCGGGTGAGCGCGGCGGCACGTATCCGTGCGCCTACAACGCCGCCAACGAGATCGCGGTCGCCGCGTTTCTCGACGGCGGCATCGGGTTCCTCGACATCTCGGCGCTGGTCGAGAGCGCGCTCGAGCGCGTCGACGGGGCACCCGCCCACGACCTCGACGAGCTGCGCCAGGCAGATCAGCGGGCGCGCGACCTGGTCGAGGACGCAATGCGACGTAGGCTCGACGGAGCCGCACGGGGACCGAAGGCGCCGGCTGTGCCGGCGGTGGAGCGAGAATGGGCCTAGTCGCCGCGATCTTCGGGCTGGCGGTGCTCGTGATGATCCACGAGGCGGGGCACTTCTTCGCGGCGCGCGCTGTCGGCATGACGCCACGGAAGTTCTACATCGGCTTCGGGCCACCGATCGCGAAAACGGTGCGCGGGGGCGTCGAGTACGGCATCGGCTCGATCCCGCTCGGCGGCTACGTGAAGATCCCCGGCATGAATCGCCCGTCTCCGGGCGACCTCGCGGCGAGCCTGCAGCCACAGGCACGCGAGCGCTTGCGGGCCGAGCTGGCACGGCTCGACCACGCCCTCGAGCAGGGCGACGACGACGCGGCCCGCGCGGCTCTCGACGAGCTGCGCCCGCATGTCGGCAAGTCGCGGATGTGGCAGGAGCTCGAGTGGGCGCTCGCACCGGACGCCTACTGGCGGCAGGCAACGTGGCGGCGACTCGTCGCGATCGCCGCCGGTCCCGCCGTGAACCTCGTCTTCGCCCTCGTACTGTTTGCGGTGCTCTTCTTGGTCGCCTCCACACGCGACACGAACGTGATCGGCCGCGTCGTCTCGGGCACGCCTGCCGCCGCGTCCGGCCTGCGCGCAGGCGACCAGGTGCTGCGTGTCGCCGGCGTCGAGGTCACGCCGAAGCAGATTCCGGTACGGATCAGGGCGACGGACGGACGCCCGTTCCGCTTGCTCGTGCTCCGGAACGGGCACCGTGTGACGATCGGTCCCGTGCGCGCGAAGCTGACGGGCGGCGCGTATCGGATCGGGATCGCGATCGAGTCACGCACCGGCCCCGGTGAGTCCGTCCCGGCGGCTACAGGCGACGCGGTGCGATTGACCTGGTCGATCACCTCCGAGACCGTGCGTGGAATCGGACATCTCGCAACCGGGCGCGGCACCAACCAGGTCTCGAGCTCGGTCGGGATCGTCCGCGTCTCCGCCCAGGCTTGGCGGCAAGGCCTCCGCGACTTCCTGTTCGTGCTCGGGCTCGTCAGCCTCGCGCTCGGCCTCCTGAACCTGCTACCGGTGCTGCCCCTCGACGGCGGCCACATCGTGATGGCGCTGGCCGAAAAGGTGCGTGGGCGCACTTTCGCGCAGGCCGTCTACATGCGCTACAGCGTGATCGGGCTCACGCTCTTCGCGGTGCTGATGTACTTCGGGCTCCGGAATGACCTGTTCGGCGGCGGGGGATAGCCCCGGTACCCTGAGGTCGTGGCCAGCGAACGCTCGGTAACGGTCGGCGGCGTCAAGATCGGGGGCGGCGCGCCACCTGTCGTGCAGTCGATGACGTTGACGAAGACGCACGACGTCGAGGCGACGACGGCGCAGATCGCAGCGCTCGCGAGCGCCGGCTGCGAGATCGTCCGGGTGGCGGTGCCGAAGAGCGAGGACGCAGACGCACTGCCGAGGATCGTGCGCTTTTCGCCGATCCCGGTGATCGCCGACATCCATTTCAATGCCTCGCTCGCGCTGCGCGCGATCGAGGCTAGGGTCGCGGCGGTCAGGATCAACCCGGGCAACATCGGCGGCCCGGACAAGGTCGAAGCGGTTGTTCGGGCAGCGAAGGCTGCAGGCATCCCGATGCGGATCGGGGCCAACTCGGGATCGCTCCCGAAGCACCTGGAGGGGCTCGCACAGCAGGACCAGGCAGAAGCACTCGTCGAGGCGGCGCTTGAGGAAGTGCGGCTGCTCGAGAGCCTCGACTACCGCGATTTCAAGATCTCCGTCAAATCGAGCCATGTTCCGACGATGATCCGGGCCTACCGGCTGCTCGCCGACAAGGTGCCGTACCCGCTGCATCTCGGAGTCACCGAAGCGGGCACGCCGTTCTCCGGCTCGATCAAGAGTGCCGTCGGCATGGGCGCACTGCTCGCAGACGGGATCGGCGACACGATCCGTGTCTCGCTGACCGCCGATCCGGTCGAAGAGGTGAAGACCGCGTTCGAGATCCTGAAGGCGCTCAACCTGCGCGAGCGCGGGCCGGTGATGATCGCGTGCCCGAGCTGCGGCCGGGACAACGTCGGCGTGCAGCAGCTCGCGGAACGCGTCGAGGAGCGGCTGCGCACGTATCCACAGGCGTTCGAGGTCGCGGTGCTCGGCTGCGCCGTGAACGGGCCCGGCGAGGCCGGCGACGCCGATTTTGGGATTGCCGGCGGCCGTGACGTCGGCTTCGTGTACGCCCATGGACGCGTGCTCAAGAAGGTGTCGAGCGACATCCTGGTCGACGAGCTCTTCCACGAGATCGACAGGTGGATCAGCGACGGCATGCATCGGCCGAAGCGCTTGAAAATGGCAAAACCGGCCGCGCTCGCGATGGCCGAAGCCTCCGCGATTCCGCTCGAATAGTCACTCTCCACGCCCCGCTTGGCGTCTCGGTAGCCTGGGTCGGCAACAGATGATCGCCCGCGCCTCACACCTTTTCCTGCCCACGCTGCGCGACGCGCCTGCCGACGCGGAGGCCGTCAACCACAAGCTGCTCGTGCGCGGCGGGTTCGTACGCCAGGTGACGGGCGGGGTCTGGACGTTCCTGCCGCTCGGCTGGAGGGTGCACCGCAAGATCGAGCAGATCATCCGCGAAGAGATGGACGGAATCGGCTCTCAGGAGATGCTGATGCCCGTGCTCACGCCGTTCGAGCTGTGGCAGCAGACGGGTCGCGACTTCATTCAGGAGATCTTCCGGCTCAAGGATCGCAAGGGCGCCGACTACGTGCTGCCGATGACGCATGAGGAGACGGTCACCTTCCATGCGCGCGAGTTGCAGAGCTACAAGCAACTGCCGCAGATGCTCTACCACATCTCGACGAAGAACCGGGATGAGCCGCGCCCGCGCGCCGGGCTGATCCGGTTGCGCGAGTTCTGGATGAAGGATGCTTACTCGTTCGACCGGGACGACCAAGCGCTCGGGAAGAGTTTCGAGTTGCAGCGCGGGGCGTACCACCGCATCTTCGAACGGGCCGGGCTGCAGTTCTCCGAGGTCGAAGCCGAGCCCGGAATGATGGGCGGCAAGGAGTCGTTTGACTTCCTCGCGCCTGCAGGGGCCGGCGAGAACACACTCGTGACCTGCGAGAACGGCGATTTTGCCGCCGACATCGAGGTTGCGCGCACAGTCGCGCGACCTGCTGTCCTTCCGGAGGCCCTGGCCTCGCCCGATGAGGTCGAGACGCCGGGCGTGAAGACGTGCGAAGCGCTCGCCGCGTTCCTGTCGATCGACGTCGCCGCGACTTCGAAAGCGATGCCGGTGACCACCGACGACGGCGTCGTGCTCGCGCTCATCCGCGGCGACGACCGCATCGAGCCCGCCAAGCTCGACGCCGCCCTCGGCATGCAGTCACGCCCGTCGACCGACGAGGAGATCCGCGCCGCGTTTGGCGCGAGCGGCGGCTCGCTTGGACCGGTCGGGTTCAAGGGCCGTATCGTCGCCGACGAGACGCTCCGCGATGGGCAGTTCGTCGCCGGCGCGAACCGCGACGGCTGGCATCTCCGCGGCGTCGAGGCGGGGCGCGACTTCCAGGCGGAGCTCGCCGACCTGCGCGAGTCCGCGGACGGCGATGTCTGCCCGAACTGCGGCGGCAAACTCACCTTCACGACGGCGATCGAGGTCGGTCACATCTTCAAGCTCGGCACCAAGTATTCCGAGGCGCTCGGGGCGCGCTTCCTCGACGAGGACGGCAAGAAGCGTGCGCTGATCATGGGTTGCTACGGCATCGGGCTCGCCCGCACGATGGCCGCGATCGTCGAACAGCGCCACGATGAGCACGGGATCATGTGGCCGGCGAGCGTCGCGCCGTACGATGTTCACGTGGTGGTCCTTCAGGGAGCGGAGCAGATCGGCCTCGAGGCAGCCGAAGCGCTCTCGGCCCTCGGCAAGGACGTCCTGCTCGACGATCGCGACCAGCGTCCGGGCGAGAAGTTCGCGGACGCCGACCTGATCGGCATACCCGTGCGGATCACCGCCGGAAAGAAGAGCCTCGAGGACGGGGCCGTCGACGTCCGTGACCGGGCGACCGGCGAGGAGCAACGTGTGAAGCTTGCCGACTTGGGCAACGTGGTCTAGATGGCAAAGCGCCGCCGCTACGCATCGGAGCAATTCGGGCCTGCCGTGGAACGCCTCATGAACGAGACCGGCGTCACCTATCGTGCGCTCGCAGCGAAGACCGGACTGTCAGCCGGCTACCTGAATCACCTCGTGCACGGGAACCGGCCGGTGCCTTCGAACGACGTGGTCGAAGTGCTCGCGAAGGCCCTCGACGTCGAGGCGGAGCACTTCCGGGAGTATCGGGTGCGGGTGATCACCGAGAAGCTCGAGGCGATGCCCGACCTGGTCGACCGGCTCTACAAACGTCTGAGCGGCTAACCACCCGAACTGCGGCCTCGTCATAGCGGTTGGGTCCGGTGGGGTCCCGGCAAGCGACCACTGGGGGGTTAGGGGCCCCACCGAGCCTTCTTTCTACTCCGCGGCCGCGGTTCTAGGACATCCGTCCCTGCGCGACGGCCAGACAGGCCTGGCAGGGTGGGAAGCCCTGGTTCCACGGCACGTCCGTCTGGTCGACGCCGCAGAGGGCGGTGTCGGGATCGTGATCGTGGACGATGTGCTCGCACTCCTCGAAGGAGTGCCCGTCGACGCCGAAGCGCGGTTCGATCTCGGGCAGCGAGCTCATGGCACGAATGGTAGCCCGGCGCGCGCCCGGCTCTCCGGCAGGGCCCCGGGGCGGGGCCCTGCCCTGGAGCCGTCGGCCCTAGCCCGCGATCGACTCGTGGACCGGGAACTCCTTGATGTCCGGTGCGCCCTGCATCTCGACGCCGGCTGCGGCCATGCCTACCGGGATGCGGTCCGAAAAGGCGTCGAAGTCCGCCCGCGACTCCCAGAAGTCGATGATCCCCCAGCCCCCGTCGATCGGGCCGGAGGCGTGGAACACGAGGCCCTTCGGCGGTGTGCGCTCCGGGTTGATCTCGTCGTGCGCGGCGTCGAACTGCTCCTGCGTCACGCCCGGAAGCTTGATGCGGATGCCAATCACTGTCGAGCCCCTCTCGTCGGGTTGTTGACGGTCGACTCTACGCCTGAGAGCCACTCGAGTCATGCGAGGATGGGGGCCGATGAGGCAGCGCGAGATTCGCTCCTGGTTGATGGATATGGACGGCGTGCTGGTGCACGAGGAACACGCCATCCCCGGTGCTGCGCGATTCCTCGCCCGGCTTCGGGAGCTCGAGCTGCCGTTCCTCGTCCTGACGAACAACTCGATGTACACGCGGCGCGACCTCTCGGCGCGGCTCAACCGGACCGGCCTCGACGTGCCCGAGGAGGCGATCTGGACGTCGGCGCTTGCGACCGCCCGGTTCCTGGAAAACCAGCGGCCGGGTGGATCGGCGTTCGTGATCGGCGAGGCCGGCCTCACGACCGCGATGCATGCTGCCGGCTACACGTTGAACGAGCGTGACCCGGACTACGTCGTCCTCGGCGAGACGCGGACGTACAGCTTCGAGCGCATTTCGCAGGCGATCCGCCTGATCGGCGCCGGCGCCCGCTTCATCGCGACGAATCCGGACGCGACCGGGCCGACGCCGGACGGCCCGCTGCCGGCCACTGGCTCCGTCGCCGCATTGATCAGCCGGGCGACCGGAGTCGATCCGTACTTCGTCGGCAAGCCGAACCCCCTGATGATGCGCTCGGCGCTCAACGCCATCGACGCGCACTCGGAGACGACGGCGATGGTCGGTGACCGCATGGACACCGACGTCGTCTCGGGCCTCGAGGCCGGCATGCACACCGTGCTCGTCCTCACGGGATCGACGCTGCGCGAGGAGGCCGAGCGGTTCCCGTACCGGCCGTCCCGGATCGTCGACTCGATCGCAGATCTCGTCGACGAGCTCGGCTGAGCTGCCCCGCGTCCGGCCGTTGACTTCGGTCGTCCCCGCTGTCACTGTCGCCCTGTCGGGCGAAGCAGGATGAAGGGCGGATCATGCGCGGCACGCTGAGACGGCTTTGGTTCGTGTTCGCGATTCTGGCGGCGTCGACGGCCGTCGGAAGCGTCAGTTCCTCCAGCGGCGCGACACCGTCGACGAGCGCGACGCTGACGGCCACGGGAAGTGGTGCTGTGACCTATACGCCCGACAACGCGACCCTCGGCTTCGGCGCGAGCGCGCAGAAGACCACGGCTGCAGGCTCGATCGCGGCGGACGCAACGGCAATGAACGCGATCATCGACGCGCTCAAGAAGGCGGGCGCGCGAAATGTCGCAACCCAGGGCGTCTCTCTTTCGATTCGCTACAACAAGGACGCGAGCGCGATCGTCGGCTTCGAGGCGAGCAACTCGGTGCAGGGAACCGTTGCGGTAGCAGATGTCGGCAGCGTGATCGACGCCGCCGTTGGTGCGGGAGCGACGAACATCAACGGGCCGACCTTCTCGACGACAGCGGACGTCGAGAGCCTGTACCGCACCGCGCTGCGCAAGGCGGTGGTCCAGGCCCGCGAGCGCGCCCAGGTTCTCGCCGACGCGGCAGGCGTGCGTCTCGTGCGGATCGTCAGCATCGACCCGAGCCCCAACTACGCGACCAGCACCGCGACACCGACAGCAGCGGGGCCGGCGTCGACTCCGGTGCTACCACCGACCCAGCAGGTCACCGCGTCGGTCACCCTCGTCTTCTCCGTGGCCTAGCGAGTCCCCGAACGGCGTAGATGCCGGTTCGGGGAGGCTCGAACCGGAGGAAATGCCACGGCGACCTGATGGGTTTCGGCAATTCCTAAGCGGACTTCATCTGTTCCTTAGGTCGGGGATGTTCCCTTGGCGGCATGAGCATTCTCACAGGCATCGCTGGGCGGATCCCCCGCAGCGGCACCAGTCACCTCCGCGCGGTGAACATCGCGCTGATCGTCTCCCTCGTCGCGCTCGGCGGCGTCGCCTACACGGCGACCCAGACGACGGCCAAGCCCGCCCAGGCAACCGTTCGCACCGCCGCTGCCACGCGCGGCGTCGTGCTTTCGTCCGTCTCCGCGTCGGGAACGGTGCAGAGCCCGTCGGATCTCTCGGTGGGCTTCCAGACCTCCGGCACTGTCAGCGAGATCGACGTGAAGCAGGGCGAGCTCGTGACGAGCGGTCAGGTGATCGCGCGCCTGGATGCGACGAACGCGAAGAGCGGTGTTGCGCAGGCCCAGGCGAGTTTGGCGAGCGCCGAGGCCGGCCTCGCACAGACGAAGGCAGGCGAGACGACGGCGCAGAAGAAGGCCGACGCCGTCTCGGTCGCTCAAAGCCGTGCCTCGCTCAGCCAGGCGAACACCCAGGTGGCGAGCGCAATCGCCCAGTTGGTCGCCGACAAGAAGACAGCGGCGGCGACGCTGACTAGCGCGCAGAGCCTGACGACGGTAAGGCAGGGCGAAGCTCAGCTTCGGGCCGACCAGGGCAACCAGAAGACGGCTGTCGCGAAGCTGGCCTCCGACAAGGCGAAGCTGACCGTCGCCGGCACGACGTATGCCAGCGCGGACGAAGCGGTCAACGCGTACACGGCGATCGTCGCGCAAGACACCTCCGCCCAGCAGAGCGCGCAGCAGGCCAACTACGACCTCCAGCTTCAGCAGACGCGGGACCAGCAGCAGCTGAGTGCCGACCAGACGTCCCTCAGCCGCGCCACCAATGCCTCGGACAAGATTTCCTGGCAGAGCACCGTCGACTCCGACCAGGGCGTCGTCAATGCCGACGCCGTGAAGCTCCAGGAGCAGGCGAAGACGCTGAACACGGTCGGCGACCGGCTCTCGCAGGACCAGAGCACGCTCCAGACCCTCCAGACCCTGCAGTCGACGCTCACGCAGGATCTGAGCTCGATCCAGAGCTACGAGGCGAAGATCGTCTCCGACCGCAACGCGGTCACGTCCGCGACGGCGTCCCGCGCGTCGGCCATTCAGACAGCGCTCTCGAATCGCTCCAGCACCCTCGCGAAGGACCAGCAGTCGATCACGTCTGCTCGTCAGCAGGTCGCGTCGGCGAAGCTCGCCCTGAAGGCGACGAAGGCGAACAACGCGTCGAAGGCGACCGTTACGCCGTCCGCGATCGCGCAGGCCGAAGCCAGCGTCGTGCAGGCGAGGATCAACCTCACTACAGCACAGCGCACGCTGTCGCAGACTGTTCTGCGCGCTCCGGCGTCGGGAACGGTCGCGTCGGTGGGCGGTGTGGTCGGGCAGTCGGTCAGCGCGACGGGCAACTCGCTCGTCTCATCCTCCTCGTCCTCCTCGTCCTCGTCGTCCACCTCGGCCGCGAGCAGCGGCGCCTCGAGCGGCTTCGTCCAGCTCGTCAAGGTCGGCGGCTTGCAGGGGGCGGCGACCTTCAGCGAGAGCGA
>JADGPE010000020.1 GCA_017882605.1 Thermoleophilia bacterium | reverse complement strand
CGCCTTCCTTCTTCACTTCGTCGAGCACGGCCTTGCGCGCCTTGGGATCGGACGTCGCCCGGTCCTTGCTCTCGATCATCGCCATGACTTGCTCCTCTCGAGGGGATACACGATCAGCCCGATCTTTTCAGCTTTCCGTGCCGCTTCGCGTAGCGCTCGCCCGCCCTGAAGACAAGCAGGCCGATCGGGATCGAGAACGCGCCGATCACGAGCAGCGGCCAGACGTCTGCCCAGGCAAGGCCCGCCCCCTCGAGGATCTGGTGGCGGTTGCCGCGCAGCGCGTAGGTCGCCGGCGAGATCTTCGCGATCCACTGCATCCACGACGGCAGGACGCTGACCGGGTAGTAGACGCCCGACACGACGAGCATCAGGCCTTGTGCCACGAAGCCCAGCTGTGTCCCTTTCTCGGGCGAGATCAGCGGCAGCACGGCGGTCATCATCCCGACGCCGATGAACGAGATCGACGCGATCGCGAGCAGCGCCACCGCAGCCCCGTAGTTCGCGTGCGGTAGATGGAGCCCGATGAATGCGACGACCGCGATGAAGATCGCAGCCGCGCGCACGAGGCCGTAGATGACGGCGTAGACGCCCATGCCGATCAGGTGCACCGGCCGCGAGACCGGAGCCATGAAGGTGTATTCGATCGTCCCTTCCCAGCGTTCCCACGCAACCGTCTCCGTGACGATCTCGAAGATGATCCCCAGGAACGCCCAGATGACACCGCCGACAAGCAGCTTCGTCGCCAGCTCGTTCCGGGCCGCCGGCGCGAGGTCGACGCCGCGCGAGATGAACACGATCGTGAGCGTGTTCGCGATCGTCCAGAGCAGGAACGCGAGGTCCCACAGGAAGTAGCGCTTGGTCAGGTACAGGTTGCGCTCGACGACCCCATAGAGGCCGACCAGTTCGTCCCGGAGCACCTTGCGGCGCGTGAATGTCGTGTCGACGCTGGCCATGACTACGCAAACACCTCCCTCTCCTCGTCGTCTTCTGTTCGTTCGTCCTCGTACGTGCGGCCGGTCGCGGCGAAAAACGCCTCTTCGAGCGTCTCGACCGCGTAGCGCTCCTTCACGTCTCCGACCGGCTCGATGAACAGGAGCTCACCGCGGTCGAGCAGCCCGATCCGGTCGGCGAGGTCCTCCGCCTCCTTCATGTCGTGCGTGCAGAGGAGGATCGTCGAGTCGTGCTGCAGGCGGATCTCGCGAATGAACGTCTGCACCTCCTGCTTCGAGCGCGGGTCGAGGCCCGTCGTCGGCTCGTCGAGGAGCAGCAGCACCGGCGAGGTGAGCAGCGCCCGCGCCAGCGCGACCTTCTGCTGCATGCCGCGCGAGAGGTTCTCCATCGCCTCGCCGCGCCTGGCCGAGGGGAAGCCGACGCGCTCGAGGATGACCGGGATCTTCGAGTGCGTCTCACGAGGCCCCATGCCGTAGAAGCGCGCCGCGTAGGCGAGGTTCTCGGCCGCGCTCATCTTCTTGAAGAAGCTCGCCTCGACGGAGACGCGGTTGACGAGCCGCTGCACCTTGCGCGGCTCCTTGAACACGTCGTGGCCGAAGACGTGCGCCGTGCCCGCATCCGCGAGCAGCAGGGTCGAGAGCAGGCGCACGAGCGTCGACTTCCCCGAGCCGTTCTGCCCGAGGATGGCAACACATTCGCCGCGCTCCATGGTGAAGCTGACGCCGCTCAGGGCAGCGCGGCGCCGCCGGTGGATCAGGCCCTTGCGGCGGGTGAAGACCTTCGAGAGATCACGTACGTCGACTGCGGATGAAGAAGACAAGCCATGCTCCTTGGGATCGCGGGAGAAGAAGAACCGAACGGAGACGCACCAGTGCCGCTAGAAGCGGCGCGGTGTGACGTCTGCGTTGGTGATCCCGGTCATGGCTGCGGGCAAGGTTAGGCGAAGTTGCCCGGAACCGCAAATCACAAACCGTGATCGCTGCGATCAGCGGGCGCGTTTGCGGCAGGCCTCGATGATCGCCTGCGCTTCGGCACGATTGCCGAAACCGCTCGTCTCGGTCTTGCCTGCTTCGAGGTCCTTGTAGACCTGGAAGAAGTGCTCGATCTCATTGCGGAGCTGGGCCGGGACGTCGTGAATGTCCGAGATCCCGCTCCACGACGGGTCGTTCAGCGGCACACAGATCAGCTTCTCGTCCGGCCCCTTCTCGTCGGCCATGTGGAAGACGCCGACGGCGCGCACCCGGATGCGGCAGCCCGGGAACGTCGGTTCCCCGACGAGCACGAGCGCGTCGAGCGGGTCGCCGTCCTCGGCGAGCGTCCCCTCGAAGAAGCCGTAGTCGGCCGGGTAGCTCATCGACGTGAAGAGCCGCCGGTCGAGCGCGATCCCCCCGAGCTCCTCGTCCCACTCGTACTTGTTCCGCGAACCGGAGGGGATCTCGACGAACACAACGCCGTCCATAATCCCGCTACGGCGCCGGCCAAGCCGGCACCTTCGCTCCTTCCTCGGCTCCGTCAAGCCTACGCCTCGTACCCATACCGCTAAGACTACGACGATGGCCCACCACGGTCACGATCACGGCGCCGGCGCCGACACCGAGGTTCGGCCGCTCTCGGTCGCGCTGGCTCTGATCATCGCGTTCATGGCGGTCGAGGTCGTGCTCGGGATCGTCGCTGATTCCCTGGCCCTGCTCTCCGACGCCGCGCACATGCTGGTCGACGCCGCCGCGCTCGGACTGAGCGTGTGGGCGGCGCGGCTCGCCCGCAGGCCCCCCGGTGGCTGGATGACGTTCGGCTTTCGGCGGGCCGAGATCCTGTCGGCGCAGGGCAACGGCGCCACCCTGCTCGTCCTGGGCCTGCTGATCGTGGCCGAGGGCGTACACCGGCTGATTTCGCCGCCCGACGTGCAGGCCCCGATCGTCGTCGCAACCGCGGTGGTGGGCGCGCTGGTCAACATCGTCGCCCTGCGCCAGGTCGGGCGGGCAAATCGCGCCAACTTGAACGTCGAGGGCAGCTACCGCCACCTGCTCACCGACCTGTACGCGTTCGCGGCCACCGCCGTCGCCGGCGTCGTCGTCTGGACGACGGGCTTCGAACGTGCCGACCCGATCGCGTCGCTCGCCGTGGCCGGCTCGATGCTGGCAGCCGCCTGGCCACTGCTGCGGGCGTCGGGACGTGTGCTCCTCGAGGCTGCGCCGGAGGGGATCGACCCCGATGAGGTCGCGGCCCTGCTCCGATCCCACGACGGCGTGACCAGCGTCCACGACCTGCACGTCTGGGAGATCAGCTCGGGGTTTCCGGCGCTGTCGGCCCACGTCCTCGTCGAGCGGGGCAAGGACTGCCACCGGATCCGCCGAGAGCTCGAGCACACGCTCGGCGACCACTACGGCATCGACCACACGACGCTGCAGGTGGAGCACACCTCCGACCGCCTGCTCTCGATCGAGCCCTTGCGAAACAGCCGCGAGGACCGCTAGATTGAGCGCACGTGCAGCGCCGAAGCCGGCGCGCGCGGAGGCAATGAGGCCTCGTCACTCCTTGGAGTGGCGGGGCCTTTTTTCGTTCTCCACCACAAAACAAGGAGTGAAGGGATGACCAAGTACAAGCTCGAATACATCTGGCTCGACGGCTATGAGCCCGTCCCGAATCTCCGCAGCAAGACGAAGATCGTGGCGTTCGCCGCCGAGCCTGCCCTCGAGGAGCTTCCCGTCTGGAACTTCGACGGCAGCTCGACGCGCCAGGCCGAGGGCAGCAGCTCCGACTGCCTCCTGCAGCCGGTTGCCCTCTTCCCCGACCCGGCCCGGCGCAACGGCATGCTGGTGATGTGCGAGGTGCTCCTCCCCGACGGCTCGCCGCACCCGTCGAACACCCGCGCCACGATCCCGGACGACCCGGGCACCTGGTTCGGGTTCGAGCAGGAGTACTTCCTCTACCGAGACGGCGTCCCGCTCGGCTTCCCGCGCGAGGGCTTCCCCGCCCCGCAGGGCGAGTACTACACCGGCGTGGGCTACAAGAACGTCGGCGACATCGCCCGCGAGATCGTCGACACCCACATCGATCTGTGTCTCGATGCCGAGATCAACCTCGAAGGCATCAACGCGGAGGTCGCGAAGGGCCAGTGGGAGTTCCAGATCTTCGGCAAGGGCTCGAAGCGGGCCGCCGACGAGGTCTGGATCGCCCGGTATCTGCTCCTGCGCCTCTGCGAGCGCTACCGCGTCGACGTCAACTGCCACCCCAAGCCGCTCGGGATGGAGCACGACTGGAACGGCTCCGGGATGCACACGAACTTCTCGACGGAGCACCTGCGCAACGTCGGCGGCGAGGAGTACTTCGAAGCGCTGATGACCGCATTCGACGAGTACAAGCACGACCACATCGCCGTGTACGGCCCCGACAACCACATGCGCCTGACCGGGCTGCACGAGACGCAGGCGATCGACAGGTTCAACTACGGGGTCGCCAACCGCGGCGCCTCGATCCGCATCCCGCACAGCTTCGTCCAGAACGGCCACAAGGGGTACCTCGAGGATCGCCGTCCGAATTCCCTGGGCGACCCGTACCAGATCGCCGGCCGCATCCTGCAGACGATCGAAACGGTGCCGACCGGCGCCGCCGGAGCCGCGCAGCGCGTGGTCGAGGAGGTCGCGGCCTAGCCGTTTCGGGACAGGTCCCGGGGACTGTCCCCGGGACCTGTCCCGACTTGACAACGCTCGCATACTGAGACGACATGCACGCCGCACCGACGAAGAGCTTCGCCAAGCAAGTCGCCCTCCAGGCGACCATCGTCGCGCGCTTCAACGTGCGCTAGCCGGCGCTTTCGTCCACCCCGCCGCCGCCGGCTAGCTCCTTTCCCTCGCGGGACACACGTTGGAATCGAAGGGAGTGGTCATGGACCACGCAAAGGAACCGACCCCGTTGTGGTGCACCTGCGAGAAGCCCCTGCCGGTGCACATCGCAGAACGCAAAGGTGCCGCCCGCAGCGTTTGCGCCCGCTGCGAACGGCCCTTGCGGCTGCAGCTCCGGCTGAGCTAGTTGATGCGGAAGGTGACGGTCACGTCCGCGGTGACGTCCTGCGTGCCGGGCTCGATCGGCGTTGCGTCGCTCTTGGCGGCGGCCGCCGATTCGAAGACCGGCACCGGGGCGCCCGCCGACTGCTCGGTCACCGACGAGACCTGGCCGACACCGAAACCTCCGGCCTTCGCCAGTGCCTGCGCCTTCGCCCGAGCGTCCTCGACGGCCTTGCCGAGCGCGTCGCGGTAGCGCGCGTCGCGGTCCGACACGTCGAGACTCGGGCCGTTGACGGTGTTCGCGCCCGCAGCGACGGCAGCGTCGATCAGCCTGCCTGCGCCCGCGATCTTCGCCTTGGCCGACACGGAGTTGTCCGCGACGTAGGCGGTCACCTGGTTCTGGGAGTTCGTCTGCGGGTAGAGCGAGACCTGCTGGGTCTGCAGGTTGGAGCCGCCTGCGGACTTCAAGGCAGCGACCACGGCGTTCATCAGCGTTGCGTTCTGTGACAGCGCGCCGGCGGCGGTTGCGGCCTGCGTGTGCACGCCGGCCGTGACCGACGCTTCGTCGGGCGCAACCGTGACGACGCCGTGGCCGGTCGTCGTCACCGTGTCGGGCGAAGCTGCGACATCGCCGCGCGCCGCTTCGGGCCGGCCGACCCCGGCGAAGGCCGCGGCGGCAACGACGGCCGCCGCGACGAGTGTGAATGTCAATAGGCGTCTCATGCCCTTCCTACGCCGCCGCTCTGGTTTCCTGTCACACGTGCGCTACCGCTTTGTCGATTGCCGCTGGTCGCTCGACGATCCCGCAGCCGGGCGGCGGGCCTACCTCGACGGGCACATCCCGGGCGCGGCGTTCCTCGACGTCGAGCAGAGCCTCTCCTCGGCTCCGGGCCCAGAGGGTCGGCACCCGCTACCGACCCCTGAGCAGTTCGCAGGCGCCGCGGCACGGGCCGGCATCGGCGCGGGCAGCTTCGTCGTGGCGTACGGCTCGCTCGGCGGGGCCGAACGCCTGTGGTGGCTCCTGCGGCACTTCGGCCACGAGGACTGCGCCGTGCTCGACCTCGAAGCGTGGCATGGGCCTCTGCGTGGCGGCGAGGAGACGATCGAGCCCGCGACGTTCACACCGGCCGAGCGCACGGACGACGCGATCGGCCGGGCGGAACTGGCCGCCCGCCGGGCGGAGCTGGTCGTCGTCGATGCGCGCATTCCACCGCGCTGGCGTGGGGAGCCGAACCCGCTCGACCGCGTGCCGGGCCGGATCCCGGGCGCGGTGAATGCACCCTGGAACGAGGAGCTTCCACCGCTGCCCGGGGGAGAGCTCGTCGCCTACTGCGGCTCCGGCATCACGGCGTGCGTGACACTGCACCGCCTCCACCTCGCCGGGCGCGACGGGCGTCTCTATCCCGGCTCGTGGTCCGAGTGGGAGCAGGGCCCCGACCTGCCCGTCGAGCGTTCGACCTAGGCCGCCGTCGCCGTCGCGAACGGGCCGAGGTACTGCTCCCAGCGCTGTGGGATCTTGGGCGTCGCGAGCCGGATGAAGAGCACGGGCGCCGGCGGGCGCGGGCGGGCAGGCAGCTCCATGTGCACCTCGTGCGGCAGACGGTTCCCCTTGCGCAGGTTGCAGGGCGCGCACGAGGTGACGACGTTCTCCCAGGTCGAGTCGCCCCCCTTGGAGCGCGGAATCACGTGGTCGAGCGTCAGCCGGCCCCCCGCCGTGCCGCAGTAGACGCAGCGCCACCCGTCACGGGCGAAGAGCGCACGGCGCGAGATCTTGCGCTGGACCATGCGCGGAACACGGACGTAGTGGACGAGGCGGATCACATGCGGCCACCGGAATGTGTCGGTGGCCGAGCGAAGTGGTCGGTCGAGCTCCTCGACCACCTCTGCCTTGCCCTTGAAGACAAGGACGTGCGCACGGCGCAGAGAGCACACGTTCAGCGGCTCGTAACTCGCATTGAGGACGAGTACATGCTGCACCTTGCCCGGAATGTACCCGACAGAAGGGACTCGAACGCCTCTCGCGACCTGGGAAGGAGACCACGCTCTGACACTCTCGGCTCGTCGCTGTCGACGCCGGGCCGGAGGGGACAGTGCGAAAGCACGGCCCCGCGGAGACCGGGGCGACAACGGCGAGAGGCGGGGCGCGGAGCCGGGCTCTGCCCGGCGGGAGCGCACGCCGCCCGAGAGTGTCAGCGGCCCATGGCGCGCTCGACGGCCTCTTGCTCCTCGGGGCTGAGAGCGGCCGAGGCGCGGCCGCGGTCGAGCTCCTTCATGTAGATCCGGGCGTAGTCGCGGCCCTGGATCGCCGTGACGATCAAGCCGGTCCGGGCGGAGTCGAGCAGCGCCAGTGACGCCGACTGATGCCCGCCCGTGTCCTCGTAGGCGTCGTACCGGACGATCGACATGTTGGCGACAGTCCCGTCGACGCGCCGGTCGATGCGGGCGAGGGCCGCCGCCACCTCGTCGACCGCGCCGTGGAGATCGTCGATCCGGCCCTGGAGCGAGACGGCAAAATCGACGAGATCCTTGCGCCCTCCGCCGAGCAGCAGGCGCTGCGTCTCGCGCACGCGCCGGACCTTGATCCAGGCCCACCACGCGATCCCGAGGCCGATCAACCCGACGCCGACGCCCGCGAGGGCGACGAGCAGCGCAGCTCCGGCCGTGACGTGCACGACGCCGAGGCTAGCCGATTAGCCGAGCGAGAAGATGACCGGGTAGCTCGCCTTGTTGTTCGTCGCGTCCTTCTCGGACGGCACCGTCGCGACCGCCACGTCAACGGTCGTCGTGCGGGCGAACGGCACGCCGCCGAGATCCGAGAAGGTCACGGTCGTGTCCTGACCGGGGTTGATCACCTTGATCGTCTTGGTCCTCACGATCGCCCCGCCCGGCTTCCCGATCGTCAACGTCACCTTGATCCCGACCTCCTGCGAGCCACCACCGTCGTGCACGGTGACGACGAAGGCGAGGTCGGCGCTCGCGGTGACGGTGTTCGTGGTCGACTCGGACAGCACCTGACCGGCCGGCTTCGCCTTCGTGGAGACGATGTTCGTGCCGTGCACGCCGGTCGGCGTTCCGCCGGTCGACGCGCCGCGGAGCCGCTGGAGCACGAGGCCCATCGAGTGCTCGGTGATGAAGTCCTCGTTCGCTACGAAGTTGGAGTCGGGCGCGACGACGCCGCTAACTCCCTTCGCCGACATGAGCGCCGTCGACGGATCCTTGAAGAAGTCGTCCCAGACGACATCGCTCGCAAGCAGCCGTTCGGCCTGCGTGGCGAGGATCGCCGCGTCGCCCGACGACTTGGACGTCGCGGTCGTCGTGAAGGTCTTCGCAAGTCCGGCCACACCGCTGACACGAAGCTGCAGCGCCTGGACGAGGGCGCGGTTCTCGTCGCGCAGCTGTCCCGGCGGATTCAGCCGCTGGGCGGCTGCGACGTTCTGGCGCTCCTGCTCGGCGATCCCGGCGAGCTTCGTTGTGAGGCCGCTGACTTTCGTCCCCGGGGTCGTGAGCGCGTTCGCGACGGAGGCGCCGTCGTCCTCGGAGCTGTGCGCGATCGTCGAGACTTGCGTCATGTAGTGCTGATAGCGGTCGTGCTTCGAGGTCGACGTGCACGACTGGATCACGAGCCCGAAGAACACGAGCACCGCGACGACCAGGGCGATCAGGGCGAGCAGCCGCAGGAGCGGTGTCAGGCCGCGGGGCGGCCCCGCAGGACGGCGCATCCCCGTGCCGCGCCCGCCGCGGCGGGGCAGCCGGACACGACTCTGCGGCGAAGCCTGCTCTGTGGTCGCAGCCTCGTCTTCGAAGAAGTCGAACTCGATATCGTCGTCGCGGGGGTCCATACGCAGGGCGAATCTACCGCGTTCGTTCGCTCCGCAAAGGAAATGTCCTGGCAGCACCGTAGAAACGGATGGTGTCCACGGCCGCGCATGCGAACGACCTCTTCCTCGGCCGGTACCGGCCGCTACGGCCTCTGGGCGCGGGCGGAATGGGCCATGTCTGGCTGGCCCGCGACGAACGGAGCGGTCTCGACGTCGCCCTGAAGATCGTCCCCCGGGAGGGCAAGTCCGGCCACCGCGCCGAGCGAGAGGCCCGGGCGGCTGCCTCGCTGCGGCACCCGCGCTGCCAGCGCATCCTCTCGCTGGCGCGCGACCCGTCCCACGTCTACATCACGTACGAGTACATCCCGGGCCGCACGTTGCGCGAGGCGATGCGTGCCGGTGAGCTCGACGACCACGCGGCGATCGAGGTCGCGGCACAGATCTCCGAGGCGCTCGCTCACGCCCACGGGAAGGGCATCGTCCACCGGGACGTGAAGCCGTCGAACGTCCTGCTGGCGGAATCCGGGGAGATCGACGTGCGCCTGCTCGACTTCGGGCTCGCCCAGATGGCCGAGTTCGACACCCTGACCGCGCTCGGGGACATCCCGGGCACGCTCGCCTACATCTCACCGGAGCGACTTCAGGGCCTGACGGCCACGAGCGCGGCGGACGTCTGGGGAGTCGGCGTCCTGCTCTGGGAGGCGCTGGCCGGCGAGCATCCGTTCTGGGGCGGCGACCTGGTGGAGACCTCCCGGCGGATCCAGCACGGCGCCGACCCGCTGGCCCGCCTGCGTCCCGACCTGCCGGAGCACGTCCTGAACACCGTCTCGAGCGCGCTCGTCGCCAACCCGCAGCGACGCCCGACCGCGGAGCGCCTGGCGCAGGAGCTGCGCTCGCTGCCCAGGCGCCGCCGCTCCAAGCAGGGCGGCGGGACGAAGCCGAGCGCGCCGCCGCGGTCGCTCACCTCCGTGGCAGCCGACCGGCTCGTGCCGGGCGCGCTCACCGGCGTGGCCTCGTGGTGGGTGGCGGCCGCGGTTCCCTTCTATCCGGCCGGCTGGCCGGCCGGGATCGCCGGCGTCGGAGCGGCGCTCGGCTTCGCATCGCCGCGCGCCGGCCTGGTCTTCGCGCTCACCGTGGCCTGCTTCCCGCTGGCGAACATCTCCCTCGGGCTCGCGATCGTCTACGCGGTGCTCGCGGCGGGCTGGCTCGCGCTGAGCTGGAAGGATGCGCGGGCGGGCCTGCTGCTCGCGGCCGGCCCGCTGCTCGCGCCGGTGGCCGCGCTCGCCGTGCTGCCCCTCGCGGCCCAGTTCGCGCGCGGCCGTGGCCGGCGCGCAGCCCAGGCCGGCTGCGCGGTGCTCCTCGCCGCGGTGATCGCCGGGCTTCGGCGAACGCCGTTGCCGTTCGACGGATCGGCGCCGCCGCTCGGGCTCGGCATCGACGGCTCGGGGCGCCCCAGCGCCGTCGCGCACGCACTCGGGGCGCAGCTGACGGCTCATCCGATCCTCGTGGGCGAAGCGCTCGTGCTCGCGGCCGCGGCGGCGCTCCTGCCGCACGCCCGCAGGCGCGGGCCGTGGCCCGCCGCGATCTTCGGTGCAGGGCTGCTCGCGGGCACGGCCCTGGTGGCTCCCGCAGCGGCCGTCCTCCCGCTCATCGCCGCTTCCTGGCTGACAGCCACCGCGCTGGCGCTCGAGCCTCGGACATAAACTGTCTCGTCGGGGGTAGACCCCCGGCCGCCCATGTCAGTCCTGCGCAACATCGAATCCAAGCTCGAGTCGCTCTTCGAGGGCGTCTTCGGCCGTGCGTTCCGTACGAACGTCCAGCCGGTCGAACTGGCCCGCAAGCTCATCAAGGAGATGGACGACCACCGCAACGTCTCGGTGTCGCGGGTCTACGTCCCGAACGAGTACACGATCTATCTTTCGCCCGGCGACCGCGAGCAGTTCGCGAGCTACGAGCACCAATTGCAGGTCGAGCTCGCCGACTACCTCGCCGAGCACGCGCGCCGCGAGAGCTACGCGCTGCTCTCGCCGCCCACCGTGCAGCTGGAGACCGACGAGGACCTCGACGTGGGCGTGTTCGGCATCGCGACCCGGATGGTGCAGAGTGAGGGCGAGGGCGAAGCCGCCGTCGTGGGGGAGGTGGGAGCGACGATGGTCTACAAGCCCTCCGAGCCCGTCCTGCAACCGACGGAGGCCGCCTCCCCCATCGATCTGGGCGTTCAGCGCGAGCTCGCGGTGCTCACCTGGGACGGGGAACGGCACGAGGTCGCGAAGCGCCGCGTGGTGATCGGGCGCTCCAAGGACGCCGACGTACAGGTCACCGATCCCAACGTCTCCCGCCGGCACGCCGAGCTGCGCCAGGAGGGCGCCACCTACTGGGTCGTGGACCTCGACTCGACGAACGGCGTCGAGGTCAGCGGCAAGCGCGTCAAGCGGCTGAAGCTCGAAGACGGCACACGGTTCACCGTCGGCTCGACGGAGATCATGTTCACGCGGGAGCTGCAGTGACGGTGGTGGCCTCGGCCCAGGTCGAGACGACGCTGCTCGTCCTCAAGCTCGCGTTCCTCGTCCTGCTCTATCTGTTCATCTGGCGGATCGTCCGCTCCGCGGCCCGCGATCTACGGCTGCCACAGGAGTCGATGATCCTCGCGCCCCAGCAGGCGGCTGCCGCCGGGCTGTTGCCTCAACCGTCCGCGCGCGAGACCGGACGTCTGATCGTGCTGGCGAGCCCGACGCTCGGAGCAGGCGACGCCTTCACGCTCGACTCCCACGCGCTCACCGTGGGGCGCGGCGCGGCGAACGACGTATCGCTGCCCGAGGACGAGTACTCGTCGACGAGGCACGCGCGACTGGAGCCACGTCGGGACGGCGTCTGGATCGAGGACATCGGCTCGACGAACGGCACCTTCGTGAACGGGATCCGGCTGACCCGGGAGCGCAGGCTCGTCCCCGGCGACGTGATTCGAATCGGGGAGACCGACCTGCGGTTCGAGCCGTGAAGCTGGGGCAGTATGCAGCCCGCACCGACCCTGGGCGGAAGCGGCGCGGGAACGAGGACTCGTACGTCAGCCGGCCGCCGCTCTTTGCGATCGCAGACGGCATGGGCGGCGCGCGCGCCGGGGAGGTCGCCTCCGCGCTCGCCGCGGGCGCACTCGAGGAGTCGGGCGGCGGCCGGGGCGGCGAGGCGCACGTCGTCGAGCTGATCCAGGAAGCGAACCGCCGCGTGCACGAGCGCGCCTCGACGGACGCGGAGACCTCCGGAATGGGGACGACGATCACCGTCGCCCAGATCGAGCAGGACGGCACCGTGACGATGGGCCACGTCGGCGACTCTCGGGCCTATCTCCTGCGCGCCGACCGGCTGGAACAGCTGACGGACGACCACTCGCTCGTCGCGGAACTCGTCCGGCGCGGCGAGCTCTCGCCGCAGGCGGCGGAGGTTCATCCGCAGCGCTCGGTGATCACCCGTGCGCTCGGCACCGATCCGGACGTCGACGTCGACGCGTTCTCCGTCGTCGCGCAGGCAGGCGACATCTTCCTGATCTGCTCCGACGGGCTTTCGGACATGGTCGATGCGGAACAGATCGAGGCGATCGTCAAGACGCATCGTGGCGACCTCGAGGCAGCCGCGAAAGCGCTCGTGCAGGCCGCGAACCGCGCCGGCGGCGAGGACAACATCACGGCCATCCTCTTCGAGCTCGTCGACGGCGAACCGTCCGCCGGCGAGCCGGACGAGCGCACCCGGGAGTATGCGCACGCCCCCGACGACGAGGACACGCTCCACCCCGAGGACGCCGTCGCGCCTCCGCCGCCCGCGAACGACAGTACGGCTGCGCCGGCCGACACGATGGTCGTGGCCGCCGCCGACATCGACGCGGCGATCGCCGCACAGGAGCTTCCGCAGTCACCGCGGGCGGGCATCGGCAGGCGCCTACTGGCACTCGCCGTGATCGTGGCGCTTCTCGCCGTTATCGTGGTGCTCGTCTGGTGGGGGCTCGCGCGCTGACTCTCAGCTACCGCAACAGGGAGCTCGTCTACCTCGCCGTCGTCGGCGTCCTCACGGGCATCGGCTTTGCATCCGTGTATATCGCACGCCAGTCGCTCGTCAGCTGGGGCTCGCTCGGCTACGCCGTCTTCTTCTTCGCTTTGTACATCGCCGCGCACCTCGTCGCGCGCATCACCGTGCCGGACGCCGATCCGTACCTGCTGCCGATGGCCGGCCTCTTGACCGCGGTCGGCGTGACGGAGATCTACCGCCTCGGGGTGAGCGACGCGTTCAAGCAAGGACTCTGGATCGTGGTCGGCGTCGCGTTGTTCGCACTCGCACTCTGGGGCCTGCGACGCGACTATCGGGTGCTCGAGCAGTACAAGTACCTCTTCGGGATCGGTGCGATCGCGCTGCTGTTCCTGCCGCGCGTGCCGGGGATCGGCACGACGGTCAACGGTGCGCGGCTCTGGGTGCACTTCGGCAACTTCACGTTCCAGCCGGGCGAGTTCTCGAAGGTCTTCCTGATCGTCTTCCTCGCCGCCTACCTGCGCGAGAAGCGCGAGCTGCTGGCGCAGGCCCGCCTCAAGGACGTCGGCCCGCTGCTCGTGATCTGGGGCGCGTGCATGCTCGTGCTCGTCTCCTCGAACGACCTCGGTTCGGGACTTCTCTACTTCGGGATCTTCCTCGCCATGCTGTACATCGCAACGGCGCGGCTCTCGTTCGTGATCGCGGGCATCGTCCTCTTCCTCGCCGGCGGCGTCGGCGCCTACGAGAAGATCGGGCACGTCCACGAGCGCGTGACGATCTGGCTCCATCCGTGGACGACGCAGAAGGTCTACTGCCCGCCGACCGGCGGGCTCGCGTTGCGACAGGACTGCGAGAGCTACCAGCTCGTGAAGTCCCTCTACTCGATCGCGAACGGCGGCTTCGGCGGCGCAGGCCTCGGGAAGGGGACCTTCGCGACCACTGACGGCCACCAGCTGATCCCGTTCATCAACAGCGACTTCATCTACTCGGCCCTGGCGCAGGAACTCGGGCTCGTCGGCGCCGCCGCGCTGCTCCTCGTCTTCATGCTCTTCGCCGCGCGTGGGATGAAGATCGCGCTTCAGGCCGACGACGGCTTCTCGAAGCTGCTCGCCGCCGGCCTCACGTTCGGGTTCGCGTTGCAGACCTTCATCATCGTCGGCGGCGTGCTGCGGATCATCCCGCTGACCGGCATCACGCTCCCGTTCGTCTCCTACGGCGGCTCGTCGGTCGTCGCGAACTTCCTTCTGCTCGCCGGGCTGCTCCTCGTCTCCGACCGTGCGAACGCAACCAGATGAACAACCAGATCTCACGCGTCGCAATGGTCGCCTTGCTCCTGCTCGCCTCGCTGATCGTGGCGACCACCTACTGGCAGTCGTGGGAGGCGCCGACCCTCGCGGCGAAGCAGGACAACGCGATCCAGCGCGTCGCCCAGTTTCGCATCAAGCGCGGGCTGATCTACGCCGCCGACGGCAAGACGGTGCTGGCCGCCAACATCGCCAAGAAGGGCGCCGGCGGGACACTGTACTTCCGCCGCTACCCGAAGCACGGCCTCGCCTCGCAAGTCGTCGGCTACTCGACACAGGGCCGGTCACGCGCGGGGATCGAGCGCCAGGAGAACGCGTATCTGACGGCGGCGAACGCGAACCTCGGCACGATCTTCGACAACCTGAGCGAACGGCTGAAGGGCACGACGGTGAAGGGCAACAACCTCGTGCTGAATCTCCGCCCGGGAGCCCAGTGGCTCGCCGAGACGGCGCTGCGTGGGAAGTGCGGGGCGGCGGTGGTGCTCAATCCGAAGACCGGACAGGTCTACGTGATGGCGTCGTCGCCGGGCTACGACCCGAACAAGATCGAGTCGTCCGCGGGCTACGCGAGCATCCTCAACTCGCCCAGCGCCTGCCCAGGTTCCGCGTCGCCGCTGTTCAACCGTGCAACACAGGGGCTGTACGCGCCAGGGTCGACGTTCAAGACGGTCACGGCAGCGGCCGCACTCGACTCCGGGAAGTACACCCCCAACTCCCAGTTCTACGACCCCGGCTACTGCACCGAGTACGGGGTGCAGGTGCACAACGCACTCGACCAGAATGGTCCGGAGCAGTTCGGCAACGTCGACTTGATCCAGGCCTTCATCCATTCGATCAACGCCGTGTTCTGCGACCTCGGGATCAAGCTCGGAGCGAAGGCGATTCTCGACAAGGCGAAGGACTTCGGGTTCTACTCGTCGCCGCCGATCGAATTGCCACCGAGTGAGGTCGCGCCGAGCGGCCCGTACAACTTCGCGCAGCACAGGCTGATCGACAATCCGGGCGTCCTCGACCCGGGCCGGATGGCGTTCGGCCAGGACAAGCTGCTCGTGACGCCGCTCCAGATGGCGCTCGTGGCCGCCGCGGTCGCGAACGACGGCACGATCATGCAGCCGCACCTCGTCAACAAGGTGACCAACTCCAGTGGGCGCACCGTCGTCAAGGTCCACCCTCAGGTCTGGAAGCACGCGATGAAGCCGGCGACGGCCGCCGCGCTCAACCAGATGATGCAGGGCGTCGTGCAGTCCGGAACGGGCACCGCGGCCCAGATCTCCGGTGTCAAGGTGGCAGGCAAGACGGGGACCGCCGAGACGAGCGAACAGAACGTCTACACGGCATGGTTCATCTTCTTCGCGCCCGCGGACGACCCACAGGTGGCGGGCGCGATTGCGGTGGAGCACCAACTGAACGGCTTCGGCGGGGCGATCGCCGCTCCGATCGCGAAACAGCTCATGCAGGCGATCCTGGCCTCGACGTCGAAGCACTAAAGCCGGAATCGTATGACCTCGACAGACACCATGATCGGCCGCACCTTCGACAAGCGCTACGTGATCAAGCGCAAGCTCGGCTCGGGCGGAATGGCGATCGTCTATCTCGCCGAGGACCAGGAGCTCGGACGTCTGGTCGCTCTGAAGCTGCTCGACGACCGGCACGCATCCGACGAGCAGTTCGTCGAGCGGTTCCGCCGCGAGGCGCAGAGCGCAGCCGGGCTCAACCATCCGAACATCGTGTCGATCTTCGACCGCGGGCATGCCGCCGGGACGTACTACATCGCGATGGAGTACCTGGACGGGCGGACACTCAAGGAGCTGCTCGTCCGAAACGGGCCGACACCGATCCCGATCGCGATCGACTACGCGCGCCAGATCCTCGGCGCGCTCTCGTTCGCGCATCGCAACGGCATCGTCCACCGCGACATCAAGCCGCACAACATCGTCGTCGGCGGCGACGGACGGCTGAAGGTCACGGACTTCGGAATCGCTCGCTCGGGCGCGTCCCAGATGACCGAGGCGGGCTCGATCGTCGGCACCGCGCAGTACCTCTCGCCGGAGCAGGCGCGTGGTGCGCCTGTCGATCCCCGCTCCGACCTGTACTCGCTCGGGATCGTGCTCTACGAGATGCTCACCGGGGCGGTGCCGTTCACCGGCGACACCCCGGTCGAGATCGCCATGAAGCACCTCTCCCAGATTCCGGAGCCGCCGTCGACGCTGCGGCCAGAGGTGCCGCACGACCTCGACGCCGTCGTGATGCGCGCGCTCGCCAAGGACCCCGAGCAGCGTTACGACTCCGCCGAGGAGATGGACGCGGACCTCGCGCGCGTCGCGCGTGGCGTGTCCGTGTCCCGCGAGACCGAGGACGCGATGACCCAGGTGCTCTCGGGCAGCGGCATCGCGACCGCCGCGACGATGGTCCAGCGTCCGCGAACCGCGGTGGCGCCGCCGCCCGTGCCGCCGGCCTACCGCTCGCCGGGCTACTACGACTACGAAGAGCCGCCGGGCGGCCGGTCGATCTGGCCGTGGCTGCTCGCCCTCGGGCTGATCATCGCCGGTGCGGCCGGCGGCTGGTTCCTCTACATGAAGATCCAGGACCAGCTGAACAACAACAAGCCGATCGCGGTGCCGGACGTGATGCTGATGGCGCGCCCGCTGGCGGTGCAGAAGCTTCAACAGGCCGGACTGAACCCGCGCGTCGTCAAGGCGCCGAGCGACACCGTGGCCAAGGGCCAGGTCTCGAGCGAGAACCCGGGCGGCGGCTCGAAGGTCGGCAAGGGCTCGACGATCACCCTCACCGTTTCGACGGGCAAGCCGAAGGTGCAAGTACCGAACGTCGTCGGGCTGGACACGACGAACGCCGTTGCGACGCTCGTCCAACTGGGGCTCGACCCGAAGATCGCGCGGATCTACTCCGATGCCCAGCAGGACACGGTGACCGCGCAGCAGCCGCACGCCGGCGACACGGTCGACAAGGGGACGGGAGTCCGGATCAACGTCTCTCGCGGCGCGAAGCCGGTGCCCGTGCCCGACGTGACCACGCAGCCCTTCGCGAATGCGAAGTCGGCCCTGAACGGGCAGGGCTTCGTCGTCTCTCGTGTCGACGTCCAGTCGGACTTCCCGCAGGGCACGGTCGTCGCCGAGAACCCACAGGCCGGCACCCAGGTGCCGGCGGGGTCGACGATCACGCTCTCGGTCTCGAAGGGGCCGGCGAGCACGCAGGTGCCCGACGTGACCGGGTCGAACCAGGCGAACGCCGAGGCGCTGCTCACCGCCGCCGGCCTGACGCCCGCGGTGATCTTCGACCCGGTCACCGACCCGAACCAGGATGGGATCGTGCAATCCGAGGACCCGAAGGCGGGATCACCTGCCAAGGCGGGCGAGGTCGTGACGATTCACGTCGGCCAGCTGCAGAGCGGCGCTCCCGGTGGCACGACGACGACGCCGACCAGCACGGGATGAGCCGCAGGATCGCGGTCATCCTCGGCGGCCGCTCGAGCGAGAACCCGATCTCGATCGCGTCCGCCGCCAGCGTGGTCGGCGCGCTCGAGCGGGGCGGCAACGAAGTCGTGACGGTGCAGATCGACCGCGAGGGGCATTGGCAGCTCGGGCCGGGAACGAAGGCGATCGAGAGCGGCGACCGCCTGCCCGGCCAGGAGGTGGCGACCACCCTCTCGGGCGTGGACGTCGTCTTCCCGGTGCTGCACGGGCCGTTCGGCGAGGACGGAACGGTGCAGGGGCTGCTCGAGCTCGCGAACGTCCCCTATGTCGGCGCAGGCGTGCTCGGCTCCGCGCTCTGCATGGACAAGGACGTGTTCAAGGCCGTGCTGCGCGACGCCGGCGTGCCGGTGACCGAGAACATCACGCTGCGCCTCGGCGACGAAGCGCGCAACCCCTTCGGCTACCCGGTCTTCGTGAAGCCGGCCCGGCTCGGCTCGAGCGTGGGGATCACCAAGGCGCACAGTGTTTCTGAACTACAAGAGGGTGTCCGGTTGGCCTTCGAGCACGACGAGAAGGTGCTCGTCGAGCGCTTCGTCTCGGGCGCCGAGGTGGAGGTCGGCGTGCTCGGAAACCGGAAGCCGATCGCTTCGCTGCCGGGCGAGATCGTCGTCACGCACAACGAATGGTACGACTACGAAGCGAAGTACGACGAAGGCGAGATGGACCTGATCGTGCCCGCGCGGCTCACCGAGGGGCAGATCGAACGCGCGCAGGAGCTGGCGGTGCGGTCGTTCGTCGCAACCGAGTGCGAAGGGATGGCGCGAGCCGACCTCTTCGTCCGCGACGACGGCGAGGTGCTCGTCAACGAACTGAACACGATCCCGGGCTTCACCTCGACGAGTGTGTATGCGCGGCTGTTCGACGCGTCGGGGATCGGCTACGCCGAGCTCCTCGAGCGTCTGGCCGACCTCGCGGTCGAGCGCTTCGAACGGCGACGGCAGCTGCGCTTTTGACTAGCTCGCGCTGATCTCGTTGATCTGGGCCGTGTTGAAGCCTTGCCCGAGACGCGTGATCCAGACCTCGTAGTAGCGGTGAGGTCCACCGCCGATCGCGAAGGTCGTCCGCGCCCCGGCCTGCTGCGGCGACGAAACGACGTCCGGGAACGGCCCCGACATCGAGTTCCCCGCCCTGATCTCGGCCGTGAAGCCCGGCGTTCCCGACGCGATCCCGAGCTCGTGCAGCTGGACGCTCTTCCCGGCGTCGAGCACGAGCCCGACGCCGGGCTTGTCGAGGTTCGGCGCGTCGTAGTACTGCTCGGTCGACCAGTAGGTCGACGCGACGCCGTCGGTCGCGAGCTTCGCCACGGCGCCGTTCTCGCCGTTCGTGCCGTAGGGGTCGTGGGCCCCGACGCCGTGCAGCGGAACCACGCCGCCCGCGCCGCTACCCCCCGGGTGGTCGATCGAGAACACACCGGTGCCGCTGTGCCAGACGAGAGCTGCGATCACCGCGCCGATCGCGATCAGCGCCGCCAGCACGACGAGGAGCGGCCACGGCGAGACGGCGCGTGCGCGACGGCGGGGACGCGTTGCGCCTCGCGCAGGCGTGATCACCTGCGTGGCCCCCTGCTCCTCGGCCTGGCACGCCTCGAGCTCGCGGCAGAAGTCGGCCATGCTCGGAAACCGGTCGTCCGGCTCCTTGGCCATCGCCTTCTGCACGGCCGCCTCGAGGCGCTGCGAGACGTCGGGGCGCTTGTCGCGAATCGGCGGCGGCGCCTCGTTGATGTGGCGCATCGCAACCGCGACGAAGTTCTCACCGGGGAACGGCACCTCGCCCGTCAGCAGCTCATAGAGGACGACACCGAGCGAATAGACGTCCGTGTGCTCGTCGACCCGCTGGCCTTGCGCCTGCTCCGGCGCGATGTAGTCGGAGGTGCCGAGGACGGTGCCGGTCTGGGTCATCCCATGCTGCACGTCGAGGGAGCGCGCGATGCCGAAGTCGGTCACCTTCGCCTGGCCGTCGCCGTTGAGCAGGACGTTCTGCGGCTTGACGTCGCGATGAACGAGACCCTGCCGGTGCGCGAACGAGAGACCGCGCGAGATCTGCATGGCGAGCTCGAGGGCGGTCGCGACCGGCGTCGGGCCACGCCGCTGGATCAGCTCCTTGAGGTTCTCCCCCTCGATGTACTCGAAGACGATGAACTGGCGCCCGCCGTGTTCGCCGCGGTCGATCACCGTGACGATGTTCGGATGTGAGAGCGCCGCGACCGCCCGCGCTTCGTGGCGGAAGCGCTCGACGTATCCGGCGTCGTCGGTGTACTGCTGGTGCAGGACCTTCAGCGCGACCTTGCGATCGAGCAGTCGATCGTGCGCGCGAAAGACGCTCGACATGCCACCGCTGCCGACGAGCTCTTCGAGCTCGTAGCGGTCTGAGAGAACCTGGCCGACCATTGCGGGGTGACCCTACCCCCGGCCTGTTTGCTTAAAGCACAGCCTCGAGGGCGGCTTCCCACACGTCGAGCGCCTCGTCGAGCTCGAAGTCCGAGATCACGAGCGGGACGAGCACCCGAATGCAGTTCCCGGCCACGCCCGCCTTGAGGAGCAGCAGGCCACGGGCCAGGGCCTCTTCGACGACCTGCGAGGCGAGCCCTGTCGCCGGGACGTTGCCGTCCTCGACGAGCTCGATCGCCAGCATCCCGCCGAGCCCGCGCACGTCACCGATCTGGGGCCAGCGGCCCTGCCACGCCTCGAGCCGCGCCCGCATCGTGTCGCCGATCGCGGCCGACCGGTCGACCAGGCCTTCATCCTCGATCACGTCGAGCACGGCGAGCGCGGCCGCGATCGCGACCGGGTTGCCGACGTAGGTGCCGCCGACGCCGCCGGCGACGGGCGCGTCCATGATCTCCGCCCGGCCGAGGACGCCGGAGAGCGGGAGCCCCATCGCGATCGACTTCGCGACGGTGATCAGGTCGGGCTCGACGCCGAAATGCTCGATCGCGAAGAACCGGCCGGTGCGCGCAAAGCCGCTCTGGACCTCGTCGCAGACGAGGACGATGCCGTGCTCGTCGCAAAGCTCACGGAGCCCTTCGACGAACTCGCGCGAGGCCGGGATGAACCCGCCCTCGCCCTGAACAGGCTCGAAAACGATCGCAGCGACGTCCTCTGCAGCGACGAGCGTCGAGAGTGCCCGGCGCAGCGCAGCCAGCGCCTCCCCGGTCGTCGGCCCGCGGAACGCGTTCGGGAAGGGAACGCGGTAGACCTCGGGCGCGAACGGCCCGAGACCCTGCTTGTACGGGTGGGTCTTCGATGTCAGCGCGAGCGACAGATAGGTGCGGCCGTGGAACGCCCCCTCGAAGCCGATCACCGCCGGGCGGCCGGTGAAGGCCCGCGCGAACTTGACCGCGTTTTCCACTGCCTCCGTGCCCGCGTTGAAGAACGCCGCCTTGGTCGGGCCGCTGATCGGAGCCTTGGCCAGCAGGCGCTCCGCGAGGGAGGCGTAGTTCTCGTACGGCACAACGGTGAAATCGGTGTGGCTGAAGTGCTCGAGCTGCTCCTGCGCGGCCTGAACGACGTGGGGATGCGAATGGCCGACGTTCAGGCAGCCGACGCCGCCCGCGAAGTCGATGAAGGTGTTCCCGTCGAGATCGGTGATCGTCGCGCCTCTGGCATCCGCAGCGACGATCGGGAACGTGATCGCGAGCGGCGCGGCGACGCTCGCCGTGAGACGGTCGAGCACCTCGCGAGAGCGAGGCCCCGGGACCTCGGTCCGGAGGTCGATTGTGCGCGTCGTGGCCATGGAACGAGCGTAGCGGAGGAGACGGCTCGCCTGCATGCATGAATGACCGCCTTGCACACATCGGTAGGTCCTACGGTGCCGAAGCCCGTAGATGCGGCCCATTGCGGTATTCGCCAGTGGCTTACTACACTTGCTGCGGTGCCTGCCCCCAGCTGGCCCGTGTCGTAGCTCGATCCCCAAAGACCGGAAGGGCGAAACTTCTGATGCACAACTCCCTCAAGCGCATGTGGGCGGTGCTTGGCCTGGTCGCGACGGTCTGCGCCGTGGCTGCAACGTCCGCGATTGCGTCACACAAGGCGGGGCCGACGATCGTCATCTGGACCGATGCGAATCGCGCAGCCTCCGTCGGCAAGGTCGCGAATGCCTGGGCTGCGTCGAACGGCGCAACGATCCAGGTCGTGACGAAGGACTTCGGCTCGATCGAGACGGCGCTCGGCACCGTCGCGGCGGCCGACGCCCCTGACGTCGTCGTGGCTGCACACGACTGGACCGGCCAGCTGGCCGCGAACGGTCTGGTCGAGCCGCTCTTCCCGAGCAAAGCCGTGTCGGCGCAGTTCCCGAAGTACACGCTCGACGCGTTCTCGTACGGTACCGCCGTCAAGAAGCTCTACGGCATCCCGGTGCAGATCGAGAACATCGGCCTGCTCGTGAACACGAAGCTCGCAAAGATCCCGACGACCTTCGCACAGCTCGAGAGCGAGGCGCTCGCGGCCAAGAAGAAGGCGCACCTGTCCTTCGGCATCTGCGTCCAGCAGGGCTCGGGCGGAGACGCGTACCACATGTACCCGTTCTTCTCCGGCCTCGGTGGCTACGTCTTCGGCACCAACAAGGCCGGAAACCTGAACCCGAAGGACGTCGGAGTCGCGAACCCGACCTTCATCAAGAACTCGAAGCTGATCGACAAGTGGAACAAGGAAGGCCTGATCAACTCGAAGACCGACTATTCGGTCTGCGACACCGCATTCACGAAGTCGCAGACGCCGTTCTGGATCACCGGCCCGTGGGCCGTCTCCGACATCCAGAAGGCCGGAGTGTCGTTCAAGGTCATCCAGGTGCCCGCGATCAGCCAGGCATCCGTGCCGTTCCTCGGCGTCAACGGGATGATGGTCACCAAGTTCGCTTCGACGCACAACGTCGACACGGCTGCGAAGGATCTCGTCGTGAACTACTTCACGACGCCGTCGGCCCAGACGCAGCTCGCAGCTGCAGGCGGCCGCGCACCGGCGAACATCAAGGCGAAGGCGACCGACCCGATCCTGGCCCAGTTCGGCAAGGCCAGCAAGGGCGGCGTCCCGATGCCGAACATCCCCCAGATGAGCAGTGTCTGGAGCGATCTCGGCCAGGCGTGGGTCCGCTCGACGAAGGGCGCAGGCGCAATGCCGGCAGCGCGCTCCTTCAAGGGCGCGGCTCGTGCGATCTCGTACAAGATCGGCTAGCTGAACCACACAGACGGAGCGGGCGCCCGCGGGCGCCCGCTCCGCTTTCCAACCAACCCGGTCCGTGAGTACCGCTTCCACGCCCCCCAACCCCGCCGAGCCGCCCGCCTTCCATCCGGGGCTGATCGCCCGGTCGATCGCGTTCTTCTCGGGCAGCGTGGGCCTCGGGATCAAGGTTGCGCTCCTCGCGGCGTCGAACGCACTCGCCGTCTGGGCGCTCTATGTCCTCGCCACACACCATCGCTGGCCCGCGCTCGGCGTGCTCGTCGTCGCGACGCTGCTGATCGACTGGGTCTACCTCGCGCCCGTGAGGTGGACGCTGCCCGCGAAGTTCCTGATCCCCGGCACGGTCTTCCTCGTCGGGTTCCAGATCATCCCGATCCTCTTCACCATCGACGTTGCCTTCTCGAACTACTCGACCGGGCACATCCTCGCGCGGGACCAGGCGATCGCCGCGATCAAGATCAATTCGCTGCAGCCGCCGGCGAACGGCCGCCAGTACGACATCGCCCCTGCGCGCGACTCGTCCGGCCGGCTCGTTCTGGTCATGCACGACGAGACGGGCGGCAAGGTCTACCTGGGCACCCCCAAGGGCCTGACCGAGCTGAGTAAGAGCGACGTCACGATCGGCGCGACCGGCCAGCCGACCGCGGCGAAGGGCTACAAGCTGATCACAGGGGCGGAGCTCTTCACGCTCGACCAGCAACTCCGCGACTACAAGGTGCCGACGTCCGGCGGCGCGGCGATCCAGCCGCAGGGAACGGCGATCGGCGTCGAGCTCAAGCCGACGCTGCGCTACGACTCGAAGCGCAACGTCTTCGTGCGGATCACCGACGGCAAGGTGTTCCACGACAACGGGCTCGGCTCGTTCGTCTCCGGCCCTGACGAGCTCGAACCGGGCTGGAAGACCCACATCGGCTTCCGCAACTTCAGCCGGATCATCCACGACCCGCTCGTGCGCAAGCCGTTCCTGTCGATCTTCGTCTGGACGTTCGTGTTCGCAGCCGCGACCGTGTTCTCGTCCTTCGCGGTCGGCCTCTTTCTCGCGATCGTCCTCGACAAGCGCGGCCTGCGCTTCCAGAAGTTGTATCGCTCGGTGCTCGTGATCCCGTACGCGATCCCCGGGTTCCTCTCCCTGCTTGTCTGGGCAGGCCTGCTGAACGACGACTTCGGCGTCATCAACCGGGTCTTCGGCATCCACGTGCCGTGGCTCTTCGGCGGCAACGTCTTCTCGTGGCTGCCGTTCATCAGCTGGCCGCGGATCGCGGTCGTGCTCGTCAGCGTCTGGCTGACGACGCCCTACTTCTTCCTGGTCTCGATGGGAGCGCTCCAATCGATCCCCGACGAGCTCACCGAGGCCGCACGCGTCGACGGCGGCGGTGCGTGGCAGATCTTCCGCCGCGTGACGCTGCCTCTGCTCCTCGTCGCCGTCGCGCCGCTGATGATCGCGTCGTTCGCGTTCAACTTCAACAACTTCAACAACGTCTACCTGCTGACCGGCGGCGGCCCCTACAACGGCGCGTCCTCGATCGCAGGCAACACGGACATCTTGATCAGTTACACGTACAAGCTCGCGATCGCGTCGGGGAAAGGATCGGACTACGGCTTGGCCAGCGCGGTCGCGATCATCATCTTCTTCATCGTCGCCGGGATCTCGGGCGTTTCCTTCTGGCGAACCAAGTCACTGGAGAGTCTCAGATGAGCAGCAGCGAGCTTGCATCGACGACCGCGGCCGCTCCTGCCGCGGCAGCCGCGGTCAAGCACCCGCGTTCACGCTTGAAGTTCAAGGACACGTGGTGGCGGCACGCCGTCGGCGTGGTCGCAATGTGCGCCGCGCTCTTCCCGGTCGTTTACATCGTGTCATCCAGCTTCAACAGCAACAGCTCGCTCCAGAGCGCACAGGTGATTCCCTCGCATGTGACGCTGCACAACTTCGGAAGCCTGTTGCACAACAACGTCAAGGGCAACACCGGCGCCAAGCAGGACGCGCCTTATCCGCACTGGTTCCTCAACTCGATGCTGATCTCGCTCCTGACCGCCTTGGCGACGACGGTGCTCGGAGCGCTCGCCGCCTACGCATTCAGCCGCTTCCGCTTCAAAGGGCGACGCGGCGGGATGATGGGGCTGCTGCTGATCCAGATGTTCCCCCAGTTCGTGGCCGTCGCGGCGATCTATCTGATCGTGCTCAACGTGGGAGAAGTCTTCCCGCAGATCGGGCTCGACAAGCTCGCCGCGGTGGTGATCGTCTACCTCGGCGGCGCCATGGGCGTCCAGGCGTGGCTGATCAAGGGCTTCTTCGACACGATCCCGACCGAGCTCGACGAGTCCGCGCGCGTCGACGGGGCGACCGCGGCGCAGATCTTCTGGGGCGTCGTGATGCCACTCGCCGCGCCGGTGCTCGCAGTCGTGGCGCTGATCTCATTCGTCTTCACGCTCAACGAGTTCGTGATCGCCTCCACGATCCTCCAGACGACGAGCCACAAGACCCTGCCCGTCGGCATGCAGCTCTTCATCAGCAACTCGTACGACAAGGTGTGGGGGCCGTTCGCGGCCGGAGCGCTGCTCGCGGCCCTACCCGTGGCGGCGCTGTTCATGTTCCTGCAGCGCTGGATCGTCAGCGGGCTGACCGCAGGTTCCGTCAAGGGATGAGCTCGCTCGAGATCGACGAGCCACTCCTGACGACGCTCGCGGTGCCTCACCACGACGGCTCGGAGCTGTATGTGGTCGAGCGACCGTTCGAACTCGGTGGCACGGCCGTCGTCCGGCTGCGCGTGCCGGCCGGGTCGTCGGCGGACCGAGTGGTGCTCCGCTACGAACGCGATGGCGAGCCCCGCAACGTCGAGGCCGTGCGCGACGAGGATTCCGGCGATGAGGTCTGGTGGCGCGCCGAGTTCCCGGTGGCGAACCCCGTCGTGCGCTACCGGTTCCTGCTCTCGGGCGGCGAGGCGGGCTACATGTGGGTCAACGCACTCGGCCAGACCTCGCACGAGGTGGCGGACGCCGACGACTTCGTGATCACGGCCGGTGCGTCCGGCCCGGAGTGGCATCTCGGCTCAGTCGGATACCAGGTCTTCCCCGACCGCTTCGCCTCGTCGGCCCTTGCCGTCGACCCGCCAGACTGGGCGATCCGGCGCGACTGGAACGAGCTGCCTTCCGGCCGCGGACGGGCGACGCCCCACGAGCTCTTCGGCGGCGACCTCCGCGGCGTCGAGCGGCACCTCGACCACATCGAGTCGCTCGGCGCGAACCTCATCTACCTGACGCCCTTCTTCCCCGCGGGATCGACACATCGCTACGACGCGACGACGTTTGAGCACGTCGATCCGCTGCTCGGCGGCGATGAAGCTCTGCAGTCGCTCGCAGCCGCGGCGCACGCACGGGGGATGCGCATCATCGGCGACATCACACCGAACCACACGGGCGACAAGCACGAGTGGTTCCAGGCGGCCCTGCGCGGCGAGCAGCCCGAGCGCGGGTTCTACTACTTCGACGACTCGATCCCGGGCGGGTACGAGTCGTGGCTCGGGCACCGCGTGCTGCCGAAGCTGAACTGGCAAAGCGCCGAGCTGCACGAGCGCTTCGCGCACGTGCTGCGGCGCTACCTCGATCTCGGTCTCGACGGCTGGCGCGTCGACGTCGCGAACATGACCGGCCGCTACCGCGACGTCGACGTCAATCGCGATGTCTCGCGCTGGATGCGCGAGCAGATCGGGGACGATCACCTGCTCGTGGCCGAGCACGGGCACGACTTCCGTCCCGACCTCGCCGTCCGCGGCTGGCACGGCGTCATGAACTACTCCGGCTTCATGCGCCCCCTGTGGACATGGCTCCTGCGCGACGACCCGCATCCCGAACAGCAGCGACAGTTCTGGGGCATCCCGGTGGGCGTCCCTCAACTCGACGGCACCCCCACCGTCGCGGCGATGCGTCAGTTCAGGGCCGGTGTTCCGTGGCAGGCGGCGCTGCATTCGTGGAACCTGCTCGACAGCCATGACACGGCGCGCTTCCGCACGATCGCCGGCACACCGGAACGGCACCTCGTCGGCATCGGGTTGCAGATGTCGCTGCCGGGCGTGCCGATGATCTTCGCCGGCGACGAGCTCGGGCTCGAGGGCGCCTGGGGCGAGGACGCCCGACGCACAATGCCGTGGGGCTCCGAGGAGACGTGGGACACGACCTTCCTCGATCGGCTTCGGGCGCTCACGGCACTGCGCCGCTCGAGCGATGCGCTCGCCCGCGGCGGTATCCGCTACGTGCACGTGTCGGACGACGCGATCGCGTTCCTGCGCGAGACGCGCGACGACCAACTGCTCGTCCTTGCCTCACGCGCCGCCCACGAGCCGATCCGGGCTCCGTTCCGCACGCTCCGAACGCTGTACGGCGAAGATGCGCCGGACGGTGCGCTTCCATCCGACGGCCCGTCGTTCCACATCTGGAGGGTTGCGTGACTCCCTTCCAGCCGAAACCTTGTGCCCCAAGGCGAAGAACCGCCCGAAAGGAAGTCACCAATGGCTGACGTCGCGTTCAACGACGTGGACAAGATCTACGACAACGGCGTGCAGGCCGTCTTCGGCCTGACGCTCGACATCCACGACGCCGAGTTCCTGGTCTTGGTCGGGCCCTCAGGCTGCGGCAAGACCACCGCGCTGCGCATGGTCGCTGGGCTCGAGGAGATCTCCGGCGGCACGGTCTCGATCGGCGGCCGGGTCGTCAACGACGTCTCGCCGAAGGAGCGCGACATCGCGATGGTCTTCCAGAACTACGCGCTGTATCCACACCTGAGCGTCGGCGAGAACATCGCGTTCGGGCTGCGGCTTCGGAAGGAGCCGAAGGAGATGATCAACGAGCGCGTCGCCTGGGCGGCGAAGCTCCTGGATTTGGCCCCGTACCTCAACCGCAAGCCGAAGGAGCTCTCGGGAGGCCAGCGTCAGCGAGTCGCGATGGGACGCGCGATCGTGCGCAAGCCACAGGTCTTCCTGATGGACGAGCCGCTCTCGAACCTCGACGCGAAGCTGCGCGTGCAGATGCGCGCCGACATCGCTCACCTCCAGAGAGAGCTGCAGACGACGACCGTGTACGTGACCCACGACCAGGTCGAGGCGATGACGATGGGCGACCGCGTGGCAGTCATGGCCAACGGCGTCCTGCAGCAGGTCGACGCGCCGCAACGCCTCTATGACCGGCCGGCGAACCTGTTCGTGGCCGGCTTCATCGGCACACCGCCGATGAACCTGCTCGAGGCGACTGCGACCGTCAACGGGGAGGTGTCCGTCAATCTCGGCGGCAACGTGCTCCCGATCGCACCCGAGGCAATCCAGCAGTACCCGCGCCTGCGCGAGTACGGCGGCCGTCCGGTGATCGTCGGCCTGCGGGCCGGCGACCTGCACCCCGCCCAGGGCCGTGACGACCTGCCGCAGATCCACGCCACGGTCGAGATCGTCGAGTCGCTCGGCGGCGAGTCGATGGCGTACTTCAGGGTGGATGCGAGGTACATCAAGAGCGAGGCCGCCGAGGAGGAGGCCGTCCTCGCGAGCGAGGGCACGCCCGAGACGGTCGTCGGCTCGCGTCCCAACCTCGTTGCATCCTTCCCGCCCCACGTGCACCTGAGGCTGCGCGACAAGGTGCCGATCGCCGTCGACACGAAGAACCTCCATTTCTTCGATGAGGCGTCCGGCGCTCCGCTTCGCTAGCTGGGGCGCAATCGCTGTCGCGATTGCGCTAGTCAGCGGTGCGGGCGCCGCAAGCGTCGGCGGGCCTCCGAGCGGTGCCGTACTCACCGCGCTCTCGCAGCCGCCGACGCAAAGTAGCCTCGCGTCCCAGCGCATCTACTTCGTCATGCCCGACCGCTACGCGAACGGCGACCCGGCCAACGACACCGGCGGACTGAGCGGCCCGGCCGGCGTCACCGGGTTCGACCCGTCGAGCACCGGCTACTACCACGGCGGCGATCTGAAGGGCCTCACCGCGCACCTGCAACGGATCAAGGATCTCGGCTTCACCGCGATCTGGGTGACGCCGGTACTGAAGCAGGACCCTGTCGAGAACGGCAGCGCCGCCTACCACGGCTACTGGGGCCTCGACTTCACGACGGTCGATCCACATCTCGGCACCGACCAGGACTTCTCGAGCTTCGTGAGCTCCGCGCACGGGCTGGGGCTCAAGGTCTACCTCGACGTCGTCGTGAACCACACCGCTGACGTCGTGGAGTTGACGAATGGTGGCACGTACAGCGACGCGCCGTACCGCGACTGTCACGGTAGGCGTTTCAACCCTGCCCGCTACGTCACGTCCAAGCGCTTCCCGTGCCTGAAGGCGTCGACGATGCCCGAGGTGCCGCTGCTCCTGACGGCCGACCGTCACCTGAAGAAGCCCGAGTGGCTGAACAACCCGCTCAACTACCACGACCGCGGCAACATCGACTTCGGTTCGTGCAGCGAGCAGTGCTTCGAGCAGGGCGATTTCTTCGGGCTCGACGATCTCTTCACGGAGAAGCCGAATGTGCTGAACGGGCTCGCCCAGATCTACTCGTCGTGGGTCACCCGCTTTCACGTCGACGGGTTCCGCGTGGACACGGCGAAGCACGTGAACGCCGCCTTCTTCAAGCTGTGGGTACCGAAGATCCGCGCGGCGGCGCGCGCCGCAGGGATCGCCGACTTCCCGGTCTTCGGCGAGGTGACGCTGAACGACGCCGTCGATCTGGCCGCGTTCGTTCGCGACCGCGGCCTGCCGCAGGTGCTCGACTTTCCGTTCCAGCAGGTCGCGACGGCGTACGCCTCGGGCGCGTCAGGTGCGAAAGGCCTCGGCGCGCGCCTCCAGGACGATGACTACTTCCGCACGCCGAGCGGCATCGATCCCGCATTCACGACGTTCCTCGGAAACCACGACATGGGCCGCGGCGCGCAGCAGATCCTCTCGCAGGCGCCCGGGCTGAGCGGGGCCGCCCTCCTCCAGCACGTCCTTCTTGGCTACGACGTCCTCTACCTCCTCCGCGGCGCGCCGACGCTGCTCTACGGGGACGAGGTGGGAATGGTCGGGTCGGGCGGCGACCAGGCCGCGCGCCAGGACATGTTCCCGACCCAGGTCGGCGACTGGCAGACGCAGCTGCGGGTCGGCTCGCCGGCGATTGGGACGGGCTCGTCGTTCGACGTCACCGGCAATCCGATCGAGCTACAGCTGAAGCAGCTCGCCGCCGTGCGCGACGCATATCCCGCGCTCTCGACCGGCTCGTCGATCGTGCGCTACGCGCAGGATGCGGTGCTGGTCGTCTCGCGCATCGACTTCGCGACGGGACACGAGGTCGTCACGGCGTTCAACAACGGCGCCGCCTCCGCGAAGGTGACGGTGCCGGTCGCAACTCCGAACAGCACGTGGCAGATCGCATTCGGGAGCGGCGCAGCGACCGGCGCGGCCTCGACCGTCTCGCTGACGATCCCGCCCGTGTCGGCGCTCGTCGCGGCACCTGCGGCGACGGTCCCGCAGGCGGCACCGTCGGTCCCGCAGCTGAAAGAGTCGGCCGACCCGCTCACGTCGTACGACCTACTCGCCGCGAAGGTCGCGGGCGCACCGGTGAGTGTCACGTTTGCCTTGCGCCGCAAGGGCGGCGGCTGGCAGCGGCTCGCGATCGACGACTCCGCCCCTTACCGTGCGTTCGTCGATCCGGGACGTTACGCAAAGCACGAGCGAATCGACGCCGTCGCCGTCGCCCGTGCGCTCAACGGAGCGGTCTCCGTGTCACGAATTGCAACGTTCACGGCGAACGGGTAGCGCTGGTTCCGCTAGCCTCGTCGCGGTCTTGACCTCGACCGAACAGCTGAGCAGCGCGGCGACGTGGTGGTCGCAGGCACACGCGGACGACCACCTGCTGGTCGCGTACTTCAGCATGGAGTTCGGCGTGGACGTGCGCCTGCCGATCTACTCCGGCGGCCTCGGCATCCTCGCCGGCGACCACCTGAAGGCGGCGGCGGAGCTCGGGCTGCCGCTCGTCGGTGTGGGGCTCCTGTATCGCGGCGGCTACTTCACGCAAGGGTTGAGCGACGAGGGCCGCCAGACCGAGACGTACACGCCGATCGACCCGCAGTCGCTCGGGCTGCACCGCGAGCCCGTCACCGTCCACGTCGACCTGGCCGGGGAGACGGTGACCGCCGCCGTCTGGCGCTACGACGTCGGCGTGGGGCCGACGTCGACCGTGCCGCTCTACCTGCTCGACGTCGACCTGCTCACCGACGCGCTCTACTCGGGCGACCGGGAGCACCGGATCCGCCAGGAGCTGCTGCTCGGTGTCGGCGGCGTGCGCGCACTCGCTGCACTCGGTCTCGAACCGACGGTCTTCCACGTGAACGAGGGTCATTCGGCGTTCCTCGCGATCGAGCGCGCGCGCATTCTCGTCGGGCACGGCATGTCCGGCGACGACGCGCTCGAGCACATCCGGCGCTCGACGGTCTTCACGACCCACACGCCGGTCCCCGCCGGCAACGAGGTGTTCGACGACGTCCTTGTCCTGCGCTACGTCGGCGGCCTCGCCGCCGACGCCGGCATCTCCGGCGAGACGCTGCTTGCGCTCGGCCGCACCCCGGACACCGACGGTTTCGGCATGACGCCGCTCGCGCTACGACTCTCCGCCTACGCGAACGCCGTCTCGGCGCTGCACGGCGAGGTGGCCCGGGAGATGTGGGCAGGACTGTGGCCGAGCCAGGAGCCGCGGATCGGCCACGTCACGAATGGGGTGCATCTCGGCACCTGGATCGCTCCCGAGCTCGGCGAGCTTCTACGCTCCGCCGGGGTGCGCCCAGAAGCGCCGCCGGCCGAGGGTGGCTGGGACGCCGTGCACGAGCTCGACTCCGAGACGTTCTGGCAGACGCACATGCTCCTCAAGGAGCGGCTCGCACGGCTCAGCGGCCTCGGCGCCGGCCCGCTGACGATCGGGTTCGCACGGCGCTTCGCCACCTACAAGCGGGCCGGGCTCGTCTTCTCCGACCTGGAGCGGCTGCTTGCGCTGCCGGTGCAGATCGTCGTCGCCGGCAAGGCGCACCCGCAGGACGTCCCGGGCAAGGACGTGATGCAACGCATCGTCGAGCTCTCTCGCGACCCGGCCGTCGCCGGCCAGGTCGTCTTCCTCGAGAACTACAACATCGAGCTCGCGCAGGCGATCATCCCCGGCTGCGACATCTGGCTGAACACACCGCGCAAGCCCTACGAGGCGTCGGGAACGAGCGGCATGAAGGCGGCCGTGAACGGCGTCCCGAACCTGTCCGTGCTCGACGGCTGGTGGGCCGAGGCCTACGACCCCTCGGTCGGCTGGGCACTCGCAGGCTCCTCCGACGAGGCCGACGCGGCCGAGCTGTACCGGCTGCTCGAGGACGAGGTCGTGCCCCGGTTCGCCGACCGCGGCGCCTGGGTCGAGCTGATGCAGACCTCGATCGCGCGCCTGGCTCCCGCGTTCTCGATGCAGCGGGCCGTGATCGAATACACCGAGCGGTACTACCTGCCGGCAGCGCTAGCGCGCGCCGGCAGGTAGCGAGTCCCCGCTCCTACGCCGGCTGCGCCGGCGGCGCGTCGCTCGGCGACGGGGCGCCCAGCCGCTCGATCAGCTCCTGGACGTTCTTCAGCTCGCCCTCGAGGTGCTCGCGGTAGGACTGCAGCCGCTCGACCCACTGCTCCCGGTTCGGATAGCCGCGACGGCCGCGGTGATGGTGCCCTCCACACATGTACGCTCACCTCCTCTCTTTACTTCCGATAATAGTTATTCGATGATAACCAAAGAGCAGCAGCTGGCGGAGCTGCGCCAGGCACTGCGTGGCGTGATGCGCGGTCTGTGGTCGCGCCGGCGCCCGACCCGCGAACTGCTGGCGCTGGCCGGCGGCGAGCCTCCGCTCGGCCGGCGGCATGTCGCTCTGCTCGCCCACATCGGCACCGAGGGCGCGCAGACGGTCTCGGAGCTCGCCGCGGCGCTCGGCCTGTCCCTGCCCGCCGCGAGCAAGCTGACCGGCGAGCTCGAGGACCACCGGCTCGTCGAGCGCAGCGAAGACCCCGCCGACCGGCGCCGCACCGTCGTTCGCCTGCATGCGCAGACGGAGCACGCCGTGCGGGACTGGCTCGAACGGCGCAGCAGGCCGCTCGAGCAGGCGCTCGACGCCCTCGACGCGCGTGAGCGCGCAGCCTTCCTGAAGGGACTTCACGCGCTCGGCGACGCGCTGATGGAAGAATCAGCCTGTGGTCCTCTCCGATCGCACCATCGAACGGTTCATCGACGAAGGCCGGATCAAGATCGACCCGTATGAGCCGTCGCTCCTGCAGCCGTCGAGCGTCGACGTGCGGGTCGACCGGCATTTCCGCGTCTTCCACAACGCGCGGTATCCGTTCATCGACGTGAAGCAGCCGCAGGAGGCGCTCACCGAGGCGGTCGAGATCGGCGACGACGAGCCGTTCATCCTGCATCCGGGCGAGTTCGTGCTCGGCTCGACGCTCGAGCGCGTCACGCTCCCTGACGACCTCGTAGCCCGATTGGACGGAAAATCCAGCCTTGGGCGCCTGGGCCTCCTGATCCATTCGACCGCCGGCTTCATCGACCCGGGCTGGGACGGGCATGTGACGCTCGAGCTGTCGAACGTCGCGAACCTCCCGATCACGATCTACCACGCGATGAAGATCGGGCAGATCTCGTTCATGCAGATGACCGAGCCGGCGGCCTCGCCCTACGGCAGCTCGTCGCTCGGGTCGAAGTACCAGGGCCAGCGCGGCCCCACACCCTCCCGCTACTGGCAGAACTTCCCCCAATGACCGGCGTGGGCTCGACGGCGCCGGCCAGGAGCGAAGGTGCCGGCTCGGCCGGCGCCGGAGCGGGAAGAATCCTCATGACGGGCGCAACCGGGTTCGTCGGTCAGCAGATCGTGCATGCGCTCCGCGCGCAGGGCCGCGAGGTGCGGGCGCTGGTACGGCGGCCGGAGCGCGCGACGCACCTCCGCGCTCTGGGCGTCGAGCTTGCCGCGGGCGACATCACGGACCCCGCGAGCCTGCAGGCGGCGGTCGCGGGCTGCACGCACGTGGTCCACCTCGTCGCGATCCTCCAGGGCAGCGCAGCCGACTTCCAGCGCGTGATGACGCAGGGCACGAAGGACCTCGTCGCGGCGGCGAAAGAGGCGGGGGTCGAGCGGTTCATCCTGATGAGCGCGCTCGGGACGAGCGAGTCGGCCGCGGCCACGGTGCCGTACTACGCGGCCAAGTTGGAGGAGGAGCAAGCCGTCGCCGGCTCGGGCCTCGAGCACGTCATCTTCCGCCCGAGCTTCATCTTCGGCCCGGGCGGCGGTGCGTTGCGGACGTTCATGAAGCAGGTGCGCTACTCCCCCATCGTCACCGTGATCGGCCCAGGACTGCAGCGCTCGCAGCCGATCTGGATCGACGACGTCGCCCAGTACTTCGCGCGCGCGATCGACCTGCCGGAAGCCGCGAGTCGCACATTCGAGCTCGGCGGCCCCGACACGACTGACTGGAACGGCCTCTACCTGACGATCGCCAGGGTGCTCGGCAAGCGCCGGCTCCTCGTGCACGTCCCGATCCCCGTCGCCCGCACGGGCGCGCAGCTGACACAGTGGCTCCCAGGCGCTCCGTTGTCCATCGACCAGGTGACGATGCTCCAGGGCGCCGACAACGTCGTCTCGAACACCGATGCCGTCGACACCTTCCGATTCCCACTCGTCCCGCTCGAAGAGCAGATTCGCCGCGCCGCGTGAGCGCCGGCGACGAACACGGTGCCTCCGGGAAAGACGAAGGGCCCCTTGCGGGGCCCCTCCGTCCAGTAACCAGCTTGGATTTCGTAGAGGCGCTTCCGGCCGATACGGCGGCGCGTTAACGCGAGTCCCCCACGCTGGCTAGGCGATTCCCCGTCAGGTCCCGGGGACACACCTCTACGAGCTGGTACCTCCACTGCCCGTACTTGAAGTCTCCAAC
>JADGPE010000057.1 GCA_017882605.1 Thermoleophilia bacterium | reverse complement strand
GCCTCGCCGAGCGGCTTCGCGACGCGCCGCAGCTCCTTGAACCCCGGCGAGTCGAAGCCGCTGCCGTGACCGAGCACCTTGCGCACCTCGGTGTACTCCCACGGCGACATGTGCTCGAGCATTTCGAGAGCCGACGTGACGAGCTTGAAGCAATCGTTCGCGCGGCGCAGCAGCCTGATCGCAGCCGCGAACTCGTTCTCGCCGACGAGCCGACCCGCCTCTTCGAGCTCGTTCCAGGCGAGCTTGAGCCAGATCTCGGAGGTCTGGTGCACGCTCTGGAAGAGCAGCTCGTCGCGATGCACCCACTCGTCGGCGGTCTTCTGCAGGCGCAACAGCTCGTCGGTGCGCAGGTAGCGCTCGTAGTCCGATCCGGCCTCGCCCGCGAGGATCGGCTTCGCCAGCTCACTCATGACCGTCCCTCCGTCCCATCGAAGATCTTCATCGGCAGGTCGGCGAGCGGCACCCCGCCGTCAGCGGTGACGAGCCACGTGTCCTGCATGTAGAGACACGCTTGACCGTCCTGCGAGATCGCGTGCGGATGCATCGAGAACACCATCCCGGACCGCAGTTCCGTCTCGTCTCCCTCGCCGATCTTCGGCCACTCGATCATGGTCATGCCGATCGAATGCCCGGTGACGTGACCGAGCTTGAAGCCGCGGTCGACGAATCCCTTCGAAACAGCACGGTGCACGTCGTGTGCGGTCGCGCCGTCGCGAAGGGCGCCCTTCGCCGCGTCGTAGTACTCCTCGTAGCCCGCCAGCATCTGCCTCGTCTCCGCGCTCGGCTCGCCGGGGCAGATCGCCCGCGACACCTCGACCCAGTGGCCCCCGGCGCCGGCGATCTCGAGCGACGGCAGCACCATGTCGGTCGCCTTGATGCGGTAATCGCCCGCGATCTTGAACTCGGGCAGCGCGCTGCCGTTCGGGCCGGTGAGCACCATGTCCATCGTCAGGCGGCCGCAGCCCTGCTCGACGAAGTACTGCTCGCAGTGCGCGAGGATTTCGCGCTCGGTCTTCCCTGGGGCAAACTGCTCCAGGAAGATCCAGAAGCCTTCGGTGTTGATGCGCACGCTGTCGCGAACGGAGGCGAGCTCGAGCTCACTCTTCACCGCGCGCGCGTGATCGAACTCGACGTCCCAGGCCGCGAGCTCCGCGGCGGCGCCGACGAGCGCGCGGAAGTCGCGGACACTCATCACGTAATCGAGGCCGTAGACACCGACGCGCTTGCCGCGAACGTTGCCGGCGAGCCAGTCGCCCGGCCTGTCGACGAACACCTGCTCGTCGATCCACGTCGTGCCGTGCTCGCCGACGTACGTCGCCTCGCGCGGGAAGACGATCGCAGGGTCGCCTTCGAGCGGCAACAGCACGTAGGCGTACCGGTGCACGATCACGAACCCCGACATGTAGGTGACGGCGCCTTCGAAGCCCGTGTACTCGTTGCCCGACACGATCACCGCGTCGAGGCCGTCGCGTGCCATCGCCTCGCGAACGAGCCCGTAGCGCCGGTCGACCTCTGCCTTCGGCATCACTGCTGCCACGCCGCTTCAACTCCTTTCACGAGTGCCCAGATGGATTCATGTGTCGGCGCCGGCACACCGAGCCTGCGTCCGAACTCGGCGATCCCACCGTTCAGGTAGTCGATCTCGGTCTGCCTGCGAGCTTCGACATCCTGCAGCATCGAGGCCTTGTGGCCGTACGCCACCTCGGGCCGGGCTGCGTAGTCGATCAGTTCCTCGGGATCGGCGTCGAGCTCGATGCCCTGCGCCGCGGCGACGGCCTTGCCCTCGTCGACGAGCCTCGACGCGAGCGCGCGCAGGTCGGGGCGCTCGCAGACGCGCCCGTGCGTCAGACCGGTCAGCGCGCCGAGCGGGTTCGTCGCCGCGTTGAAGATCACCTTGCGCCACTGCGGGCCGCGTGCGTCGGCGACCGCTTTCGTTGGCATGCCGCCGCGTGTGCACGCGTCGGCCAGCCGCTCGACCTCCTCGAGGGGAGCCGGCCGCTCTTCGAACGGCCCGAATGTCGTGTCGCCCTGCACGTCCCACTGGATGACGCCGGGCGCGGTGATCTTGCCCGCCGGGAACGTCGTCCCGCGGATCACGCGCTCGACGTGCCGGGCCAGAACCTCCTCGTTGCCGATCCCGTTCTGCACGGTCGCGACGCAGCCGCCTGCGAAGGCATGCGCAGTCGCGGCGATCGCCGAGTCGGTGTGCATCGCCTTCGTCGCCACGATGCCGAAGTCGCACGGCGGCAGCTCCGATGCGTCGGTCGTGGCGCGCGGGCGCCCGAGCACCTCCCCCGCTCCGGTCAGCCGCAGGCCGTCGCGGTTGATCGCGTCGACGTGCGCCTGGGCCAGGTCGTACGCCCACACCTCGACGTCGTCGAGCGTCGCCAGATTCGCCGCAAAGAGCGACCCGACTGCGCCGCAGCCGACAACACAGACCGTTATCCCCAAGAGTCCTCCTTCGCCTTGATCAGCCGCTCCATCGTCTCGTGCAGCGGCACGGGGACGCCGACGCGGTGCGCCTCGCGCACGAGCGAGCCCGTGATCATGTCGATCTCGGTCCGGCGGTGCGCGTCGACGTCCTCGAGCATCGAGGGGTAGTGCGCGCTGCCACGGTGAGTCGCCAGCACGTTCATCTCCCACGGATCCTCACCGAGCGTCACGCCGGCCGCGGCGGCGACCGCCTTGCCCTCGTCCATCAGTGCCCGCACCAGATGCCCGAGATCGCTCGGCCTGTCGAGCGCGGCGAAATGCGGGTCGTGCCGCAGTCCCGTCAGCGCCGCGACCGTGTTGACCGTGGCGTTGAAGATCAGCTTCGACCACTGTGCCGGGCGGAGATCGTCGAACGCCTCGGCCTTCAGCCCTGACGCGACGATCAGCTCGGCGACCGTGTGCGCGTCGGCCGGTGTCGTGCCACGCGCAGGCCCGATCCAGGTCGCAGTGTCGAGCACGTACTCGACATGTGTGTCCTCGTGCCGCGTCCCGCTCATGAACGTCACCGAGGCCAGCTGTCGCCAGTCGCCGTAGCGGCCGACGACCTCGTCGGCGCCGATCCCGTTCTGCACCGTCATCACGATCGCGTCCGGCCAGTGCCCGGCGAGCCGCTCGGCAACCCCCTCCAGGTCGAGGCTCTTGCACGCGACGATCACGAGCTCCGGCTCCGGCAGCTCTCCGGGCGACGTGGCTGCAGTGAGGCGACCGGTGAACTCCGCGCGCCCACTCACGCGCAGGCCGCTGTCTGCGAGCGCCCGCGCATGCTCGTCACGGCGGACGAGCGCGGAGACCTCTGCCACGCGCGAGAGGTGTGCGGCGAACAGGCTGCCGATCACGCCGGCGCCCGCAACGCAGACACGGGTCACCTCGGCCACAGCTTGACCTCCCTGCCGCCGGTGAGGCCGGATGGCCGCAGGATGAGCACGGTCGCCATCAGCGCCCCGACGACGATCACGCGCGTGCCGGCGGGCAGGTCGATGTGCCAGCCGAGGAACGACGTCCCATTCTCGGCGACTGCGAGACCCGAGTCGATCGCACTGACCGCGAGCGCGCCGACGACGGCGCCCCACAAACTCGTCGCCCCGCCGACGACGAGCATCGCGAGCGTGATGAACGTGAGATCGAGATACACGGTCTCGGTGTTCAGCGGCAGCAGATGCACATAGAGCCCGCCGGCGAGCCCGCAGAGCGCGCCCGAGATCGTGAATGCGATCAACCGCTGGCGGTAGACCGACGCCCCGACCGCCCGCGCAGCCGCGTCGTCCTCCCGCGTCGCGCGCAAGAGCCGGCCGAAGCGGCTGCGGCTGTAGGCAAAGGCGACCACGACGACGAAGAGCGCTCCGAGCGCCGCCTGGCGCAGGCCTGTCGTCTCGGGCACCGACGAAAACGTGTTGAGGCCGGGCCCGATCTTCTCCTCGTAGCGCAGCAGGTTGTGCGTGATCTCCAGTACGGCGAACGTCGCGATGCCGGCGGCGAGCCCCGAAAGCCGCATCAGAGGCAGGGCGACGATGAGCGCGCAGACGCCGCCGACGAGCGCCGCCAGCGCGAGTGAGGAGAGGTTCCCGGTCGTCCGGTCGCGCAGGAAGTGCGCGAGGTTCGGCATGATCGCCGGCTTCTCGGAGGCAGGAACCGACAGAACGCCCGCAGTCCAGGCACCGACTGCGACGAAGCTGATGTGCCCGAACGAAAGCACGCCCGAGTTCCCGACGAAGACGTAGAGAGCGACGACGATCGCGACCTTCACGAGCGCGTCCGTGAAGTAGCCCTGGGTCGAAACGGAGACGGTTGTGCCGAGCAACGCAGCCACGACGACGAGCACCGCCGGCCCAGCGAGCACCTGCAGGTCGGCGAACCGTTTCACACCCGCTCCACGGTCTTGGCGGTTGTAAACAGCCCGTTGGGACGGACGAGCAGCACGATGATCACGGCGGCGAAGATGAACGAGTCGAGGTACTGGCTCTGGTTCGTCGGCAGCGCGCCGCCCAGGAGCCCGCTCGCGAAGCCGATGCTGAAACCTCCGAGGGTCGCCGGGACAGGACGGTTCATGCCACCGACGACGACGCCCGCAAGCACGACGATCGTGTCCCGCAACGCGAAGTCCGGCGTGACGAGTGGGTTCTGCACGGTGAGCATCACGGCGACCACGGCGGCGAGCGCGCCTGACAGGAGCACCGCGACGGCGATGACGCGATTCGCGCGCACGCCGAGCATCCGCGCCGTCTCGAAGTCCATCGACGACGCGCGCATGTGCAGTCCAATCTCGGTGCGCTCGAGCAGCAAGTGCAGGAGGAGCAGGCAAAGCACTGCGACCACCACCGAGACGATCGTGATCTTGCGGATGTCGACGGTGGAGATCGTCCAGGGTCGGTTCAGGTACGCGAGCGACGTGGCGATCTTCCCGAGCGGGCCGAACCACAGCAGCGCGACGCTCTGCATCAGGAAGGCGACCGCAAAGGTGGCCACGAGCATCACCGCGGGTGAATGGCCGCGCAACGGCCGGAACACGAGACGATCCATCAGCAGCGAGAGCACGAGCACGACCGCGAAACAGAGGGCGATCGACGCCCACACGGGCCAGCCCCACTCGGAGGCCATGGCGAGCGCGAACGCACCCGCCATGACGAGCTGGCCGTAGGCGAAGTTGACGAGGCGCAGCACGCCGAAGACGAGGCCGATGCCGACGGCCATCAGCGCATAGATCGAGCCGAGCGCAACCGCATCGGCGAGCGTCTGCCAATCGATGTTGAGGAACGCGAGCATCAGGAGAAGTAAGCCGCCACCAGGGCCTCGGTGTCGTTGGCGTGCTCGGGCCCGAGCGTCAGTCGCAGCTCGCCGTTTGCCAGCACGTGGCAGCGGTTCGCCGCGGCGACGGTGCGCTGGGCGCGCTGCTCGACGAGCAGCACGCCGAGGCCGCGGTCGCGAATCGTCGCGAGCGCACCGAAGACGACGTCAACGACGGTCGGCGCGAGCCCGAGCGACGGCTCGTCCAGCAGCAGGACGTCCGGCTCGGCGACGAGCGCCCGTGCGATCGCAAGCTGTTGTTGCTGGCCGCCCGAGAGCGCGCCCGCCTGGCGGTTTCGGAACTCCTCCACGATCGGGAACAGCTCGTAGACGCTGCGGAACACGGCGTCCACGCCGCCGCGTCCGCGGCGGGCGGCCAGCCCGAGCCGCAGATTTTCCTCGACGGTCAACTCGGCAAAGATCCGCCGCCCTTCGGGAACGAGGGCGATGCCGTCGCGTGCGACGTCCTCGGGGCGGCGACCGTGCAGCGAGACATCGCCGAGCCGCACATCGCCCGTGGCCGGCGCAACTCCCATGATGGCGTGCAGGGTCGACGACTTGCCGGCGCCGTTCGCGCCGATGAGCCCGACGATCTCGCCCGGCGCGACCTCGAACGAGAGCCCGCGAACCGCGTGAACGCCGCCGTAACGCACGTCCAGGTTCTCGACGACCAGTGTCCTCACTCCTCGGCCACCGCCGTCTCACCGAGATACGCAGCCGCCACGTCGAGGTTGCCGCGGATCTCCGCCGGCGCGCCCTGCGCCAGCGTGCGGCCCCGGTCGAGGACATGGATGCGGTCGGAGATCTCCATGATCAGCGCCATGTTGTGGTCGATCAACAGCACACCCGCGCCGTGGTCGTCCCGAACCGACCGGACGAGCTCCGCGAAGGCAGGCACCTCGGCCTCCGGCAGGCCGGCCGCCGGCTCGTCCAGCAGGACGAACCGCGGCTCCATCGCGAGCGCTCGAGCCACGCCGAGCCGCCGTTCGTCACCGTGCGCCAGTGCCGACGCCGGCGCATCGGCATAGCGGGAGAGCCCGAGCCGCTGAAGCAGGTCTGTGGCGCGGGCTGCTGCGACGCGCGGCCCCGCCCCCACGCCGAGCGCCGACACCTCGACGTTCTCACGGACCGAGAGCGAGCGAAAGCCGCGCGTGTGCTGGAACGTGCGCGCGAGCCCGTGGCGGCCGCGCCGGTGCGGCGTCCAGCGCGTGATCTCCTGGTCGCCGAGCGTGACGGTCCCGCTGTCCGGGTGATCGAAGCCGCTCAAGACATTGACGAGCGTCGACTTGCCGGCGCCGTTCGGACCGATCAGACCGACCACCTCGCCGCGCCGCACTTCGAGGTCGACACCGTGGAGCGCCTGGACCCCGTCGAAGGATCGAGAAATGGCGGAGGCCCGGAGTGATTCTCCGGGCCTCCGCTCCAACTGCATCTCGTCGGCCAATCGTCCTGGCTAGATCTTCGGGACGACCTTGGCAACGACGGTGCCGACGAGCCGCGCTTTGTTGTTCTGGATCTTGATCACGCGGTACTGCCGGCCGAACACCGTGTGCAGGGTCGGCGAGAAGCTCACCAGCCCCGACAGCGTCGGCACCTTCTTGAACTTCACGAGCTGCGCGGCGAGCGCCGCGCCGTTCGTCGAGCCGCCGGCCCGCCTGATCGCGGTCACGACGCCGTCGATCGCAGCCGAGCCGGTGATGAAGCCGCCCGTGCCCGCATGGACCTGCTTCGCGAGCTTGTTGACGGCTGCGTTCGGGTCGTCCCCGAAGATCGACGCGAACGTGACGAAGTAGTAGTTCGTCACCTGCGGGCTCTTCGGGAGCCAGTACGTGCCGTCACCGGCCCACGAGTTGAGAATCGGCGTGTCGTTCCCGAGCGTGCGAAGCCCCGAGATGAGCGTCCCGAGGGCGCCGAACGCGCCCGCCGTCGACGTGACGATCACATCCGCCTTTTTCGCATTGAGACGGCTGATCGCGTTCTGCACGTCGTTGCCGCCGAGCGAGTGGTAGGTCTCCTGGTCGACGACCTTGCCGCCGAGCTGAGTCCAGCGCACCTTGAACGCCTGGACGACGTTCTTGAAGTAGACGATGACGCCGTCCGTGGCGAGCGACGCCGTACGCCAGCCCTTGGCCCACGCGTACTGCGCCATGGCGGAGCCCTCGTCCTGAGCCACGTTGCCGAAGCTGAAGGCGAGCTTGCCCTTCGCTCCGAAGCGCTTCGGCCCCATCTGATCCGTCCCGATGCACGGTGCGATTGCGAGGACGCCGCGGTTGATCGCCTCCTGGACGACCGGTGCCGCGTAGTCGACGTCGCACGTGGTGAAGATGACGTTCGCGCCCGCGCCGAGCAGTTTCAACGCGCACGCCTTCGCGATTGCAGGCTTGTTGCCCTGCGTGTCGCACGTCTGGATCTGCAACTGGCGTCCACCGACGCCGCCTCTCGCGTTCACCTGCTTGACGCGCAGCTGGGCCGCGGCGAGAGCCGGGCCGTCGAACGGCGCCATGGCGCCCTTGCTGTCGAATGCCCACCCGATGATGATCGGGCTCGCCTTCGACGACGTCGTGCGCGCCGCCGCAGTCGCCGCGAGCGCGACGAGCGCCACCGCGACGACGAGCAGAATGAGCCCCGCGCGGGAACCCAGTCTCTTCATGTTGTCTCCTTCACTGTCTGAGGGGTCAGGGACCAACTCTGTTCGAATGCCGCGCGGGCGCGCGCGAGCGTCTCCGTCGCCGGGGCGGCCCAGATCGAATCGGGGTACTCGGCGCCGAACGTGCCGTCGTCGGAGAAGATCTCGATGTCGTAGAGGCCGTCCCAGCCGGCTTCGTCGAGCGCGCGCAGGATGGCCGGCACGTCGGCGATCCCCTCGCCGGGCAGCACGCGGTCGGCCCAGCCACGGGTCGGTTCGCGGACGTCGCACACGTGCACGCCCGTGAAGCGGTGCACCTCCGCGGCGATGTCGTCGTAGAGCGTCGGCGTGTTCCAGAGATGCCACAGGTCGAACTGGATGCCCAGCGCGGGCGGGTCGCCCGCGTCGCCGAGCAGCTCGATCGCCTCCGGAATCGACGAGACGATCGTCCAGAGCTCACCGCCGTCGCGCTGGTACGGCTCGAGCCCGATGCGCAGCCCGAGGCGCTTCGCTTCGGCAGCGATCGTCTGGAGGCCGTCAAGGACGATCGCGCGGGCCTCGTCGGGATCGCGGCCGTCGCCGGTGCCGGTGAGCAGCACGAGGCCGGACGGACGGAACGGAGCGAGCCGCTCCATGGAGTGGCAGTAAGCATCGATGCGCTCGGCCGGGTCGTCGGGGCCGCCGAGCAGCGGCAGCGGCAGGATCGAGGGAACGGCCGGCACCGCCGCAGCGGCCGCGAGCCCGCTCGCCGCCAGCAGTTCGAGCGCTTCGGCGTCACCACCCTCGGCGAGCTTCAGCTCCCAGATCCCGATCCCGGCCAGCCCGGCGGCGGCGTAGGTGCGAACGTCGTCGGCAAAGGCGGCGTTCAGCGTCGTGATCTGCGAGACGGAGAGTTGCGGCTCCACGCGGGCGATCCTCTCACGGCGTTTGACATCTGATCAAGGGTTATGGGACGGTCCGCGTGAAATGCCGAGGATGAGACAGGCCGAGCCCCGGGCGCGGATGCGCCACCGGACGATGGCGGAGTACGCGCTCGAGCAGCTGCGCGAGGCGATCATCCTCGGGGAACTGCCCGCGGGAACGCCCCTCCGGCTCGACGATTTGGCTCGCTCACTGGGAATGAGCATCTCCCCGATCCGCGAGGCGGTCCGTCAACTGGAGGCACTCGGCCTCGCCAAACACGTGCCTCACCAGGGGGCGAAGGTGCTCGACTTCGACGTCGAGGAGCTGCGCGACCTCTTTCAGGTGCGGCTCGCGCTGGAGTCGCTCGCGGTGCGCCGGGCGGCGGAGCGGTTCACCGACGCCGACGCCGAGGCGGCCCACCGCGCCCTGGAGCGGTTCGACGAGACGCGCGCCGCGGGTGACGTGCGGCAGACGATGCGCGCCCACACGGACTTCCACTTCGCCCTCTACGAGGCATCGCAGACGCCGTGGCTCGTCTCGCTGATCCGGCCGCCGTGGGATCGCTCCGAGCGGTTCCGGCCGGCGCTGCTCGCCTCTGCCGGCGAGCCGCAAGACCTGCATCGCGCGTTCGACGAGCGCCTGCTCGCGGCCTGCGAGGAGCACGATCCGCAAGGAGCTGCTGACGCCCTCTACGAGCATCTCGAGCACGCGAGCGTCTTCTTCAAGGCGGAGCTCGGCGGACAGGGCATCTTCGACCCGCGGTAGGCAGCCTACGATTCGATCGGATGCGTCAGCGCAGACCCGAGCCGGAGCTTCCGAACGACGGTGTCGTGCGCATCTTCCGCGGCAAGGGCGGCCGCGGCGGCAAGGCGGTCAGCGTCGTCCGCGGGCTGCCGCGACGCGACCTCGCAGCGGTCGCGAAGGACCTGAAGAAGCACTGTGGCTCGGGCGGGACGGTCAAGGACGGCGCAGTCGAGATCCAGGGCGACCAGCGCGAGAAGATCGCCGAGCGGCTCGCAGCGCAGGGCTACACGGTCAAGCTCGCCGGCGGCTGACCGCGTTGATCCTGATCGGGCATGATCCGACCGTGACAGAGAGAAAGGTCATTGCGATCGACGTCGGCGGCTCGCACGTCAAGCTGCTCGTCGAGGGTGAGGTCGAGCCGCGCAAGTTCGACTCGGGGCCAAAGCTGACGCCCAAGGCAATGGTCGAAGGGACGCTTGCGGCGGCCGAAGGCTGGTCCTGGGACCTGGTGAGCATCGGCATCCCGACGCCGGTTCGCGGCAGTCGACCGGTCTCGGAGCCCGCGAACCTCGGCAAAGGCTGGGTCGGCTTCGACTTCGGGCAGGCATTCGGCCGCCCGACGAAGGTCGTGAACGACGCGGTCATGCAGGCGCTCGGAAGCTATGACGGGGGTCGCATGCTCTTCCTCGGCCTGGGCACGGGTCTCGGCTCGGCGCTGGTCATCGACGGGCGCGTCGAGCCGCTCGAGCTCGCGCACCTGCCATTTCGGAAAGGAACGTTCGAAGACTACGTCGGCGAGCGGTCGCTCGAGCGCCGCGGAAAGAAGCGATGGCGCAACCTCGTGTTCGAGGTGGTCGATCAGCTCGCGAAGGCGATGCAGCCCGATTACGTCGTGATCGGCGGCGGCGGCATCAAGGAGCTCGACGAGTTACCGCCGAACGCGAAGCGCGGCGACAACGAGCTCGCGTTCCTCGGTGGCTTCCGGCTCTGGGACCCCGCCTGGACGCCGACCCCAGCGGCCGGAGCGTCGACCGGCAACCTCAGCGCCTGAAGCGCGCCGCGACCCGCTTGGTCAACGGCGGCTCGAGCAGCTGAGCCGCCACGATCGCGCCCGAGCCGCCGCCGAGCCCCGGCCCGGGATGCGTCGACGCGCCGACGTGCCACACGTTCTCGACGGGCGTCCGGTGCTGCGCGCGCCAGAGGAAGTTCTGGTCGAGCGCGAGCGAGCCTCCGTACGGGTCGCCGTGCACCAGGTTCACGTTCGCGGCCTGCAGGTCGGCCGGCGACAGGGTCGTCCGCTTGATCACCGACGACTCCAGATTCGGGATGTGCTCAGCGAGGCGCGCCTGGATGCGATCGGCATAGCGTTCGCGCAGCTCCTCCGTCCAGGTGCCGTCGCCGACGTCGAGCTCGCCCGCCGCGTCGCCCTTGATCCGCCAGGGCAGCTCCTGCAGCTGGATCCACAGGAGGCCTCTGCCCTCCGGCGCGCGCGAGTCGTCCATCGTCAGCGGCTGGCCGACGACAACGGTCGCCTCCGCCGGCAGCAGGCCCCGCTCCGCCTCGTTGACCGCACGTGAGACGCCGTCCAGGCCCGGGGTCAGATGCACGATCGCCGTCTTCCCGAGGCGCTCGTCTCCGCTCCACTTCGGCGGTTCGTCCAAGGCGAAGTGGATCTGCATCTCCGAGCGTCCGTAGCGGAACCTCTCCGCCTTGTGCTGCAGGCCGTCCAGCAGCTCGGCGTAGAGCTGCGTCGGCGTCACGTTGCAGATCACAGCCCGCCCTGCGGTCAGCTTGCGACCGTCTGTCGTACGCACACCGCCGCTCGACACGCGTTCGACGTGAACCCCGGTCTCGCACGTACCGCCCTGCGCGCGGATGTACGACACGAGCGCGTCTGCGAGCTTCGCACCGCCGCCGCGTGGGATCGGCATGCCGCCCTCCTGGACCGCGACAGCGATCACCTGCGCCATGTAGCCGGAGCCGGCCGACTCGGGGCCGAGCCCGGTGTGCAAGACCCACGGCGCCAGTACCCCGTGCGCTTTCGGCGACGCGAACGTCTGCTCGAGCCAGTCGCGTGCCGAGACCAGCAGCTGACCCATGAAGTCGCGTGCGCCCGCGCGGCCGAACCGGCGCACCGCTTGCCAACCGAGTGCGGCACCGTGCCGCGACCACAGTTCCGTGCCGAGAATCCCGAAGGCGAGATCCGCGTTCGGGAAGAAGCCGTCGAGCATCGGCCGCCACTCCTCGCCGAGCTCCGCCGCGTTGCCGTCGGCCGTGCGCACCAGAAAGGCGCTGTCGCCGCCTGGGAACGCCGTTGCCGTCGGATAGTCGGTGTTCAGGTACTCGAGCCCGTGGCCGGCGAGCTCGTCGCCGAGCTGCGCATGCGCCGCGCCTCCGACCCACAGCGGATGCCACGCGCTGAAGACGTCGTGCTTGAACCCGGGCGCCGTGATCTCGGACGTCTTGATCGCGCCGCCGAACCAGTCGTTGCGCTCGAGAACGCAGACGTTCCAGCCGCCCTTCGCGAGGAGCGCCGCGCACGCGAGGCCGTTGACCCCGCTCCCGACGACGATCGCGTCGTGGTCAGCCAACGATCCCCCTGAACTCGTCGTCGGTGACGAGCCGGCGCTGCTCGGCGCCGAGCTTCTTCACGGCCGCCAGCACCTCGGCGCGACGCTCTTCGGGCACGTCGAGCCCCAGCTCCTCCGCCTTGATCCGGATCGAGTCGAGCCCGCTCTTCTTGCCGAGCACGATCGAGCGCCCGGTCGCGACGAGCTGCGACGAGTACGGCTCGATCGACTGCGGGTCGTGGAACTGCGAGGCGACCGCGCCCGACTCGCGCCGGTAGAGCGTCTCGCCCGTCACGGGCTTCCACGGCTCGAGCTCGTAGCCCGACAGCTCGCGCACGCGGGCCGACACGTCGCGGATGCGGTCGAGACGCAGGTTCGACTCGACGCCGTACAGCGCCCGCAGCGTCAATGCGACCTCGCCGAGGTTCGCGTTGCCGGCGCGCTCGCCCATGCCGTTGATCGTCCCGTGCACGTACGAGGCGCCCGCGCGCACCGCAGCGACGGCGGACGCCGTCGCCACGCCGAAGTCGTTGTGGCCGTGGAAGTGCACCGGCACGTCGACGAGCCCGACCGTGTGACCGACGAGCTCTGCAACCGCCTCGGGCGACGCAATCCCGAGCGTGTCGACGACGACCACTTCTTTGGCCCCCGCCTCGACGGCCGACGAATAGACCCGGTCGTAGAAGTCCCGCTCAGCGCGCGTGGAGTCGACGCCGAAGAATGCGGCGTGGATGCCGTGCTCGGCGGCGAACCGCATGGCGCTCGTGATCCGCTCGAGCATCTTCTCGCGCGAAACCCCGATCGCATCGAGCTTCAGGTCGGAGATCGGAGATTCGATCACCGAGAAAGAGACGCCGAGCTCGACGAGTGCCTCCAGGTCGGCCGGCACGGCCCGGGAGAAGCCCCAGACCTCCGCGCGCAGGCCCGCTGCCGCGATCCGCTCGACCGCCTGCCAGTCGTCGTCGGAGACGCGTGGAAAGCCCGCCTCGATCCGGTCGACGCCGAGCTCGTCGAGCAGCCGTGCGATCTCGAGCTTCTGCGCCGGGTCGAGCACCACACCGACCGTCTGCTCGCCGTCGCGCAGCGTCGTGTCGTAGAGACCGACGCTCCCGCCGATCTCGTAGGCGTCGTTCAACGAGCCGGTCCAGATCAGGTCGGACAAGAGACCACGCCATCCGGGAAGGACGAGAGCTTCTCGGCGCCGCTCGCGGTGATCAGGAAGTTGTCCTCAACACGCAGGCCGCCGCCGCCCTCCCAGTAGCAGCCGGGCTCGATGGCGAAGACCATGCCCTGCTCGATCGTGCCGCCGGCCGCCTGGTGCGGGTACGGCGGCTCGTGGGCGCGCGCACCGATGCCGTGGCAGATCGGATGCGTCGGCTGGCCCGGGTAGCCGAGCTCCTCGAGGCCGTTTCTGACCAGAAGATCGAGCTCGGCCATGCTCGCTCCGGGCTCGCAGTGGTCGATCGCGCTCCGGTAGACGGCCAGCAGTCCCTCCTCGAGCTCGCGGTAGTCGGCGCGCAGCTCGCCGACGCAGAGGAGCTTTGTGTGATCGGCCCAGTAGCCGTCGGCGCACACCCAGATCTCGAACAGCGTCGGCTCACCCTCGACGACCGGCAGGTCGCCCGTCGCCGTGAACGTCTTGATGCCGCGGCCGGCCCAGATCAGCGAGAAGCCGAACGCCAGCTCGACCCTCCCTTCCCAGCCGGTGCCCCGCCCGTGCACGAAGCCTTGCCAGAGCGCGGCAACCTCGCTCTCCTTCATCCCCGGCCTGATCAGGTGGCGCACGTGCTCGGTCGCAGCTGCGCAGATCGCGTTCGCGAGACGCATGCGCTCGACCTCCTGCGCCGTCTTGATCGAGCGCGCCGGGACGAGCACCGGCATCGCGTCGT
>JADGPE010000056.1 GCA_017882605.1 Thermoleophilia bacterium | reverse complement strand
GGTGACCATCAGGATCGTCGTGCCGCTGCGGTTGATGCGGTAGAGCAGCTGCATGATCCCGACGGACGTGTCGGGGTCGAGGTTCCCGGTGGGCTCGTCGCAGACGAGGAGCGGCGGGTGGTTGACGAAGGCGCGCGCGATCGAGACGCGCTGCTGCTCGCCGCCGGAAAGCTCATCGGGGAGCGAGCTCATCTTGTGCGAGAGCCCGACCATCGCGAGCACCTCCGGTACCTTCTTCCGGATCGAGGAGGTCGACTCGCCTTGCACCTTCAGGGCGTACGCCACGTTCTCCGCGGCGGTACGGCGAGGCAGGAGCTTGAAGTCCTGGAAGACGCAGCCGATGTTGCGGCGCAGCCTCGGGACGTTGGAGTGCTTGAGGCGCCCGAGCTCGCGGCCACCGACGACGATCTTGCCGTTCGTCGGCTCGAGCTCCTTCAGCAGCAGGCGCACGAGCGTCGACTTGCCCGAGCCCGACGCGCCGACGATGAACACGAACTCGCCCTTGTCGATGTGGAACGAGACGTCGCGCAGCGCGACGACATCCGGCTCGTAGACCTTCGTCACCGAGTCGAACACGATCATCGAGCCCGCGCCGGGGGTCGACGCCTCGATCGGTTCGTCGACGACGGCGGTCGCTGGGATGGCTGTCAGTTCGGGTTCCTGCACGGTCATTCTCAGGGGGCGTCGCCTACCGAGGCGCCCAGGCGCGAAGGGGAAAGTCAGTGTACCCCACCGCCTAGACGGCCTTCCCGGCCGCCCGGGCGAGCAGATACTCGCGAATGAACGGATCCAGCTGTCCGTCGAGGACGGCCTGGACGTTTCCCATTTCGTAACCGGTACGCGAGTCTTTCACAAGTTGGTATGGCTGGAGGACGTAGGACCGAACCGATTCCCCGCCGAAGCCGGTGTCGGCGGATCCACCCCGCTCTTTCGCCATCACCGCCTCCCTCTCCTCTTCGGTCTTCTCGGCGAGCCGCGCCCGCAGGACGCGCATCGCCGTCTGCTTGTTCGCCGACTGAGAGCGCTCGTTCTGGCACTGAACGACGATCCCGCTCGGAAGATGCGTGATCCGCACGGCGCTGTCGGTCTTGTTCACATGCTGGCCGCCTGCGCCCTGGGCGCGATAGGTGTCGATCTTCAGGTCACCGTCGTCGATCTCGACGGCGTCGTCGTCGGGCAGGAGCGGCGCGACGATCACGGTCGAGAAGGCGGTATGGCGCCTGTGGGCTTGGTCGAACGGGCTGAGGCGCACGAGACGGTGCTTCCCACGCTCGGCTTTCAGAATCCCGTAGGCGTTCTCGCCGGCCACGGTGAAGGTGGCGGACTTGAGCCCGGCCTCTTCGCCGGGGCTCGCCTCCAGCAGTTCGACCTTGAAATCGCGGTTCGCGGCCCAGCGCTCGTACATCCGCAGCATCATCTCGGCCCAGTCCTGGGCGTCCGTGCCACCGGTGCCCGACTGCAGCGTGACGACCGCGTCGCCGGTGTCGTACTCGCCGTTGAAGAGCGCGGCTTCCTGGAGCCGGTCGAGCTCCGTGCGGAGCGGGACGAGCACAGCCGCGATCTCGCCCTCCATCTCGCCGCCGTCCATCTCCGCGAGCTCGCAGGCATCCTCGTAGTCCTGGGTCAGCTTGCGGTAGCCCTCGAGCCGGCGCGAGACGCGCGCGTGCTCGGCGGAGACCTTCGCCGCAGTGGCCTGGTCGTCCCAGAACCCCGGCGCGTTCATGCGCTCCTCGAGCGCTACGACCCGCTGTTCGAGTGAAGCCGGGTCAAAGGTACTCACGGACCCAGACAAGCTGAGCCCCGAGCTCGGAGAGCTGATCCGTGAGTGATTTCCCGTCTTCGATCATGGGTGAATGGTAGCCGGGTGACCCGGCGGAGCCCGCTACTTCGAGCAGACGCGCCGCGGCGTCAGTCCCGTCAGGGTCTCGAGGCCGCGCGTGACGTTGACCGAGATGCGGAGGTCGACGAGCCCTGGGCGCGGCGCGAGCAGGCGAAGCATCCCGTCGGGACCGCGCCAGACACAACCACTGGAGGCACGCCAGTACGGCGACCAGCGCACGCGCACCTTGTAGCGGCCCTTCGCGTCGACGAGCGCGACGACGTGCGTCGGATACAGCCAGAGCACGCTGGCGTCGCCGCGACCCGTGATGAGCGGCGTCGCGTGCGGCAGCTGGTAGACGACGATGTGCGCGGAGCGGAAGACCGGTATGAGCGACGTCCTGCCCGACCGGATCAGGGCCGCCTCGTTGAGCGCGCTGTAGTCGGGCTGTGCATCGGGCAGCAGGACGTAGCGCACGCCCTGGCTCCGCAGCCAGGCCTCATATGCGCGGGCGCCGAGGGCCTTGTCGTAGAGCAGCTCGTTCTGCGGGAAGTCGCTCTGGCGGTACCAGCCGCGCACGATCGGGATGCCCGCGTCCGGGAGATAGGCCGCCGCCCAGTGCTCGGCGGTGTCGACCGCCTCGACGCGGAACGACGGGCTGAGGTGCTGATGGAGGTAGCGAATCGCGGGCGCCCAGTAGGCCGTCGTGTGCGCGGGGTCGGCGGTTGCGCTCTTTGCCGTGTGCGCGAGGGCGGAGATGTTCCAGAATCCGGCGACCGCAACGAGCGCGATCGCAAGCACGATGCGCTTCGGCACGACGAGCGCCGCTGCGAGGAGCGCGATCGGGATCGCCGCGAACTTGAGCCGCTCGACATTCGATCCCAGGTCGCTCGGGACGACGAACGCGGTCAGGATCGCCGCCAGGAAGACCGCGAACAGGCCGAGGAGCCGCCGCGCGCGCGGCACGCGCACGGTCACCAGGATCCCGAGCACCGCGAACGCGACGCCCGGTATGAAGTCCGCAACCGAGAACGGGAACTTGCCCTCGCCCGGGAAGACGCGCCGCAGGACGAGCTCCAGCGCCCCGGCGGCGACCACGACGGCGACCGTCTCGCGCCGCGGCCGGCGTTCGAGCGCGCTCCCGGCGAGGATCAGCGCCAGCAGCAGGAACGCGAGCGGGCTCGCGAGCAGCGTCAGAAACACGAGCCCGGCGAAGCTGCGTCTGCGCCCCCGCTGGAGTGCGCTCAGCGCGAGCAGCGCGAGCGCGGCGCCGAGGGCGAACGGGAACGCAGCAGAGAGGGCGACGCCTGCCCACAGGACGGCGAACGTCCGGCTCGAGAAACGGGCCGCCGGCCCCCACTCGTGCCAGACGACGAGCGTGAACCCGGCCGCGGCGGCACTGATCGTCGCCACCGCCAGGATCTTGATGCCGATCACCGCAGCGAGCGGGTAGTAGAGGAAGCTGTAAGTGACGAACGAGTAGCGCCCGCCATACCAGAAGTTGTTCCAGAGTGCGAAGCCGTACTTCAGCAGGAACGTCCGCTGATAGGCATGCGCGGCGAGGTCGACACCGGGCGGCCCGAGCCAGACGATGAGGCCCGTCAACGTCGCGGCGACCGCCGCGGAGATCGCCGCCTCGCGGGCGAGGAGCCGGCGCTCGACTGTACTCACACTGGGCAGCCTAGGGCACCGGAGGATCGTCGCGCAGCCGGGACCAGATCCCGACGTCGGCGCGACGGCCCTCTTTGAAATAGGCCGACCGCCGGACGCCCTCGAGCCGGTAGCCGGCGCGTCGCGCGACCCGCTCCGATGCTGGGTTCGCGACGTCGATGTCGAGCACGAGCCGGATCAGGCCGAGCTCGTCGAATCCCCAGCGCGTGAGGAGCGCGACCGAGCGGCCGGCGACACCACGGGCGCGCGCCGCGGGAGCGACGGCGTAGCCGATCTCGCCCTGGCGGGCCGCGAGGTCGAGGTGCACGATCGCGGCGAAGGCGAGGAAGACGCCGTCGTTCGCACTGCGGGCGACGAAGCCGGCGCAGCTGCCGTCTTGCCAGCCTCGCGCATAGCGCCCGATCCAGCCCGAGACGAACTCGGAGTCTGCGCCCTTCGGCACGTGCGTGAACGCCACGACCGCGTCGTCGTGGACCAGGGCGAGCAGCTCCGAGTGGTCGGCCTCGCCGATCGGCTCGAGCCGGATCACGTCGTCGGCGAGCGGTGGATCGGGCGGGTTGAGGAGGACCTTGCCCGTCAGGCGCCGTGGCACTTCTTGTACTTCTTGCCGGAGCCGCACGGGCACGGGTCGTTGCGGCCGACGCTCTCGAACTCGGAGTTCACCTTCGGCCTCTGCGCGACCGGCGTCGCCACGGAGCCACCGCCACCACCCCCGGCTGCGTAGGTCGACGAACCGCCGGCGGCGAGGATCGCATCGGCGCCTGCGAGCGACTCGTGCTCATAGCTGAGGCTGCCGTTACCCGCCTCTTGCGGCTGCTGCAGGGCGCCGCTGCCGTCGTCGGGAGTCACCTCGGCGTGGAAGAGCAGCGTCACGACCTCCTCGCGGATCGCGCGCGTCAGGTCCTGGAACATGATGTGACCCTCGTTGCGGTACTCGACGAGCGGGTCCTTCTGCGCGAGCCCGCGGAGCCCGATGCCCTCGCGCATGTAGTCCATGTTCTCGAGGTGCTCGCGCCAGCGCGTGTCGACCGTCTGCAGGACGATGAAGCGCTCGAGGTCACGCATGAGCCCTTCCTGGATCTGCTCCAGGTCCTTCTCACGTTCGGCGTACGCGTCGAGCGCGTCGTCGAGGAACTCCTGGACGATCGCCGGACGGTCGAGCCCCTTGAGCTCGTCCTCCGTCACGCCTGTGCCGTAGAGCGCGTCCATCGCGACGATCAGGTCCCCCAGCTCCCATTCCTCTTGCGACTCGTCGACGGTGTAGTCCGAGACGACGTTGGAGATCACCTCGGGCAGCCACTCCTCGCGAATGTCCTCGCCGAGATCCGCCCCTTGCAGCACGCGGTTGCGCTGCTCGTAGATCACCTGCCGCTGGACATTCATGACGTCGTCGTACTTGAGGACGTTCTTCCGTTGGACGAAGTTCTGCTCCTCCACCTTCTTCTGCGCGTTCTCGATCTGACGCGAGAGGATCCCGGCTTCCATCGGCTGATCGTCGGGCAGCTTGAAGCGCTCCATGATGTTGTGGATGCGGTCGCCTGCGAACAGGCGCACGAGGTCGTCGTGGCCGGAGAGGTAGAAGCGTGTCTCGCCGGGATCGCCCTGGCGGCCGGAGCGGCCGCGCAGCTGGTTGTCGATGCGGCGCGCCTCGTGGCGCTCGGTGCCGAGCACGTAGAGGCCGCCGAGCTCCCGGACGGTGTCGTCGATCTTGATGTCGACGCCGCGGCCCGCCATGTTGGTCGCGATCGTGACCGCGCCGACCGAACCGGCGTCCTTGATGATCTCTGCCTCGCGCGCATGCTCTTTGGCGTTCAGGACCGTGTGCGGGACACCCTGACGTTTCAACAGCTCGCTCAGGTACTCGGACGTCTCGACCGCGATCGTGCCGACCAGCACGGGCTGGCCCTTCTCGTGGCGTTCCTTGACGTCGCGCGCGACAGCGTTGAACTTGGCCTCGACGGTCTTGAAGATCAGGTCGTTCTTGTCGTCGCGTGCAACCGCGACGTTCGTCGGGATCTCGACGACGCTCAGATTGTAGATCTCGACGAACTCCTTCTCCTCGGTCTTCGCCGTGCCGGTCATGCCGCCGAGCTTCTCGTAGAGGCGGAAGTAGTTCTGGAGCGTGATCGTGGCGAGCGTCTGGTGCTCTTCCTGGATCGCGACGCCCTCCTTCGCCTCGACTGCCTGATGCAGTCCCTCGCTCCAGCGGCGCCCCTCCATGATCCGACCCGTGAACTCGTCGACGATCTTCACCTCGCCGTCCTGGATGAGGTAATCGACGTCGCGCTTGTACAGCGCCTGGGCCTTGAGCGCCTGGATCAGATGGTTGACGAGCTGGACGTTCCCGGGGCTGTAGAGGTTGTCGACGCCCGCGGCGCGCTCGACCTTCTCGATCCCCGGCTCGGTCGGCGAGATCGTCTTGTGCTTCTCGTCGTAGAGGTAGTCGAACTCGCGGGCGAGCACCTCGTCTTCGAGCTTCGTGCCCTTGGACTGCGCACCGTCGAGGCCCTTCACGATTCGCGCGAAGTCGTAGTAGGTTCGCGCGGCGGTCGTGGGCTCTCCGGAGATGATCAGCGGCGTGCGTGCCTCGTCGACGAGGATCGAGTCGACCTCGTCCACGATCGCGTAGGTGTGTCCGCGCTGCACGACTCCCTCGAGGCTGATCGACATGTTGTCGCGCAGGTAGTCGAAGCCGAACTCGGAGTTCGTCCCGTAGGTGACGTCGGCGTCATAGGCCGCCTTGCGGCGGTCGAACGACATGTTGTTCTCGATGAAGTCGACGGTCACTCCGAGCCGTTCGAAGACGCCGCGGTTCCACTCGGCGTCGCGCTGAGCGAGGTAGTCGTTGACCGTGACGAGGTGGACGCCCTGGCCCGGCAGCGCGTTCAGATACAGCGCCAGGCTCGCCACGAAGGTCTTGCCTTCACCGGTCTTCATCTCGGCGATGTCGCCTTCGTGCAGGACGATGCCGCCCATCATCTGCACGTCGAAGATCCGCTGATCGGACTCGCGCAAACGGGATTCCCGCACGGCTGCGAACGCCTCGAACAACAGGTCCTCGAGCGCCTCGCCGTTCTCCAGCCGCTGGCGGAGCTCCGCGGTCTTCCCGCGCAGCGCGTCGTCGGAGAGCTTCGTGAACTCCGGCTCGAACGTCGCGATGAACGCGGCCTGCTCGGCGAGCCGCTTCATGCGCCGGCCTTCGCCGAAGCGAAGTGCCTTCTCGAATGTGCCCAGCGCCGACGACATCCGGCACAGGGTACCGGCCTCCACCGACGCCTCGTGCGGCCTAGAGGGCCGTCGCCTGGACCTCCCAGAGCTCACCGTCGAGCCGCTCGGCCCGGACGACGTACTCCGTCCCCTCCGTCTGGCCGATCCGCTCGAGTGCAGGAGCGTGCCCGAGCACGGAGCGGCCGTCGACGGTGAGCGTCCGGCCGTCGCGGGTCACGACGAGCTCCGCCCGGTCGCCGCGCAGGCCGGGCAGCGCTGCGATCGCGATGCGCGAGGCGGCCACCGCCCAGGCCTCGGGACCGCGTCGCACCGCCTCCGCCCGGTACGGCGGCGAAATGCTCGCTTCGACCGCGTCGGCGAGCGGCGCCAGGGCGTCGTCGGGCTCGTCCTCCTCGACGACGAGGGTGCCGTCCGCGAGGGCGACGAAGTGGACAGTGTCGCCGTGCAGGCCGGGCGCAGCCGCGCTCGCGACGGCGTCCCACCGACGCGCCCGCGGCACGCCGTGGATCCCCGGCTCGCCACGCTGTTCGCCGTCCCAGCCGGGCGGCTGGCCGATCAACCCGGGCGCAGCGCCGGTAGGAAAGCCGAGCGAGAGCTCGCCCGCTTCGGCGAGCTGTTCGTGCAGCGGCTTGCGCCGCCGGAACAAGGCCATGGTCTAGGCGGCGGGGCCCGGGCCGGAGTCCCCGTTGTGCTCGACATGCCGGCGCGGCTCGACCGTTCGCAGCTCGCGATACCGCTTCACCTGGCGCTCCAGCTTGTCGACCAACTGATCGATCGACGCCTTCATGTCGGATGACGCTTCGCGCGCCCGCAGCGTCGGGCCCTTCGTGAAGATCGTCCCCTCGGCGACGTGACTCTCCGCGATCGACGGATTGCGCTGCTCCGAAAGCTCGACCTCGACCTGCGTCTGCTCTGCCAGCTGTTTCGACAGCTTCGAGAGCTTTCGCTCGGCGTACTCGCGGATCGATGGGCTGACCTCCACGTTCTTGCCCTTCACCTGAAGCCTCATTACATGCCTCCTTTGGGTGGTCAATCCCTGCACTCACCTTAGCGCACGCCTCGCGCGAAGGTGACCACCTGCACAACCTCGGCGCCTGCGGCGCGCAGTGCTCCCGCGGCAGCCGCGGCGGTCGCTCCGGTCGTGTAGACGTCGTCGACGACGACCACCCGTGAGGGACACGCAGAAGCCGCGGCGAACGCCCCGCGAACGTTGCGACGCCGTTCGGCCGAGCTCAGACCGGTCTGGCGGGTGATCGTCCGCTGCCGGCTCAGCAGCGTCGCCGGAGCGATCTCCCAGCGACGGCTCAGCTCGGCCGCGAGCCCGTGCGCCGGATGGTGTCCCCGCTGCAGCTGCCGGACCGCGTCGGGCGGGATATACGTGATGACGTCTGCCGACGGTCGCTCGACGTGGGCGACGACGAGCTCGGCGGCGAGCGCAGCGACCTGGCGGAGCCCGCGCTCCTTCCAGGCGCGAACGAGCGCGCGTGACGGGCCGTTGTAGGCGACCGCCGCGCGCGCGGTGGCGAACGCCAGTCTCCGGCCTGAGCACTCGCGGCAGCGGGCGACGGGCCAGGCCGTCGGGGCACCACAGCAACCGCAGCACGGGCTGCCGAGCGGCCGCAGTTCGAGTAGGCAGGATGCACAGAGCGTGTCCGCCGCTCCACCACAGGCGACACAGCGACGCGGCAGGAGAAGATCGATCAGCCACGCGACCCACGCTAGGCCGGATCGCGTGCCGTGTCAGTGCCGGAAGTGGAACAAGAGTCCCACTTCCCGCGGCTAGTCGGGGGTGTAGCGCTCGCGCCTCGGCAGCCCCGCAGCGACACGCAGGAGGTTGTCGGCCTCGAGCAGTTGCTCGTGATTTCCGATGTCGTACCAGGTGGCGTCGAAGAGCCAGCCGTACACGGGCTCGCGCCGTTGCAGCCAGCCGACGAAGCGGCCGGGCTGGTCGGCGCCATGCTCGCCGTCGAGGTACGTCCTGATCAGACGAGCATGTTCGCGATGAAACAGATAGGTCGCGGTGGCTGCGAGCGTCGACGGCGGGTCTGCCGGCTTCTCCTCGAAGTCGAGGACGCGGCCGTCGGCGGCCAGGGCGACGATCCCATAGTGCGAAGCGAGCTCGAGCGACCCGACGTCGCGGACGGCGACGGCGCTTGCCGTTCCCTTCGAGCGCCAGAACGCCGCGAAGTCGGCGAGGCTGAAGTCGAACAGGTTGTCGCCGGCGATCACGAGCAGGTCGTCGTCGAGCTGCGCCCGCTCGAGGACGAACAACATGTCACCGATCGCTCCGAGGCGGTCTTCATTCGAGCTCGTGCCGTCGTCGTGGACGATCACATTCCGTCCGTCCGCCCACCGGGTGAATGCGTCGACCTTGTGCGAGTTCGTGACGACATGGATCTCGTCGACGATCTCGACGGTCGTGATCGCATCCACGATCCGGTCGATGATCGGCCGCCCACCGACCGGCAGCAGCTCTTTCGCCCATGTGTCGGTAAGCGGACGGAGCCGCGTCGCGTACCCCGCTGCGAGGACGATCGCCTTCACGCAGTCGCCCCCACTCCGGCAAGCGATTGTGAGTAGGGCGCGCGGTGGACGCCGTTCTCGGTCACGATCGCCGTGATCAACGCTGCGGGCGTGACGTCGAATGCGAGGTTGCGCGCCGGGAAGCGGGCCGTGATCTCCGCGGGATCGCGTTCCTCGATCGGAATCGCCGCGCCGTCCCGTGTGCTCAAGTCCAGCGTGGTCGTCGGGGCGACGACATAGAACGGAATCCCATGGTGGTTCGCGAGCACGGCGAGCGAGTACGTGCCGATCTTGTTCGCGGTGTCACCGTTGGCGGCGATTCGGTCCGCCCCGGTGATCACGCAGTCCACCTCGCCGGCCGCCATGATGGACGCCGCTGCGGAGTCGACGATCACCGAGTGAGGGATCGATGCCTCTTCGAGCTCCCAGGCCGTGAGACGGGCACCCTGCAGAAGCGGTCGAGTCTCGTCGACCCACACGTGCTCCAACAGCCCGCGCTGCCACGCGGTGAGCAGCGCACCGACGGCGCTGCCGTAACCACCGGTGGCGAGGCCGCCGGCGTTGCAGTGTGTGAGCGCGCGCGTGCCCGGCGCGAAGAGGTCTGCGGCGTGCGCGGCCATGCGACGACACCGGCCGACCTCGTCGGTGTGAATCCGGCGCGCATGCTCGAACGACGGGTCGTCGCGCATCTCGTCCAGCGCCCACGCGAGATTGACCGCGGTCGGCCGCGATGCGCGCAGGACGCGATCGGCTTCCGCCAGGTCATCGCCCGTGGACGCCGTGAGCGCGATGCCGTAGGCGGCCGCGACACCGATCGCGGGCGCGCCGCGGACGACCATCGTCCTGATGGCGTCCGCGAGCTCACCCGCGGTCCGACAGCGAACCTCGACTTCCTCGATCGGGAGCACGCGCTGGTCGAGCAGGACGACGGCGTCCTCCTCGAGCCGCAGGATCCGCTCAGGCTCGAGCATGCGCGAGGCCGACGCGAATCAGGTGCCTTCGTCCCAGGACGCGAGGTACTTGACCTGCTCCTCGGTCAGCTGGTCGATGATGACTCCCATCGTCGCGAGCTTGAGGCGGGCGATCTCCTCGTCGATCTCGGTCGGCACGGGATAGACCTTCTTCTCGAGGGAGGCGGCGTTCTGCACCGCATATTCCGTGGCGAGCGCTTGGTTCGCGAAGCTCATGTCCATCACGATCGCCGGGTGACCCTCTGCAGCCGAGATGTTGACGAGCCGTCCTTCGGCGAGCAGGAAGAGCAGCCGGCCGTCCGCCAGCTGGAACTCCTCGACGAAGTTGCGCGCCTCCCGGGTCTCGACCGCCAGCGAGCGAAGCGCCGGGATGTCGATCTCGACGTTGAAGTGCCCGGTGTTGCAGATGATCGCACCGTCCTTCATCACCTCGAGATGCTCGCGAGCGACCACGTGCTTGTCGCCCGTCGCGGTGCAGAACACGTCGCCGATCCGCGCGGCCTGCGCCATCGGCATGACCTCGAACCCGTCCATCAACGCCTCCAGCGCGGGCATCGGATCGACTTCGGTGACGATCACGTGCGAGCCCAGGCCTTTCGCGCGCATCGCGACGCCGCGGCCGACCCAGCCGTACCCGGCCACGACGAAGCGCTTGCCGGCGAGCAGGACGTTGGTGGCCCGGATGATCCCGTCGATCGTCGACTGGCCGGTGCCGTAACGGTTGTCGAAGAAGTGCTTCGTTCGTGCGTCGTTGACCGCGATCACCGGGAATGCGAGTGCGCCGTCGGCTTCCATCGCCTTCAGGCGGATCACACCGGTCGTCGTCTCTTCCATGCCGGCGATGATGTCGCCGAGCTGCTCACGGCGGGCACTGTGGAGCACGCTGATCACGTCGGCGCCGTCGTCCATCGTCAGCTGCGGCTTGTGGTCGACCGCCGCCTCGATGTGCGAGTAGTACGTGTCGTTGTCCTCACCCTTGATCGCAAACACGGCGATGTCGAACTCGTCGACGAGGGCCGCAGCGACGTCGTCCTGGGTGGAGAGCGGGTTCGACGCGCAGAGCACCACATCGGCTCCGCCTGCCTTGAGGGTGCGCATCAGGTTGGCGGTCTCGGACGTCACGTGGAGACATGCGGCGATGCGGTAGCCGGCGAGCGGCTGCTCACGCTCGAAGCGCTCGCGGATCGCCTGCAGCACGGGCATCTGCCGGTCTGCCCACATGATGCGACGCACGCCCTCGGGGGCGAGTGTCAGGTCTTTGACGTCGTGTCTCTTGGTGGTTGCCATGAATCCTTCCTCGTTTGAGTCGCGGGGAGTGTAGTCGGGGCTTTCTCGATCAGGCCGCGAGGAGCCGCTCATGCTTGCGCTGCTCCCACTCGACCCACGAACCTGCGTCCTCGCCGGCTGCGAGGAAGGCGTCGACGGCGGCCCGCAGCTCCGGGTCGCGCCTCAGACGGCGGGCGAACGCGAGCTCGGCGAGCTCGAGCCCGAACCGGCGGCGGAGGTCGCGCAGGCTGCGCAGGCGGTTCACTTCGGACAGCCCGTAGAGCCGGTAGCCCGCCGAGGTGCGGCGTGGCGCGACGAGGCCGTTGTCCTCGAGGTAGCGAAGCATCCGCGGCGACCAGCCGGTCTCGCGGGCGGCGGCTCCGACGGTCAGCGGCTCCTGCACGGCCAGAACCTTACCAGAAGCGTGTGAAGGTTGCTCTCAGGCGGTCGAGGTGCCCTCGCGACCGTACGCGTCCTCGAGCCGCACGACGTCGTCGAGCTGCGGCGTGGAGACCTCGAGGATCGTCGTGTCCTCGACGGCGGTGACGCGATGCACGGTCCCGGGCTCGTAGTGGAAGGCCGCGCCGGCGCCGATCACCTCTTCCTTCAGCACCGCCCCTCCTACCGCGCCGAGCTCGAGCTTGGCCCGCCCAGACTGGACGAGCCACGACTCGTCCTTCTCGCGGTGGAACTGGAGCGACAGCGAATGGCCCGCCTTGACGAACAGGACCTTGCCGCAGTACACGTCGGTGAGGGCCCAGATCAGCTCGTGGCCCCACGGCTTCTCGACCTTGCGGACCGCGAATGCCCACCGGTCGAGCGTGTCGATGTTCGGCGAGTCGACGCCCATCGAAGGTGATCCTTTCAGGTCCGCTGGCTCTGTCGAGCCCACGCCGGTCAGGACAGCCAGTCCGGATGCGACTCGACGTGCTCGGACGCCGTTCGCAGTTCCTTCGGCGTGTTCACGGTGAGCCAGAGGCCGGTGTGGCGGAATGCCCGCAGGCGGCCTTCGGCGGCGAGCTCGGGGAAGGTCGACGACTCGTGATCGCCCCGCTCGGGGAACCGCGAGATCGCTTCCTCGGACAGCAGGTAGTTGCCGCAGTTGACCCAGTACGGCACGTGACCGCCTTCGCGGAACCCGTGCACCACGTCGTCGTCACCGACGTCGACGATGCCGAACTGTGACTTGGGCCGGGCGACGGTGATCGTCGCGACCGCGCCTCCCGCCCGGTGAGCGGCGAGCAGACCGGCGTAGTCGACGTCGACGAGCTCGTCGCCGTTCAGCGCATAGACGTCACCCGGCTCGTGCCGAAACGTGGCAGCGAACTTGATCCCGCCGCCGCGACCGAGCCGCTCGAGCTCCTCGGCGGCGACGATCTCCGGGCCGAGGCCGGACAGCTCGGAGACGAACAGCTGTCCTTGGCCCGCGGCGCACGCAAAGATCACACGGGTCACACCGGCACCGGAGAGACGACCCACCTGATAGGCGGCGAGGGGCTTCCCACCAACCTCCACGAGGGCCTTCGGGCGTCCGCCGGCAGCGTCACCGAGCCGCTCGGCCTTGCCGCCGGCGAGGATGATCGCTTCCACGCGGGTCAAGCCTCCTGGGCGGTCTGCGGCTCGAGCGTCTGCGGCAGGACGTCGGTGAGGGAGGTCGGACGGCCGATCCCCTCGTAGGCGAAGCCTGCGCGGCGCGTCTCTTCGGGGTCGAGCAAGTTGCGCCCGTCGATGATCAGCGGATTGGCCATCGCCGTGCGCGTCTCAGTCGTCGCGAGGCCCTTGAGCTCGTCCCACTCCGTCACGATCACCGCCGCGTGCGCGCCGAGCACCGCATCGGCGACGCTCGCCACCACGTCGACACCCTTGGGCAGCTTCGTCCCGTCGGCGACGGGATCCCAGGCACGCACCTCGGCTCCCTCCGCGAGCAACCGTGACGCAAGGACGATCGACGGCGCTTCGCGCATGTCGTCCGTGTCCGGCTTGAACGCCAGCCCGAGCAGTGCGACCTGCTTGCCGCGCAGCGATCCGAGGTGGCGTTTCAGCTTCCCGATCACGCGCCGCTTCTGCAGCTCGTTCACTTCGATCACAGCGGAGAGGAGCTGAAAGTGGTAGCCCGAGTTCGAGGCGAGCTGCTTGAGCGCCAAGGAGTCCTTCGGGAAGCACGACCCTCCGTAGCCGATGCCGGCGCGCAGGAAGTGCGGACCGAGGCGGCGGTCGAGCCCGATGCCTTCAGCCACCTGGACGACGTCCGCGCCGGTCGCCTCGCACACGTTCGCGATCTCGTTGATGAACGAGATGCGGGTCATCAGGAAGGCGTTCGCCGCCAGCTTGATCATCTCCGCCGAGTTCACGTCCGTGCGCACGATCGGCGCGTCGATCGCGGCGTAGAGGCCTGCGACCGCGTCGCCGTCCTCCTGCTCGAAGGCCCCGATGACGACCCGGTCCGGCTGCATGAAGTCGAGCACCGCCCGGCCCTCGGCGAGAAACTCCGGGTTGGACGCATAGCCGACGTGTTCCAGCCCGCGCTGGTCGAGGCCCGCGCGCAC
>JADGPE010000019.1 GCA_017882605.1 Thermoleophilia bacterium | reverse complement strand
CTCGGCGACGGTGACGTGGTCGAAGCCGCGGGTGACGAACAGCCGCATTGCCTCGTCAGCGATCTGGTGCCGGGTGTGCAGCTTCTTGGACTCGCGCAGCCCCACACCGCTCAGTGTAACCGAAACTTTACAGTTGCAGAAATAATGCCGCGCCTGTAACTTGGCCGATCAGCGTTCGCCGGAAGGAGTTCACCTTGCTCGCTCGCCTCGCCCACTTCGTCGCTCGTCATCGCTGGCCCGTCATCGCGGTCTGGATCGCGCTCACCCTCTTCGGCGGCTTCGCCGCAGGGCGCGTCTCGAAGCGCTGGTATCAGAGCTTCTCGATCCCAGGCAAGTCCGCCTACGAGGCGAGCCAGCGCACGCTCAAGGCCTTCGGCGTCGGCGTCCGGCCTCCGACCGTCGTCGTTTACCACACCCAGGGCGATGCGACGACGAGCGACGCGATCAAGGCGTCGATGGCCCGCGCCGCGCAGGCGAGCCCGGGCGCGCTGACGAGCTCGTACTTCTCGACGCACGGAAACCCGATGTACGTCTCCAAGGACCGGCACACGGCATTCGAGGAGATCTATCCCGCCGGCGTCGCGACGTTCGACACGAAGAGCGGCGCCGATCACATCCGCGCAGCCGCCGCGGCCGGCCTGCCGCCGGGAACGACGGTGCAGGTGACAGGTCACGATCCCCTCGAGGAAGCCTCGACGCACGGTTCGAGCGGCGGGCCGAGCGTGCTGCTCGAAGGGGTGATCGGCGGTCTCGGCGCCCTCATCATCCTGCTGTTCGTGTTCGGCACGCTCCCGGCCGTGCTGATGCCGATCGTCGTCGCGATCGCGGCGATCCTCAACACGTTCACGCTGATCTGGGCCCTGACCTACATCACCAACGTCTCGATCATCGTGCAGTTCCTGATCGCGCTCGTCGGGCTCGGGGTGGCGATCGACTACGCCCTGCTGATGATCTTCCGCTTCCGCGACGAGCTCCGAGAGGGTGAGGACGTCGAGACCGCCCTCGTCGAGACGATGACGCACGCGGGAAGGTCGGTGATCGTCTCCGGCTCGACCGTGGCGGTGGGTCTGCTCTCGCTGGTCATCCTGCCGCTGCCGTTCATCCGCTCGATGGGCATCGGCGGCATGCTGATCCCCGCCGTCTCGGTGATCGCAGCGATCACGCTGCTGCCCGCGCTGCTCGCCGTGCTCGGCGAGCGCATCAACAGTGTGCGCGTGATGCCGAAGCGCTTCGTCGACAGCGGCCACCCGGAGGACGGCATGTGGGGCCGCTGGGCGCGACTCGTGCTGAGGCGGCCCGTCCCGGTGGCGGCCGCCGGGATCGTGATCGTGGCGGTGCTCGTGGCGCTCGGCGTGCAGCTGAACCCGAACGAGTCGCAACTCAAGAACTTCCCCGGGACCGGGACTGCGATCGCGGGCCGCCAGATGCTCGCCGACGCCAAGATCAGCCCGGGCGTGATGAAGCCGTTCGCCGTGCTCGTCGAGAACGGCGGCGACGCGAACGCGATCGCCGCGAGCGTCGCCAAGGTCGACGGCGTCGCAGGCGCCGCCGTGCCGGCCGGCTGGCAGCGCGGTTCGAACTCGATCGTCGAGGCCTTCCCGGCGACCGACGGTGCGGCGCCGGGGATCCAGGGGATCGTCGACCGCGTCAACGAGTCGCTGAAGGGAACCGACGCCACACTCGGCGGCGTCGCCGCCACCGACCGCGACTTCGTGCACGCGATCTACGGCAACTTCCCCTACGTGCTCGCGTTCGTGCTCATCCTCACGCTGATCCTGCTCGCGCGCGCGTTCCGTTCGATCGTGCTCCCGATCAAGGCCGCGATCTTGAACCTGGTCTCACTCGGAGCCGCGTTCGGCATCGTCGTCTTCATCTTCCAGATGGGCCACGGCTCCTCGCTCTGGAACATCACGGCGACGCAGGCGATCACGGCCTGGATCCCGCTGATGATCTTCGCGTTCCTGTTCGGCCTGTCGATGGACTACGAGGTCTTCATGCTCACACGCATGCGCGAGGCCTACGACGAGACCGGTTCGACGAACCAGGCGATCGAGCTCGGCCTCGCACGCACGGGCAAGCTCGTGACGAGCGCTGCACTGATCCTGATGTTCGCGTTCCTCGTCCTGTCGTCGAGCCCAGGGTTCGAGATCAAGGAGTTCGCGATCGGGCTCGCCGCGGGAATCATCTTCGACGCAACGGTGATTCGCGCCCTGCTCGTCCCGTCGCTGATGCGCCTGCTCGGACCTGCCAACTGGTGGATGCCGAACTGGGCCCGCACCGCTCTCTTCCTGCCACAGGTGGAGCCCGCGCCGACGGAGGCCGCAGCCGAGAACGCGTAAGGTCGCCCGGTGAAGAGCGGCGTGCACGTCGGCGAGCTCGGGCACGCGATCGGTCTACTCGAGCGAGCTCGGCGGCTTCCGGCACTCGGACACCGTCGTCGTCACGGCCGACGGAATCGAGATCCTCGCCGACTACCCGCGCGACCTCGCGAGCCTGACGATCAGCGCTAGCGCGCGCGTTGGTGTCGCGCTTGCGGCAGGATGGCGCACGTGAACGTCTGGGACCCGAGCCCCGACCGCGCCGCTGCCGCGATAGTCGGTGACGCCTTGCGCGCCGTCGGCTATACCACCGAGGCGATCGAGGAGCTGCTCGGCGACGACGGGCCCTCTGCCGATCTCGCCGAATCGGTCGTGCTCGAACGGCGCCTGCCCCGTTCGGCGATCGCGACCACGATCCGGCTCCTGCTGCTCCAGCGGCCCGTCACCACAATCGACGCGGCGGCCGCGCTCGGGCACGACGGCGTCGACGCGCTGCTCGGGATCGGGCTCGTCACGGCAGACGGCGAACGGCTCGTGCCACGCGCGCGCCTCGTACCGGCCGAGGGCATCTATCTCGCTTTCGACGGGTTCTCGCGCGGCCAGGACGACCCACCGGGCTGGGTGTCCAGCTTCACGCCGACCGCCTACTGGCTTGCGTCCTTGACCCCGCGCCGCCGGGTGGAACGGGCGCTCGACATCGGCACCGGCAACGGGGCACATGCGCTGCTCGCGGCGGCACACGCGAACCACGTGATCGCAACCGACGTCAACCCGCGCGCCCTCGCGTTCACGCAGATCAGTGCGGGGCTCAACGGGATCGAGAACGTCGAGACTCGACTCGGCAGCCTCTTCGAGCCCGTCGCCGGCGAGACGTTCGATCTGATCACCTGCAACGCGCCGTACGTGATCTCGCCGGAGCGGCGCTGGCAGTACCGCGACGGGGGCCTCCCCGGCGACCAGCTGTCCGAGCGGGTCGTGCGCGAGGCGGCTCTCCACCTCGCTGACGGTGGCCATGCGTCCGTGCTCGTCAGCTGGCTCGCGGAGTCGGAGGACGATCCGGACGAGCGCATCCACGAATGGCTCGAGGGAAACGGCTGCGACGCGTGGGTGCTCGGTCTGAGCGGGGCGGACCCGCTCGATCACGCAGCCGGCTGGAACGAGCATTTCACCGGGGATCCGGACACGATGGGCGCGGCGCTCGACGAGTGGGCGGAGTATTTCGCGGCGCTCGCCGCCGGCTGGATCACCGAGGGCGCCGTCCTGCTCCGCAAGCGTGACGGCGACCATCACGTCGTTCGTGCCGATCCCGTCGACGAGGAGGAGCTCGAGTTCGCGAGCGACCAGATCGAGCGGGTCTTCGCCGCCCTCGCGCTGGTCGCCGAGGAAGGCGCGTCGGCGGTCACCGAGGCACGCCTGATGCTCACCGACGAAGTGCGGTTCGAGCAGGAGCTCGACCGGCACGGAGAGGTACAGGAGACACGGATCGTGCTCGACGAGGGCACGTGCTTCGATTTCGAGCTCGAGTCGGAGACGGCCGAGCTGCTGATCACGCTCGACGGCCACACCACTTTCGACGAGGCTGTCGAGCGCACCGCGCGCCGCCTCGAGCTGGGCAAGCGCGAAGCGGCGGAGTTGCGCCACGATGCGCTTCGCGTCGTGCGCGAGCTCTTCGAGCAGGGGTTCTTCGAGCTCGTGCGCGTGCACGCGTGACGTCGACGTCGGATCTCTGGGACGCGCATCGCGACGACGCGATCGTCTGCGAGCTTCAACTCCACCAGTTCGGCGGCGTCGCCGCGTTTTCGGGCGAGATCGCGACGGTTCGCTGTCTCGAGGACAACATCCTCGTGAAGCAACGCGTCGGCGAGCCGGGGAACGGGCGTGTGCTCGTCGTCGACGGCGGCGGGTCGCTGCGCTGCGCGCTCGTCGGCGACAACGTGGCCGGTCTCGCGCTCGAGAACGGCTGGACGGGGCTCGTGATCAACGGCTGCGTCCGCGACGTCGAAGCACTCGGCGCACTCGCGATCGGCATCAAGGGGCTCGGATCGATCCCAAGGCCGAGCGGCAAGGACGGCGCCGGCGAGCTCGACGTGCCGGTGCGCTTCGGCGGCGCGACCTTCATCCCGGGCGCGACGCTGTACAGCGACGCGGACGGAATCCTCGTCTTGCCCTAAGGCGAGCGAGCGAGCAGCGCCGCGCCGGCGACGACGGCCGCGAAGGACGCGATCCGCACCATCGAGTACACCCCGCCGGGCAGGTGCTCGTGGTAGACGACGAGGCCTGCGGCGATCGGCAGCGCATTCGTCAGCAGTGTCGACGTGCCTGCCGTCGCGAGCGCCCGCCCGCGCTGGAACCCGAACTGGAGCGCCACGAATGCCGCACCGTGAGCGGCGAGGACCACGGCGACAAGCACGAGCCAGAGGCCGCCCGCAAAGATCGACTTGGTCGCAACGTCGCCCGCGGCGTAGAGCACACCTGCCGCCACCCCGAGGCCGGCGCCGGGCGCAAGGGCCGCGCCGCCGGTCACTCCGAGACACGAAACGCCGAACGACACACCGAGCCATGCGGCGATCGCGGAGACGCCCGGTTGGCGACCGACATTCGCGCCGCCCGCGAGCGAGACCGCGAGCAGCAGAAGACCGACGGTCGAGACGACGACGGCGACGCGCTCACGCGCGGAGAGTCGCGTGCCGGCACGATGTGCGAACAGCGCGAGAATCCCGATCCCGCCCGCTGCGACTGCCTGCACGAGCGAGAGCGGAGCGAGCGAGAGCGCTCCGACGTAGAACGCCCAGCCGCCGAGCCCGACGAGAAACCCTGCGAGCCAGCGCAGATCGCCGAAGAGCAGCCGTAGCGACGTCAGCGGGCGCCGCAGATTCAGGGACGGCAGGCTCGACGCCGCAGTGTGCTGCGCGACCCAGCCCCAGTTGAGTGCAACGGCCGAGCTCAGCGCGAGCAAGAGCCCAGCCGCAATGCTCACCGTTTGCCCTGGAAGGGCAGATAGGCCTCCGCGGCAAGCGCAGCGACGCCGACGCGCGGCAGGTCGCGGCGTTTCTCATAGACGACAAAACGGCGCTCCCAACGCGGTGCAAACTTGCGGTTGAACAGGAGCAGGTTGTCGAGCTGGAAGTGGCCTTTCAACGTGAGCAACGCGCGTCGCTGGACGCCCTGCAAGCTCGTGAGCTCAGCCTCCGGAGCGAGCAGAGCGGCGAACGGCGCGAAGTTCAGCGAAACGTGTTCGTACTCGTTCACCTTCGCCCAGGCGATCGTTTCGCAGATCAGCCACTCGTTGAAGCCGTTCGGGCTCTCACGCAGTCTCGGCATCGAAGAGAGCGACAGAGCACAGCCGGCCTGCGACACGGCGAAGTGGAGGAAGCCGGCGACGCGCTCGTCGGGGCCGAAGCCGACGACGAAAACGGCGTCGCGATCGCCGAGCCGAAACAGGCGGTCGAGCGCCATGACGAAGCCTCGCTCCGGCTCGCTGCCGCGCCACACGCTCGAGATCTGCTCGAGCTGGCCGCGCACGTCGCGTTCGAGCTCGCTCGGCCGGAGCACGCGCGCCGTATAGCCGGCGCGCTGCAGGCGATGCACGGACTGTCGTACCTTGCGGATTGCCCGACCGTCGAGCGAGAACGAGGCGACATCCACCACCGCCTCGTCCCCGTGGTAGAGCGAGTGCAGCCCGTGCCGCGCATAGAGCGGCAACCATCGCTCGGCCGCTCCAAGGATCGCCACGCGCCAGTCCCGCTCGTGCGCGTGGGCGACGAACAGCTCCAGTAGCTCGTCGAACGCCTCCGGCGGTCCGATCGGATCGCCGGAGACGATCGCGACGCCTCCGACCACCCGATACGCGAGAAACGCCGACTCACCAGGCCCGAAGAAGTACGACTTGTCCGCACGCAACACGAACGGCGCGAGGGTGTCGATGCCCCATGCGTGAACGAGCGCAGATGCCAGCTCGCGCTCGCGCGCCTCCTGCAAAACGCGGTGCCGCCACGGCGCGAGCCAACCCGCGACCACCCAGACCGTCGCGGCCACGCCGAGGAGCAGCAACGAGAGCGGGAACCAGTCCCCGAAATGGCCGTTCAGGTGAGGCGAGCCACCGGCCTGCAGCCCCACGAGCCCACGTGCCGTCTCGCTCACCACGAAGCGAGCCGTCAACGGCTGGTCGGCATCGATGCGGTTGATCCAGAGAACGGAGAACGCGTACGCCGCGATCACGGTGAGCGACAGGCCGAGCCGCCACAGGGCCAGAGGCCTCATCCCGACGTCGCCGGGGCGATCGAAGTCGTGCCGGCGGGCGAGCAGGAGCGTCAGGATCACGACCGACGCGAGCGTGCCCTGGTTGATCCCATGCAGGACGTGCAGTGTGGCGGACAACGCGGCGACCCCGACCGCAACCTGCCACGCCCGGTGACGCCTCCGGACGAGGCCCCGCGCGGCGACGAGCAGGGCGACGGAGGCGACGACACCGACCGCGTGGGCGAACGGCCCGACGGTGTCGGGCGTGAGGTCGTGCACGAGGCCGGTGTTCTCGCCGGGAAGCACCGCGTGGATGAGGTTGAGCAGCGCCCCGACGCCGACCAGCACCCCCACGAGCACGGGAGCGCGCTCGCGCCGGCGGCCGACCGCGAGCGCCGCCGCTCCGAGCCCGACGATCACTGCGGGCAGGTACACGGCCGAAAGACGAGCCGCGACATCGAAGGCTTCGCGAGCCGAGATCTGCCGCACGACCGCAACCGACACGCCGGTCTGAAGGTACGCATACGTTCCGATGCCGACGGCGAAGAGCAGCGCGGCCGGAAGGCGCTCGATCTCCGCCCAGCGTGCGTAGAGACCGAGCGCTGCGCCCGCGGCACCCCAGACCACCGCGAACCACAGGAGCGATGCGGACGCATGGTGCGAGAGCTCGTCGAGGGGCAATGCGAGTCGCACACGTGGACCAGGAAGCGCCGGGTTGAGCAGGTAGAACCACCCGCTCGTCGCTACCGCGACGACGAGCAGCACCGGCAGCGCCGCGGCCTTACGCACCATGGAGCCTCCGCGACATGGCGACGAGGGCACGGGAGGCGTTGCCACGCCAGATGCCCCAGTTGTGCCCGCCGTGGACGACGAAGTAGTGGAACGGAATGCGGTACCTGCGCAGCTCGGCGGCGAAGGCCGTGTTCTGCGCGAGGAAGTGGTCGCCCGTGCCGCTGTAGAACCAGACGTAGGTGTGAGCGCGCCGGAGCTTCGCAGCCACCCGGCCGAGCGTCAGGCTCGGGCTGTTGCGGGCGAGCAGCGACGGGTCGATGCCGAAGATCGAGCGAATGGGATCGGCGCGCTGATAGCCGGACCAGCTCTCGAGCACCCGAAACTCACCCGGGTGGTGGATCCCGATGTTCAAGGCGCCGTAGCCGCCTTCCGACAGCCCCGCCAACGCGCGGGCGTCGCCGCGGCGGATCGTGCGATAGCGCGAGTCGACCGCACGCACGAGGTCGCGCGCGACGAACGTCTCCCAGTTCGAGTTCGGCCGCACGCCGTTCGCCCACTCCTCATCGGTGAACGAACCGGTCGACCCGAACGGCATCACGAGGATGGCGGGGCGGATCTTGTGCAAGGCAACGAGCTCGTCCTCGACGACGCCGAGGCGGACGGTCTCGAGAAACGCGGCGGGGCGGCCGGGAACGCCGTGCAGGAGGTAGATGACCGGGTACCGCCGGTTCGGGCTCGTGGTGTAGCCGGGCGGGAGGTAGACGTCGACCGGCTGGGCGCGGCCGCCCAGGGCGGCGCTCGTGAGCTCGAAGTGCGTCGTGACGCCCCGCAGGTGGACGAATGCCGGATCCTTGGGAGCCGCAAAGCCGCGGTAGATCCAGTAGTTGTCGACGTAGCGGTATGCGCCCACCAGGCCGACCGCGACGAACGCGGCGGCGGCGGCCGCGGCGAGCCGGCCGCGGGCCTGAAATCCTGGAGCCGTCCCAAGCACGGCCTTGGTTGTACGCCACGCCCCCTAAAGGCGCCGTTAATCCCCCTAAAGGCGCGGTTAAGCAGCTATCAGGCGGCGTGAGCGAGGTGCGCGAGCGCGAGCCCGAGCCAGACCCGCGCGTGCGCCTGCCAGAGCGTCGTCGTATGGCCGCCGCTGTAGACGGCGAAGAGATGCGGAACGCGCGCCGTAGTCAGCTCGCGATCCAGCTGGCGGTTCTCGGCCAGGAAGCGCGCGTCGCCGTCCCCGACGTAGAAGGCGAGGAAGGTGTAGCGGTGCCGCTCGTCCGCCTTCAAGACCGAGATCAAGTTGTGGACGTTCGACAGCGGCCCGCGCTCGAGCGGCTTCGTCCCGCTCGGGTCGGTCGGATGGAAGTACCCCGACCAGGACTCGACGACGGAGAACCGGCCGAGGTGGTGCAGGCCGAGCACCGTGGCGCCGAACCCGCCCGCGGAGAGGCCGATCAGCGCCCGCCCCCTCCGCGAGCGGATCGTGCGGAAGCGCCTGTCGATTGCGGCAGGCACTTCCTCGGCGATGAACGTCTCCCAGTCCCGGCCGGCGCCCCAGTTCAGATACTCCGAGTCGGAGTCGCCCGACCGCGCACCCTGCGGCATGACGAGGATGGCAGGCCCGACGCGCTCGAGCAGGTCACCGAGCCACGCGCTGTTCCGATAGGCGTCCGGTGCCGCCGGCAACCCGTGCAGGAAGTAGACGACCGGGTAGCGCTTGCTGCTCGTCGAGTAACCGTCGGGCAGGACGACGAAGGCGCGCGCCGTACCACCGAGCGCGACCGACCGGATGCCCTCGTCCACCCCGTGCGCCTGCCGCCCGAGCGCGACGGCGGCGACCGACGCCGCGACTGCGAGACAGAGCAGCGCGATGCCCACGCGTCTCATGGTTCAGTTGTAGCCGCCGAAACCAAGAGCTAACCGAGAATTCACACATCGCCGGTTACGGTCGCTCCGTGATCTCCCTCGCCGCCTTGCTCGCGACCGCCTCGCTGCTGCCCGGCTTCGCGCCGTACGCGACCGGCCCAGGCGGCGGCTCCGTGCAGACCGGGACCTTCCCCGGCGAGCAGCGGCCCGGCTTCGTCTATCTGCCACCGCACTTCAGCCGGTCGCACCGGTACCCCGTCGTCTACCTGCTGCACGGCATGCCGGGCTCGCCGACCGAGTATCTCCTCGGCACCGAGCTCGCGACCTGGGCCGACACCGAGATCGAGCAGGGCGCGATCACGCCGTTCGTCGCCGTGCTGCCGGCAGCCGGACCGGATCCCAAGTACAACGGCGAATGGGCAGGCCCGATCGCCGCGGCCCTCGTGCACGAAATCGTCCCGTGGGTCGACGAGCACCTGCCGACGATCGCCACGGAGCGAGGACGCGTGATTGCCGGGCTGTCGGCCGGAGGCTTTGGAGCGGTCGACATCGCCCTGCAGCAGCCCGGGCTCTTCGGGACGATCGAGGCGTGGTCGGCGTACTTCTCGCCGCTCCGCGACGGGCCGCTCCGGCACGCGCCGCGGAGCGTGCTGGCGGCGAACGACCCGACCGAGCTCGCTCCGGCCCTCGCGCCGGTCCTGCGCCGGGATCACACGCGCTTCTTCCTCTCGACCGGACCGGGCCACAGCCACTGGTTCAAGCCGGAGCAGACCCTCGCGTTCGCGCGCGAGCTGCGCAAGCTCGGTGTGGCCGTGAACTACCACGTCTATGCGAACGCACGCGGAGAGTGGCGCGCCCAGCTCGACACGGGGCTCGGCTGGGCGTTGCGGGCACGCTGATTCGATTCGTCCGCAACGTGCACATTTTCCCGCCGCGAGCCTCTTGCGCGCGCCGTCTGCTCCGGCCTACATTGCGGATCCCGCCGGGCGCGGAGCGCGAGTAGGTCGAAGCCACACCAAGCGGTCGTGACGGACGCGAGTCTTGATCGGTCGGTCGGTGAGGTGGACGAAAGCGCCACCGACCCGGTGGGATTCTTCTTTTCAGGCGCGAAATGCAGACAGCGACAGTCGCCGAGCGGCCGGATCTCGCCGGCCCCGCGTGGGAGAGAACGCGCGACACGCTGCCCGAGTACAACAACCACGGCGACGTCCTCAACGTCTACTGGGGCCGTCTGACCGAGGAGCAGCCCGAGTTCCAGTTCCATCTGGTCGGCGACGAGGACGAGATCCTCGCCCGCGCCCGTTCGATCCCGGTGCGCTGGGACGGGACGGTCGGCGACCTGCCGGCCGGGATCGACGGCGCGATCGCACGGGGCTTCGACGAGAGCGGAGCGAACACGCTCTGCGCGCTAGTGATCATGGTGCCGCGCGACCTGCAGAGCCGGGGCCTCAGCACCGAGGCGGTCGAGGCGATGCGCGAGCTCGCGCGCAGCCACGGTCTCGGATCGTTGATCGCACCCGTGCGGCCCAGCTGGAAGGAGCGCTACCCCCTGGTGCCGATCGCCCGCTACGCGGCGTGGCGCCGTGCCGACGGGCTGCTCTTCGACCCGTGGATGCGCGTGCACGAGCGCCTCGGCGCGACCGTGCTGAGGCCCGAGCCTCGCTCGCTGCGGATCACCGGGACGGTCGCGGAGTGGGAGGAGTGGACGCGGACGGCGTTTCCCGAAAGCGGCGAGTACTGGTTCCCGGGCGGGCTCGCCACCGTCGCGATCGACCGCGAGGCGGACTGCGGCGGCTACTGGGAGCCGAATGTTTGGATGCACCACTCACTCTGATCAGACCGCGGGAAAGCCCGGCGTGGAGAGGACGCGCTCGCCGGGGTTCGCCTCCCAGCCGACGCTGATGGGATCCTGAACGCGTGCTCGAATTCGCACTCGGTCTGGCCATGTTGCTCTCGGGGCCAACCTCCGCCTCACCCCCGTCGATCACCGGCTCGTTGCAGCAGGGCGCGAAGGTGACCGCCACCGCGGGCACGTGGGCGGGCAGCGGCACGATCACCTACGCGTACCAGTGGTACCGCTGCGACACGAACGGTGCGCACTGCAGCTCGATCCACGGGGCGACGAAAGGCACGTACACGCAGGTGGCCAAAGACGTCGGCAAGACGATCGCGCTCACCGTGCGCGCGACGGACACAACGGGGACGACCGCGGCGTACGCGCCGCTCGCGGGCCTCGTCGCCGCGCCGGGCGCGACCCCCGTCGCGACGAAGCAGCCGCCGGTGAGCGGTGAGCCGATCGTCGGCCAGGGATTGAAGGTGGAGGCAGCGGCGTGGAGCGCCACGCCTGCCGCGCTCACCTATACGTGGCGGCGCTGCAACGCCAACGGACGGCTCTGCACGGTGCTCGCCGGCGCCACGACCGACACCTACAGCGTGACGGCCGACGACGTCGGCCACGTCGTGCTCGCCGCCGTGACGGCGGGGAAGCAGACCGTGCTCAGCCTCAGCGCAGGCGTCGTGCGCGCGACGCCGGGACCGGCTGCGAGCAGCCGGCCGGCGGTCACAGGGACGCTGCAGCAGGGGAGCCGCCTCACGGCGACCGCCGGCACGTGGGCCGGAAGCGGCACGATCACCTACGGGTACCAGTGGTACCGCTGCGACGCAGGCGGAGCGCACTGCAATTCCGTGCACGGCGCAACGAAGGCGAGCTACACGCTCGTCGCAAGCGACGTCGGCAAGACGATCGGGCTCACCGTGCGCGCGACCGACTCGACGGGCACCACGCCGGCGTACGCTTCACTCGCAGGGCTCGTCGCGACGAAGAGCGCGACGCTCGCGGCAACCGCCCAGCCGACGCTTGCGGGCAACGCAACCGTCGGCCAGGTGCTCACGGTCACGCCCGGCGCGTGGTCGAGCGCCGCGCCGGCCACTTTCGCCTACTCCTGGTTGCGCTGCAACGCGAACGGCCGGCTCTGTGAGCCGGTCGCGGCGGCGACCTCCTCGAGCTACACGCTCACGGCGGACGACCTCGGGCACACGATCGTCGCGAGAGTCACCGCCACCGCCGGCACGGCCACACAGGCCGTGCTGACGGTGGCGTCTCCCACGATCGCCTAGCTAACTTCGGGTACCGAGCGTCGCGGAGAGGGTCTTCGTCGATCCGCTGCGGAGCACGGTCAGCGACAGCTTGTCGCCCGGCTGGTGCGAGTCGATGATCGCGCGCAGCTGCTCCGCGGTGGTGACCTTCGTGCCGTTCGCGGAGGTGATCACGTCGCCGGCCTTCAGCCCCGCGTCGGCGGCCGCACTGCCGGTCTGGACAGTGCCCACCGTGACACCGTTGCCGCTACTCGCCGTCTTCACCTCGACGCCGAGCAGTGCGTGCTGCACCTTCCCGCTCGAGATGAGCTGCGTCGCGATCGTCCGGACCGTGTTGGACGGGACCGCGAAGCCGACGCCGTCATTGCCTCCGGAGTCGCTCTGGATCTGCGACGTGACGCCGATCACCTGTCCGTTCAGGTTCAGGAGCGGGCCGCCGGAGTTGCCGTGGTTGATCGCCGCGTCGGTCTGGATCGCTCCTTCGATCGGCGCGTTGTCGGGGGACGTGATCTCACGGTTGAGCGCGCTCACGATGCCGCTCGTCACCGTGCCGTCGAGCCCGAACGGATTTCCGATCGCGACCACGCCGTCACCGACCGCGACCTTGCTCGAGTCTGCGAGCGAGAGCGGCACGAGCTTCGAAGCCGGAGCGTCGACATGGATCACCGCGAGATCGGTGTCCGGGTCCTCGCCGATGACCGTCGCCTTGTAGGTCGACCCGTCCGAGAACTTCACCGACAGCGACGAAGCCCCCGAGACGACGTGGTCGTTCGTGACGATGTCGCCCTTCGTGTCGTAGACGAAGCCGGACCCCTCGGCCGACTGGGAGCCCTGACCGCCGAACGGATAGGTCGAGCCGCCTGCGCTCGAGGTGGAGGCGATCTCGACGACACCGGGGGTCGCAGCCTTCGCGATCTGGCCGACGCTGAGCGCCGAGTCGGCGATGTTCGAGTTCCCGACTGCGGCCGCGACGACGGTCGTGGTCGTGTGAGTCGAGCCACGCGAGAGCGCAAGCGCCCCCGCGCCGACCCCCGCCCCGCCGACTGCCGCGACCGCGACGACGGCGGCGATTCGATTCGTGTACCTGGGCATGCGAGTTCCGTCCTCCTGGTCTGTTGTCTACCTCCAGTGGAGCAGCCGCTTCTGTGCGGCAGCTCTGTGGGACCTAGGAAGAACCCAAGAAGGCAGAGTGTCGGGGTGATCTCACTGCCCCCGGCGCTCAGGCATCGCGACTTCCGCCGACTGTGGACGTCGATGCTCTGTTCGAGCGTCGCGATGCAGATGGCGGCCGTCGCGATCGGCTGGCAGGTGTATTCGATCCATCACAGCGCCTTCGATCTCGGGCTGATCGGGCTCGCCGAGTTCGCGCCCGTGCCGTTGCTCGCCCTCCCGGCCGGACAACTGGCCGACCGCCTGCCCCGCCTGACGGTCGTCTTCGTCTGGGGCTTCGCCGACGCCGCCGTCTTCGGCCTGCTGCTCGTCGTCACGATCCACGGCGCGAACCAGCTCTGGCCGTTCCTCGCCCTCGCACTCACCACCGGCACCGTGGCCGCCTTCGGAAACCCGGCCGGGCGCTCGCTGGTGCCGGAGCTCGTCCCCGGCGAGCTCTTGACCAGCGCGCTCGCGCTGCGGTCGGTCGGCGGCCAGATCTCGACGATCGCGGGGCCTGCAGTCGGGGGGCTCCTGTTCGCGATCCGGCCCGAGGCGGTCTACGCGACCGGCATCGTGCTGCTCGTCACCTCGTCGCTCCTGCTCCTGCGGATGTCACGCCCCAAGGTCGCGGAGCGAGCCGGGCCCGAGCCGCCGCGGCTCGAGAGCCTCCTGGGCGGGATCCGCTTGATCCGTGCGACGCCGATCCTCCTCGGCGCGATCACGCTCGATCTCTTCGCGGTGCTCTTCGGCGGAGCCGTCGCACTGCTGCCGCTCTTCGCGAAGTCGATCCTGCACACCGGGCCGCTCGGCCTGGGCATGCTCAGGAGCGCCGTCGCAGTCGGCGCGCTGATCGCCGGCGTTCGCCTCGCGCGCAAGCCGCTCGGCAGGAACGCGGGACGCACGCTGCTCCTCGTCGTCGGCGCGTTCGGAGCGAGCATGATCGTCTTCGGCCTGTCGCGCTGGTTCGTCGTCTCCGCGATCGCGCTCGCGGTCAGCGGGTTCGCCGACATGATCTCGATGAACATCCGCGCGACAGCCGTCGCACTCGCGACGCCGAACTCGCTACGCGGCCGCGTCAACGCCGTCGAGGGCGTGTTCATCGGCGCCTCGAACGAGCTCGGTGCGTTCGAGTCGGGCGCGGCCGCAGCGCTCGTCGGGGCGGTGCCGGCAGTCGTCGCGGGCGGCGCGCTGACAATCCTGCTCGCGCTCGTCTGGCCGAAGTTCTTCCCCGCCCTGGCGCGCGTCGACAAGCTCGAGGACCTGCGGCCCTCACCCTCCGGTCTTGGAGAAGTGCTGCCAGTCGGGCGAGCCGGTCCACCGGCCGCCCCAGAGCCAGCCGACTGAGGCGAACGCCCGCACGAGCGACCCGCCGGCGACCGCCATGCCTCGACGGTGGCGGGAGCGATCCGTGAACGCACGGCCGGCCGGCGGCAGCACCCGTCCGCCCTCGAGATAGGGGTTCTCCACGGTGTTGACGTCGATTGCCTCGCCATAGGCGTGCACCGACCAGCGTCTGGCACCCGGCGCGACCGCGTAGCGACAGTTGAACGCCGAAGTGTTGTCGGCTGCCATCGAGCGGTCGTCGCTGCCGCCGAAGCGTGCGACGGGCTGCACCCGGTGGATCGGGAACCGCGCCGCGTAGAGACGGCGGAAGACCTGTGTCACGTCACTCGTGACGCGCCGGTTGACGACGAGCGCGCCGGTATGCGCGCGGCCGTCGAAACCGACGTACGAGATGCGGACGGTGCGGAGCTGCGCAGCGCCGACGGGGCATCCCGGCCGCCACGACGCCCCGAGCTCGGCGACCGTGACGGGGACGGCCGACGCGTGGAACGGCGGCAGGGCGGCCATGCGACAGGCAGCGTACTCTGGCTGCCGCGATGCTGACGCTTGCGCTCGCCCTCGTCCTGGCCTGTCCGCAACGGATCACCGTGGTCGCTCCGAGCCCGCGCTCGACGACGGCGACGCTCACGCTCAGCGAGTGCGGCCGGCGGATCCTCGGCCCGTGGCGCGCCCGTGTCGGCTACCGCGGGCTCTCCGCCCGGCACCGGGAAGGAGACGGCACGACGCCCACCGGCACGTTCGCGCTCGGCCCCACCGTGTACGGCCTCGACCCGGACCCGGGGGTGCGACTCGGGTACCACCGCCTGCGCTGCGGGGACTGGTGGGACGAGGATCCCGCGTCGCCGACGTACAACCGCTTCCGGCACGTGGCCTGCGGGGCCCCGCCGCCGTTTCGCGGCGGCGAGGCGCTCTGGCGCGCGACCGTCGCCTATCGTGAGTTCGTGGTCGTGCAGTACAACGTCGCGCCCACCGTTCCCGGCCGAGGCAGCGCGATCTTCCTGCACGACGACACCGGCCGGGCGACGAGCGGCTGCGTCTCGCTACCCCGCCCGGAGCTGCGCCAGCTCCTGCGCCGGCTCCGCCCGGGAGCGTCGATCTCGATCGGCGTTGCATAATTTGCACTCATCTGTATAGTTCTCCGCCATGCAACGCGCCGCCATCCTCGGCTGCGCCGGCTACGCCGGCCAGGAGACGCTCGACCGGGTGCTGGCGCACCCCGGTCTCTCGGTGGCCGCGCTCGGCTCCGACTCGCTGGCGGGCCGGCCCGCCGGAGCGCTCGACCCGCGCCTGAACGGCTCCCTCCCAGGATTCGTCACCAACGACGAGGCCGCAGCGAGCGGCGCCGACGTGCTCTTTCTCTGCCTCGACAACGACAAGTCGGCTGCCTTCGAGCCACCGCAGGGCGCGGTCGTCGTCGATCTCGCCGGCGCGCACCGGCTCACGGACGACGCTGCGGCCCAGACCTGGTACGGCGCGGCGCCCGGCGCGTGGAGCTACGGCCTGCCGGAGCTCTTCCCGGCGCGAGGCCCGTTGATCGCGAACCCGGGCTGCTACGCCACGGCCGCACTCCTGGCGCTCGTCCCGCTGGCCGCCTCGATCAGCGGCGCCGTGATCGATGCGAAGTCGGGTGTCTCGGGCGCCGGCAAGTCGCTGAAGCCGTCATCGCATGCGGGCTCGGTGCTGGAGAACCTCACGCCGTACGCGATCGGCGCCCATCGCCACGCCCCGGAGATCGCACAGCAGCTCGGGATGCCTGTCTGTTTCGTGCCACACCTGCTGCCCGTGCGGCGAGGCCTGCTCGCCACGTGTTACGTGCAGACCGACGCCGACGCCCGCGCGCTGCTCGAAGAGGCCTACGCCGCGTGCCCGGTCGTGCGCGTGCTGCCCGACGGCGTGACGCCGGAGCTCTCGCGCGTGCAGGGAACCGACGCAGCCGAGCTCGGCGTCTTCAGGGACGGCGAGACCGGCACGACGATCGTCATCTGCGCGCTCGACAACCTCGGCAAGGGCGCGGCCGGCCAGGCCATGCAGAACGCGAACCTTGCGCTCGGGCTCCCCGAGACCGCCGGGCTGCGGCTTGCTGGAGTGCTCGTATGACCGTGACGGCCGCCGCCGGCTTCGTCGCGTCGGGCGTGCACGCGAAGATCCGCAAGGAGAAACGCGACCTCGCGCTCGTGCGCTCGCTGACACCGGCGACGGGCGCCGCGATGTGGACGCAGAACAGGGTGCTCGCGGCGCCGGTTGTCGTCTCCAAGCAGCATCTCGAGCAGGCACAGCCGCAGGCGATCGTCGTCAACTCCGGCGTCGCCAATGCGGCGACCGGCGAGCAGGGGATCGCCGACGCGGTTGCGACCGCCGCGCGTGCCGCCTCGCTCCTCGGGCTCGACCCGGAGCAGGTGATCGTCCTCTCGACCGGCGTGATCGGCGCGCCAATGCCGATGGAGCGCATCTTCGCCGGGCTCGCTGACGCAGCCGCGGCGCTCTCCCCGGACGGCGGCGCCGACGCGGCCGAGGCGATTCTCACCACCGACACCCGCGCGAAGACCGCCGTGTCGCAGGGCGCGGGCTTCACCGTCGGCGGCATGGCGAAGGGCTCAGGGATGATTCACCCCAACCTGGCGACCATGCTCGCGGTCGTCACGACCGACTATCCGCTCGAGCCGGGCGAGGCGATCGACTTCCTGAGGCCCGTCGTCGAGGTCAGCTTCAACGCGATCACCGTCGACGGCGAGTGCTCGACGAACGACGCCGTCGTGCTGCTCTCGTCCGGCGCCGCGCAGATCGAGCGAACGCCCGCGACCGACGTCGCGTTCGCCGGAGCGCTGCGGGCCGTGTGCGCCGAGCTCTCGCACGACATCGTCGCCGACGGCGAAGGCGCGACCCTGCTCGCCGAGATCTCGGTCACGGGCGCCGCGAGCGACGAGGAGGCAAGAGCGATTGCTCAGCGCATCGCGACGTCGCCGCTCGTCAAGACGGCGCTGTTCGGCCGCGACGCGAACTGGGGCCGCGTATTGATGGCGGCTGGGTCGGCGCCGTTCAACGGCGGCTATGCGCAGATCGACGCTGCGCTCGTCTCGCTCTCCTACAACGGCACGCCGGTGCTCGTCGCCGGCTCGCCGCAGAACGCCGAGCCACCCGTCGACGGCGCGGTCTGCACGATCGAGCTCGACCTCGGCCTCGGCAGCGGCCAGGCCGGCTACCTGACGAGCGACCTCTCGTACGACTACGTCCGGATCAACGCGGAGTACCGCTCGTGACCCGGCTGGTCGTGAAGGTCGGCGGCGCGGTCGCCGCCGAGTCGGTCGACCGGATCCTCGGCCTCCGCGAGGAGGGCCATGAGCTCATCGTCGTGCACGGCGCCGGCCCGCAGATCACCGAGGAGATGAACCGGCGCGGCATCCCCGTCGAGTTCGTGAACGGCCGGCGGCGGACATCGCGCGCCGCCCTGGAGGTCGTGCGCGAGTCGATGGCCGAGGTGAACGCCGCCCTCTGCGAGGCCCTCGGCGAGATCTCGGTCTCCGTGTTCGGCGACCAGGCCGGGCTCTACGCGGTCCCGGTGCAGCCGCTCGGCTGGGTCGGGGAGCCGCTTCCCTGCCGGCCGAAGCAGATCCTGGCCGCGATCGCCGCCGGGCGCGTCCCCGTCGTCGCGCCTCTCGCGGTCGGCCCGTTGAACGTGAACGCCGACGACGCGGCCGCCGCGCTCGCGCTCGGTCTCGGTGCGAGGCGCCTCGTCTTCCTCACCGATGTCGCCGGGCTGTTCGTGGACGACGAGGTGCTCACCGCGATCGACGTCGGCCGTGCGACGCGCATGCTCGACGCCGGCGAGTTCGAAGGCGGAATCGTTCCCAAGCTGCGTGCCGCAGCGCTTGCGGCCGGAAGCGGGATCGCCGCGGAGATCGGCTGCACGGCGGTCGTCGCATGACGAACGTCGCGTCGCTCTCGAAGCTCCTCCCGACGTACGCGCGCCTCGACGTCACGTTCACCGACGGCGAAGGCTCGTGGCTCGTCGACGCCGACGGAAAGCGCTACCTCGATTGCTTCGCCGGCATCGCGGTGGTCGGCCTCGGCCATCGCCACCCCGCACCGCTCGCGGCAGCGCACGCGCAGCTCGACCGGCTGTGGCATGTGTCGAACCTCTATTCCACCGAACCGATGCAGAAGCTCTCCGTGCAGCTGTCGGACGTCTTCGGAGGCGCACAGGCGTTCTTCTGCAACTCGGGCGCGGAGTCGATCGAGTCGGCGCTCAAGTGGGCGCGCAAGGTGACCGGCCGTAGGGAGGTGGTCGCGCTCGAGGGCTCGTTCCACGGTCGCACGTTCGGCGCGCTGTCGGTGACCGGCCAGCCGGCGAAACGCGCCGCGTTCGAGCCGCTCGTCCCCGGCGCCGTGTTCGCCACGCCCGGCACGCTCGCCGAGCACGTCGGACCGCAGACCGCAGCGATCCTGCTCGAGCCGGTGCAGGGCGAAGGCGGCGTGCACCCGCTGCCGGCGGAAGTGCTCGCCGAGGCACGCGCGCTCGCCGACGCCCACGGTGCACTGCTGATCCTCGACGAGGTGCAGACCGGCGTCGGCCGCAGCGGGGCATTCTTCGCGTGGCAGCGCCTCGGCGTCAAGCCGCACGCCGTCACGCTCGCGAAGGGACTCGCCAACGGCCTGCCGATCGGCGCACTGCTCGTCGCCGACGACGCTCCCACCGGGTTCGAGCCCGGCGACCACGCTTCGACCTTCGGCGGGAATCCCGTCACGTGCGCCGCCGCGTGCGCCGTCGTCGAGACGATCGACGACGGCCTGCTCGCACAGGTCCGCTCGACCTCTGCATTCTTCACGGGCGCGCTCGCCCGGTTCGGCGAGGTGCGCGGCCTCGGGCTGCTGCTCGCGGTCGAGCTCGACCGGCCGGCCGCGCCGGTGGTCGAGCGGGCACTCGAGCACGGCCTCGTGATCGGCAGCGCCGGCGAGCGCACGCTGCGCCTGACGCCGCCCTTGACGATCTCAGCCGACGAGGCTGCGCTCGCAGTCGGCCTGCTCGGGGAGGTGCTCGGTTGACGACCAAGTTCGAGCGCCAGGGCACGATCCTGCGGCTGGTGCAGCAGAAGCCCCTCTCGACCCAGGCCGAGGTCGCCGCGGCACTGCAGGAGACCGGCATCGATGCCGTGCAGGCAACCGTCTCGCGGGACATCCAGCAGCTCGGCCTCGTCAAGGTCCGGAACGCCGAAGGACGGCTCGTCTACGCGATGCAGGGCGCCGACGACCTGCGCCGGCTCGACGAGCTGACCTTCGCCCTGCGCCGCTGGGCCGGCGGCTTCACTCCGGCCGGGAACCTCTGCGTGATCGTGACCCCGCGCGGGTTCGCCGCCGCGCTCGCCGACGCGATCGACGCGGCCGAGCTCCAGGAGGTCGCGGGCACGATCGCCGGGGACAACACCGTCTTCGTCGCCGCGCGCGACGGGTCGAGCGGTGTGGAGCTGATCCACGTGCTGCGGAGCCACCTGCAATGAACGTGGTCGAGCGGAACAGCGTCATCCTTGGCTCGCTGCCCGTGGGCGAGCGGGTCGGCATCGCCTTCTCGGGCGGGCTCGACACGAGCTGCGCGCTTGCCTGGATGCGGGAGCATGGCGCCCTCCCCTACGCCTTCACGGCGGATCTCGGCCAGTACGACGAGCCCGACGTCGACGCGCTGCCGGACAAGGCACGCCTCTACGGCGCCGAAGAGGCGGTGCTCGTCGACTGCAAGGAGGCGCTCGCACGCGAAGGGCTCACTGCGTTGCAATGCGGCGCGTTCCACATCCAGACCGCGGGCAAGCGCTACTTCAACACGACCCCGCTCGGACGCGCGGTCACCGGGACGAAGCTCGTGAAGGCGATGGGCGAGCTCGGCGTCGACATCTGGGGCGACGGCTCGACGTACAAGGGCAACGACATCGAGCGCTTCTACCGCTACGGCTTGCTCGTCAACGAGCAACTGCGCATCTACAAGCCCTGGCTCGACAGCGCGTTCGTCGAAGAGCTCGGCGGCCGCAAGGAGATGAGCGAGTGGCTGCTCGAGCGCGGCCTGCCTCACGGTACGTCGATCGAGAAGGAGTACTCGACCGACGCCAACCTCCTCGGCGCGACGCACGAAGCGAAGGATCTCGAGCTGCTGCAGACATCGATGAAGATCGTCGAGCCGATCATGGGCGTCGCGCATTGGGACTCGGGCGTCGCGATCGAACCGGAGACGGTGACGATCGCGTTCGAGCGCGGAGCGCCCGTCGCGATCAACGGCAGCGCGATCGAGGATCCCGTCGAGCTGATTCGCACGGCAAACGCAATCGGCGGCCGCCACGGCCTCGGCATGTCCGACCAGATCGAGAACCGCATCATCGAGGCGAAGAGCCGCGGGATCTACGAGGCGCCGGGGCTGGCGCTGCTGCAGATCGGCTACGAGCGGCTGCTGAGCGCCATCCACAACGAAGCGACGCTCGAGCGCTACACGGAAGAAGGGCGGCGGCTCGGCCGGCTGCTCTACGAGGGCCGCTGGTACGACGTGCAAGCGCTGATGCTGCGTGACGCGCTACAGCGCTGGGTCGCCGCGGTCGTCACCGGCGAGGTGGACATCGAGTTGCGGCGCGGCGACGACTACACGATCCTCGACACCCGGGGCGACACCTTCAGCTACAGCCCGGAGCGGTTGAGCATGGAGCGCAGCGCGACCGCGTTCACCGCCTCCGACCGGATCGGTCAGCTCGCGGTGAAGATCAACGACATCACCGACGCGCGCAAGCTGCTCGCCGAACTCGGCTGGACGCTATGACCCTGTGGTCCGGCCGTGTCGAGTCGCAGCTCGCGCCCGAGGTCTGGGATTTCCTGCACGCGCACGACGCCGAGCTGCTGCCCTACGACCTCCAGGGCACGCTCCTCCACGCCCAGCGACTGCATGCGGCGGGCATTCTCGACGACGCCGAGCTTGCAGAGGTAGCCGAGAAGCTCGCACTGATCGAGGAGATCGATCCCGCCGACGAGGACGTCCATTCGGCGATCGAGCGGCAGCTCGGCGACGTCGGGCGCAAGATCCATGCCGGGCGCTCGCGCAACGACCAGGTCGCAGCCGCGTTCAGACTGTACGTCGCCGACGCGTGCGTGCAAGCCGACGCGGCGCTCGCCGCATTTGCGGGCGCGATTCTCGAGCGAGCGGAAGCGGAGGCCGGCGCACCGATGCCCGGCTACACGCACCTGCAGCGCGCACAGCCGGTGACGCTCGGGCATCACCTGCTTGCCTGGGTCGAGATGCTCGAGCGCGACCGGGCGCGGTTCGCGTTCGCCGCAGCGCAGGCGGCGCCGTCACCGCTCGGCGCCGGCGCGCTGGCCGGATCGACACTGCCGATTCCGGCCCCGCCAAACCAGATGCGCAATTCGATCGACGCCGTCGCGGACCGCGATTTCGCGCTCGACTACCTGTACGCGAGCGCGGTGCTCTTCACGCACCTTTCCCGGATCGGCGAGGAGCTCGTGCTCTGGACGTCGAGCGAGTTCGGCTTCGCACGGCTCCCCGAGGAAGCCGCGACCGGGTCGTCGATCATGCCGCAGAAGCTGAATCCCGACGTCGCAGAGCTCGCACGCGGCAAGGCGGGCACCGCCGTGGGCCGGCTCGTCTCGCTGCTCGTCACCGTCAAGGGCCTGCCGCTGGCGTACAACCGCGACCTCCAGCAAGACAAGCCGCCGGTCTTCACCGCGCGAACCGACATCTCCGGCGCACTCGGCGCGTTGACGATCCTCGTCTCCGGCCTCGTGTTCGACCACGATCGGCTTGCGGCCGCCGCGGCCGACCCGCTGCTGCGCGCGACCGATGCGGCCGAGGCGCTCGTGGCACAAGGTGTCCCATTCCGCGACGCGCACGAGCAGGTCGCCGCCGCAGTGCGAGCGGGCACGTTCGAGGCCCCCGCACCGGGCGAACGCCTCGGTGACGTCGCCGCCGCCGTCCAAGCCGCAAAGGAGCGTTGGTCGTGACCACACCGCTGTCTGTCTCACTCGCAGGACGTGACCTGCTGCGCATCTCCGACCTCGTCCCCGAGGAGGCGGAGCGGATCCTCGACCTCGCCGTGGAGCTGAAGGCGGATCCGCGCCGCCCGCTCGCGCCCGGAGCGACCCTCGGCCTCTACTTCTCGAAGCACTCGACACGAACACGCGTGTCGTTCTCCGTCGCGATGGCGCACCTCGGCGGCACCGCGATCGCGCTCAGCCCTGATGAGCTGCAGATCTCCCGCGGCGAGTCCCTTCCGGACACGGCGCGCGCGCTTTCGCGCTACGTCGACGCGCTGGCGGTGCGCACGCACGCGCACGAAGAGCTCGAGGCGTGGGCCGAGTGGGCTTCGGTCCCGGTGATCAACGCCCTCACGGCGGACGAGCACCCGTGCCAGGCCCTCGCCGACGCGCTCACGATTCGCGACCGCCTGGGCGGCCTCGACGGCGTTCGCGTCGCCTGGGTCGGTGACGGCTCCAACGTGCTCGTCTCGCTCGCCGCCCTCGGCAAGCTGCTCGGCTACGACGTCGTCTCGGCGTGCCCCCCGGGCTACGAGGCGCCGGGGGTCGAGAACGTCGTCGACCCGAGCGACGCGGTCGCCGGCGCGAACGTCATCGTCACGGACACCTGGATCAGCATGGGACAGGAGCACGAGCGAGGCACCCGGCTGCGCGACCTCGAGCCCTACCGCCTCGACGGTGCGCTGCTCTCGCTCGCCGCCCCGGGAGCATTCGTCATGCACTGCCTGCCGGCGCACGCGGGCGAGGAGATCACCGCCGACCTGCTGTACGGCGACCGGTCGGCGATCTGGGACGAGGCCGAGAACCGCCTCCACGTCCAGAAGGCCCTGCTGGCACTGCTGCTCGACGTCTAGGGAGGGCTTGCCTCGGGAGGGCCGGCCTCAGGAGCCCTTGCGGCGGCGATATGCGCGCGTCTTCGCGCGGTTCCCGCAGAGCTGCATCGAGCACCAGGCGGCAGAGCGGTTCGGCGAGTAGTCGTAAAACGACCAGTGGCAGTTGCGGCAGGCCTTGAGCCGCGTCCAGCTGCCGTCGAGCATCGCGCCGAGCGCGCAGGCGACGAGCTCGTCGAGCTCGTCGCCGTCGCTTGCGATGCGCACACGGGCGCCGGCGTCGACCCGCGGCGAGAGTCGAGCAGCGGCGCGGTTCACCACCTCGAGCGCGGCCGCGCCCGGAGCGGCGCCGTTGTTCGCGATCGCCAGGTCACGGAGACCGTCGCGCAACGTTCGCGCACGTTCGAGCTCACCGCTGAGGTCGCGCTCCTCGAGCCAGGCAGGGAGCCAGTCGACCTCGTTCTCGAGGTCGACGGTGTTCAAGAACTGCTGCACGCGGACGAGCGGCGCGGGCGCTGCCTTGGGGACGTCGTAGCGTGGGCTCATCGTTGCCGGACAGTCTAGACACCGGTAGAGTCCTTGTACCGGTGTCGCAGTTCGTTCGGATCAGCTTCCCGCTCCGGCTCGTGCGAGCGCGTCTCGGCGCCGGCGGCGAGCGGCTCGTCCTGGTCGCGATCGGCGTCGTCGCCGGCGCAGCCGTGCTGGCCGCCGTGCTCGCCGGCCGCCTGGTGATGGAGGACCGGTCCCTGGCGCTCGCGACGGCGCAGCTCGCTCCGGGAGATCGTGAGGTGCAGATCGTCTGGAGCGGCGCCGTCGACCGGTTCTCGCAGCTCGACGCGACGGTCTCGCCCGAGGTGCGCGCCGCCACAGGACAACAGCCGGCCGCAGCGATGCTCTTCCGTGAAGCGTCGATCCAGGGGCGGCTCGTCAACCTCCGGGCGGCGAACGACCTCGGCCGCTGGGTGAGGCTCACCTCGGGCCGCCTGCCTGCGGTCTGCGTCCCCTCGCATTGCGAGGTCCTGCGCCTGAAGGGCAGGGGCCCGATCCCGTCGACGAAGGCACTCAACCTGATCGAGGTCGGCACCGCGGTGCTGAAGCCGAATGCGCCGTTCGCGCCGTTCGTGCTGCCGACGCCGCCCACCGAGCAGGTCGCGCGCGCGGTCAGATACCACACGCCGCAGCCGTCGCCGGTCGTGATCGCGAACGGCGTGGCCGGCCTGTCGGCCACGGCCGAGCTCGAAACGTTCTACCGCTCGTACGCCTGGCTCCTGCCACTCGGGCGCAGCGACCTGCACCCGTGGGACATCAACGCCTTCACGGACAAGGTGCGACGGCTGACGGCCGGGATCGAGTCGCGCTCCGACGAGTTCCAGGTGGTCGCGCCGACCGAGCCGCTCGCCGCCGCGTCCGCGGCCTCGCGCGCGGCTTCGCGCCGCCTGCTGCTCCTCGGCGGGGAAGGGGCGGCACTGCTCCTCGCCTTCACGATCCTCGCGGCGGCCGCGCTGCGTCGCGACGTCACCGACGCCCGTCGGCGCCTGACCTGGTTCGGAGCGCGCCGCTGGCAGGTGGAGCTGCACACCCTCGCCGAGTCGTGCACGCTCGCCCTCGCGGGCACCGTCGCGGGCTGGGTCGCCGGCGGCGGTGTCGCTGCGATCGTCGCGTCGCGCGCGGGCTCCCCGGCCGGCGCGGTGATCGGCCACGCGCTGCTCTCGACGAGCGGGCTCGTGGCGGCGGGTGTCGTCGCCGCGTCCGCGGGCCTCCTGCTCTACGCCACGGTGCGGGCCCCGACGGTCCAACTGGGGCGGCTCGCGTTCACGCCGCTCGACGCAGCAGCCTGCGGGGCGGTCGCCGTGGTCGTCGTCGGCTGGGCGCGCGGATCGGTCGACGCGCAGCAGCTTGCTGCCGGCACCGGGACGAGCGCGTTCCTTCTGCTCGTTCCGGCGCTGATTGTGTTCGCCGTCGCTGTGGTCTCGGCGCGCCTGCTCGCGCCCACGCTGCGCGCCCTCGGCCGAGCCGGCCGGCGCGGGCCGATCTCGCTCAGGCTCGCCGCGGCGTCACTGGCGCGCAATCCGGGCCACGCCGCGATCGCAGCGACCTTCCTCGTCGCGAGTCTCGGGCTCGCCCTGTTCGCGGTCGCCTACCGCTCGACGCTCCTACGTGGGCAGCACGAGGAGGCGGCGTTCGCCGTGCCTGCCTCGTATGTCCTCAGCGAAGATCTGTCGCAGCTCGTGCCGGTGCTGCACGGCGCGCCGCGGCGGTCACTGCCCGGCACGCCGACACCGGTGGTGCGCCTCTCCGGCAACGTCCCATCGGGCGCGACGTTCGGGTTCCTCGCCCTGCCGGGTCGTTCCCTGCCCGCCGTGCAGGGCTGGCGGCCGGACTTCGCGTCCGAGTCCCTCGCCTCGCTCGGGCGAAAGCTGACGCCTCGCCCCGCCGGCCTGCAACTGCTCTCGCTCCCCGCGGGCCGACAGTTCACGCTGCCGGTGACGGGGACCGGTGACGACATCGGTGTTCGCGCGTTCTTCCGGTCGCGCCTCGGCGACTACGTGGCGGTCTCCCTCGGCCGTACGCATGCGAACCGTCGTGTGGTGCTCCACGGCCGAATCCCGTTCCGGCACGCAACGCTGGCCGAGCTCGAGCTCGACATCCTGAACAACGGCCGGCTCACGGCGAACGCCGGCACCGGCATCCAGCCGAGCGCGAAGGGCCGGCTCTCCTTCGGCGCGCCGCGCGTGAACGGAACGCCGGTCCGCGGCGGCTTCGCGCGCTGGACCGGGACCGGCGGCGTCGGCGGGACCCCGGCCGAGCTCGGCTACGTGCTCACACCGGATCGCACCGGAACGTACCGGCCGAAGCAGCCGACCGACGGCCGGCCGATGCCCGTGCTCGTGACACCGACGATCGCCGAGCTCGCAGGTCCGCGCGGGGTCATCCCACTCGACATCGAGGGCGAGTCGGTCTCCGGCCGCGTCGTCGGCGTCGTCCAGCGTTTCCCGTCGATCGTCGGCGACGCCGTGGTCGCGGACTTCCAGGAAGCAGCGACCCGCCTCGACACGCTGTCGGCGGGGCTCGGCACCACGAACGAGCTGTGGCTCTCGAGCGCCACGCCCCCGCAGGTCCCCCAGGTTTCGGTGCAGTCCCACGCCGAGACGCTCGCCCGGCTGCAGGCCGACCCGCTCGCCCGCGGCGCGCTGCTCACGCTCGCGGGCACGGCATCGGTGGCGCTGCTGCTCGCGCTGCTCGGGCTCGTCCTCTCCGTCGTCAGCGACGTGCGCGACGACCGTGGTGAGCTCTTCGACCTCGAGGCGCAGGGGGCCGCACCTGCGACGATCCGCGCGCATCTGCGACTGCGGGCGTTGCTCGTCGCGGCGTTCGGGATCGTCGGTGGGCTTGCACTCGGCGCGATCCTCTGCGCGCTCGTGATCAGCCTCGTCTCGGTGACGGCGAGCGCCGCGAGGCCCGAGCCCCCGCTCCGGCTTTCGCTCGATCTGCCGTTGCTCGCCCTCGCGGCGCTCGCGTACGTCGCTCTGGCGGTGCTCCTCGTCGGCGCCGCGACGAGCCTGCGCGGCCGGGCGCCGGAACGGGCAGCCGAGGCGGCTGCATGACGACTGCAATCGAGCTGAAAGACGTGTTCCGCGTCCACTCGACGCCCGAGGGTGACGCCGCCGCTCTGCAGGGGCTGTCGCTTCGCGTCGCCGACGGCGAGGTGCTGGCCGTGCTCGGCCCGAGCGGATCGGGCAAGTCGACGCTGCTGCGCCTGCTCGCGGGGCTCGAGCGGCCGTCCGCCGGGCTCGTGCGCGTCTACGGCGACGATCTCGGCAAGTTGCCGGCGCGCGGGCTCGCCCGCTACCGCTCGTCACTCCTCGGCTACGCCGACCAGCACTACGCCCGCGCGCTCGCGCCCGAGCTCTCGGCCCGCGACCTGGTCGCGGTGCAGCTCGGCCTGCGCGGCACGCCGCGCGCCGATCGCCTGCGGCGCGCCGACGAGCTGCTCGAGCGAGTCGGACTGGCCGACAAGCGCGCGCGCCGGCCGACGCAGCTCTCCGGCGGCGAGCAGCAGCGGGTCGCCCTGTGCGCCGCCCTCGCCCACCACCCGAAGGTGTTCCTGGCCGACGAGCCGACAGGTGAGCTCGACGCTGCAACGGCCGACCAGGTCTACGACGTGCTCGCCGAGCTCGTGCGCGAGCACGGCTGCACCACCGTGATCGTCAGCCATGACCCGGAGTCGGCCCGGATCGCCGACCGCATCGTGCGCATCCGCGACGGGCGGGTCTCCGAGGAGTGGTCGCGTGACGGGGGTGACAGCGACACGATCGTCGTTGGGCGGGGCGGCTGGTTGCGCCTGCCGGAAGAGCTGCTCCTCCGCGCCGGAATCGGAGCGAAGGCGACCGCCCGGCTCGAGGCGGGCACGGTCCTCGTCAGCCCGGCGGGGGACGGTCCGGAGCAGGTGCGAGAAGCGGTGCCGGTGGCGGCCACACCGGCGGAGAGCCGGCTCGTCGTCGAGGCACACGGCCTGCACAAGCGTTACGGCACGACGTCCGTACTGGACGCGCTCGACATCGGGTTGAGCTCGGGCCGCCTCCACGCGGTGACCGGCCCGTCCGGGTCGGGAAAGACCACGCTCCTCCACCTCCTGGCCGGGCTCGAGTTGCCCGACCGGGGGACGGTGACGATCGAAGGCACCGAACTGACGTCGCTCGACCGCGCGGGCCGCGCCGGGCTCCGGCGGGCCAAGATCGCCTACGTCGGGCAGCAGGCCGGGCTCGTGCCGCACCTTTCGGCGCTCGAGAACGTCGAGCTCGTGCTCGCGCTCCGCGGCCGCAGCGAGGGCCGGTTCGCGGCGCTTGCCGCGCTCGAGTCCGTAGGCCTCGGCGAGCGGGCCACGCAGCGCGTCGGCCGCCTCTCACAAGGGGAACGGGCCCGCGTCGCGATCGCGCGGGCAATCGCCTCCCGGCCCGCGCTGCTGCTCGCCGACGAGCCGACATCGCGCCTCGACGGGGCCAACGCGATCTCGGTCGCGATCCTCCTCGCGCGGCTCGCCCGCTCGACCGGTGCAGCGGTCGTGTGCGCGACCCACGATCCGCTCGTGATCGAGCAGGCTGAGAGCCAAATCTCACTTTCGTAGCTCCCTCATTCGGGGGAGGCCACCTGCCTTTAGACAACCGATGCTTCACCTGCGTGGCGTCTCTCGATCTGCGTCAATCGACCATCTTCTCGCGCCTGCGTGGACTGCTCGAGGTGACCCGCCTCGTGCGGACCGGCGACGAGCTACCCGACCTGCTCGCGGCGGTCGCCCAAACCGTCTCCGACTCGCTCGCGTTCCGGACCGTCGTCGTCAACCTCTATCGCCGCGCCTGGGACGACTTCGTCGTCAGCACCGTCTACGGCAGCGACGAGGCCCGCGAGGCGCTCCTCGGCCAGGTGCGGCAGGTCGAGGAGTGGGAACCGCTGCTCGACCGGCGCTTCCTCCAGCGTGGCGCCTACCTCGTGCAGTCTGGAGAGTTCGACTGGGACGAGTACTCCGGCAGGGTGTACACGCCGGATCTCCAGGTCAGCGACGACCCCGGTGCGTGGCACCCCGACGACGCGCTCTTCGTGCCGATGCGAGACAGCGACGGCCGGCTGCTCGGAATCCTGTCCGTCGACGAGCCGCTCTCCGGGCGCAAGCCGAGCGGCGACGAGATCGATGTGCTCGTCGCGGTCTCCGAGCATGCCGCGATCGCCGTCGAGGCTGCGCAGGAGACGGCGCGCGCCAAGGCAAATCGCGACGCGCTCGAGCGGCTGCTCGAGGTGACGACCCGCCTGAACGAGACACGGGACGCCGACACGCTGCTCGGACAGGTGTGTAGCGCGATCTCCGACGCCCTCGGCTTCGACAAGGTCGCAGTGCAGCTCCTCGATGACGAAGGCCGTCACTGCACCGCCGCCGCGGTCGGCTTCGGCGACGCCGAGAACATCGGCGCCGCGCTTGCGGCGGACGAGCTCGAGCAGTTGTTGCGGCCGGAGTTCGAGATCGAGGGCTGCTACCTGCTGCAACACGAGGAGGCGCGCAGGCTCCTGCCTCACCGGCCTGAGGGCTACCGCTCGCACCACGACGGCCGCGGGCCGCACGCGTGGCAGAACCACTGGCTGTTCGTGCCGTTGCAGGATCGTCGCGGCCGTCGCATCGGCTACATCTGGGTCGACGACCCTCTCGACCGGCTGCGGCCCGACGCCGACCGCTTGCAGATCCTGCGCGCCTTTGCGAATCAGGCGACGACGGCGCTCGAGCAGTCGGCGCAGTTCGAAGAGATCCAGAACGCCTACGAGCACCATCGAGCGTTGATCGACGCGTCCCCGGTGGCGATCGTCGACTTCAGCGTCGACGGGCGAGTGCGCTCGTGGAACACGGCGGCATGCGAGATCTTCGGCTGGACGGCCGACGAGGTGATCGGACGCGTCAGCCCGATCGTCCCCGAGGACGAGCTCGACTACTTCCTCGGCAATCTCGCGCGGATCGCCGAGGGCGAGATCATGCGCGACCTCGACCTTCGCCGCCTGCACCGTGACGGCTCCATGATCGACGTCAGCACGTCGGCGGCGCCGATCCGCGACTCCCGCGGCGACGTCGTTGCGATCATCGCCTCCATGGTCGATGTCACCGCACGCAAGCGGTCGGAGCGCGCGGTCGCCGCGAGCGAGGGCCGCAAGGACGCGGTGCTGCGCGCATCGCTCGACTGCATCGTGATCGTCGACCACGCCGGCCTCATCACCGAGGTCAACCCGGCCACCGAAGAGACGCTCGGCTGGACGCGCACCGACGTCGTCGGCAGGCCGTTCCTCGAGCTGGCCGTGGCCCCCGAGCACCGCGACGACCTCGCGGGAGTGTTTGCGAACGGAAGCAGCCCGCTACACGGCTCGCGTCTCGAGATCAACGCGCTCCGCTCCGACCATCGCACGTTCTCGGCCGAGGTGGCAATCACACGCGTCGACGTGCCCGGGCCGATGCTCTTCGCCGTCTCGCTGCGCGACGTGACGAAACGCCGCGACCGCGAGGAGCGGCTGCGGGATGCCGAGGCGAAGTACCGCACGCTCGTCGAGCAGATCCCGCTCGCGACGTACATCAACTCGATCGGCCTGCCGGTCCAGACGACCTACATGAGCCCTCAGATCGAGGCGATGTTCGGCTTCCCCGTCAGCAACTGGCTGAGACCCGACTTTCTCGCGTCGCGCGTGCACCCGGATGACCGGGATCGCGTGTTCGCCGAAGTCGAACGGACACACGCGACAGGCGAGGACTTCCGGCTCGAGTACCGTCTGATCGCAGCCGACGGTCGCGTCGTGTGGGTGCTCGACGAGACGACCGTCGTTCGCGACGAGCAGTACAGGCCGATCGTGCTGCAGGGCTTCCTCGTCGACATCACCGCCGGGATCGAGGCAACCGCACCGCCTGTGACCCCGTACTCGACCACCGCGTCATAGAGCCGCGTGGCGCTCGCGCCAGTTCGACCAGCCGCCCTCGAAGGATCGAACTCCACCGCCGGAGACCTCGAGGATGCGGTCGGCGATTCGGTCCAGGAAATAGCGGTCGTGCGAGACGAAGATCGCAGTGCCGTCGAACTCTTCGAGCGCCGACTCGAGCATCTCCACCGACTCGATGTCGAGGTGGTTCGTCGGCTCGTCGAGGAGCAGGCAGTTCGCGCCCTGGAGCATCAGGAGCAGCAGTTGCAACCGCGTCCACTCACCGCCCGACAGCGTCTCGAGCGGCCGGCGCACCTGTTCATAGCCGAAGAGGAACTTCATCAGGCGTGACACCGCCTCGCCCTCCGAGATCGGCGCGGCACGGCGAACGAGCTCGAGCGGCGTCGCCTTCGGGTCGTCGGGCCGCCGGTCCTGCGCGAGCCGGCCGAACCGGATCGAAGGCCCGGCCTTGCGCTCGCCCGGAGCGGGGTCGAGCTCTCCGGCCAGGATGCGCAGGAGCACCGACTTGCCGGCGCCGTTCTCGCCGACGATGCCGACGCGTTCACCGCGCAGCACGGTCAGGTCGACGCCGGCGAGCACCGCTCTCCCGCCGAGCTCGACGCCCGCATCCACGAGCTCGACCACGCGCTCCCCGCCGCGCGCGTGCGGACGGAGATCGAGGGCGATCTTCCGGCGCTCGAGCGCGGGCCGGTCGACCTTCTCCATCCGGTCGATCTGCCGCTGCTTGTTGCGGGCCTGCTTGATGTGGCGTTCGTCGGGGACCCGGTTCGCCCAGTCCTTGAATCGCCGGATCGCCTCCTCGAGGCGCGCGATCTCCTTCTGCTGCGTGACGTACACCTGTTGCTGGCGTTGCAGCTCGAGCTGGCGGGCAATGGTGTATGCGGAGTAGTTGCCCGGCCACATGCGGATGTGGCCGCCGTTCAGCTCTGCGATCTCAGCAACCGTCTCGTCGAGGAGGTAGCGATCGTGCGAGATCGACACCACCGAGCCGTCGAACCCGCGCATCAGGTGCTCGACGCGTTCGCGCGCCTCGACGTCGAGATGCGCCTCTGGCTCGTCGAGCAGCAGCACGTCGGGGTCGCGCAGGAGGCAGGCGGCGAGGCCGACGAGCTTGCGCTGCCCGCCCGAGAGGATGCGCGTCGGCTTGGCGAGGTCGTCGTCCTCCAGCCCGACGTCGACGAGGAGCGCGCGAGCGCGGGCGTCGAAGCCCGGGCCGCCACCGGCGGTCCAGCGCTGCAGGAGCTCTTCCTGGCGCCGGAGCAGCCGCGACATGCGGTCGAGGTCGGACTGCGCCTCGCCGATCCCGCGCGCGACCGTCTCGAGCTCGCGCTCGAGCTCATCGAGGTCCGGGCGCGCGGCCCGCAGCGTCGCAAACGCGTTGCGCTCATCTCCCTCGAGCTGCTGCGGGAGATACGAGACGATGAGCCCGCGGCGCTGGGTCGCCTCGCCGCCGTCGGCGACCTCCTCGCCAGCGAGGATGCGCAACAAGGTCGACTTGCCGCCTCCGTTCGGGCCGATCACGCCCAGGCGGACGCCCGGCTCGACGTCGAAGTCGAGCCCGTCGAGGATCAGCCGCGAGCCGAAGCTCTTGGTGATGCCGCGTGCGGCGAGCAGTGCCATCGGCGCAACGGTAGCCGCCGCGTCTCAGAAAGGAACAAAGGCGAGCTCGCCGAGCCGGCGGTAGCCGGCGACCGAAGGATGATCGCCGTCCTCGTTGCACCATTCCGCCCTCATCCGCCCCGGCCGGTCGGGATCCTCGAGCGTGTCGTGAAAGGGGAGGAGCGGGACCCCGAAGGAACGGATGCGCTCGTTGAGCGCGCGGATCGAGGGCTCCTGCCGCGGCCAGCCGTTGTTCCACGGCAGGACGTCGCAGACGGCGACCGGCAGCCCGAGCAGCCGCGCCTGCTCGACCAGGGCTTGCAGGCTGGCAGCCGCGGCCTCGATCGGTGCTCCCTGCGCGATGTCGTTGATGCCACCCTGCACCACCAAACAGTCCGCCTCGGCGACCGCCTCGTCGAAGCGCCGGGCGATCTCGTCCATCCGCTCGCCCCAGATGCCGTGGTTTCGGAACTCCAGCTCGGGATGGAGCAGCCCCGCCCAGTGCTCCCACTGGCCCTCCGGGTCACCCGACCGCCGCCGCGAGTCCCAGTACGGGGCCCCTTCGGTGATCGAGTCTCCCAGGCAGGCGACGACCGTCATCGCGGATCAGAAGAAGAACTGCCGCCAGGCCGTCCACCAGTCGTCCGCGCGAGACGCGATCTGCCGCGGGGTCGTGATCTCGACGCCCGGCCGGTGACGGAACTTCTCGACGTGGTCCGAGGTGTTGAAGTCGACCAGGATCTCGCACGGCGAACCGGGGTCGTAGGGCTGAACCGCCGAGAGATCGGCCAGCGACTGCTGCGCGGCTTCCTCGATCAGCTCACGGGCGCGAGCGGCCGGCAGCTGGCGCGCGCTGAACCGTCCGAGCCCCTTCTTCACGGCCGCGGTCGTCACGCCGGCACCGAGCAGTTCCCGTCCCTCGCGGCACGCGGCCTCGTCGCCGGTGACGAGCAGGACCGGACAGCCCCAGGTGCCGCAGAGCGCGGCGTTGATCCCGGTCTCGCCGACCTCGACGCCGTTGAACCGCAGCCGCCACCACGACGAGCCGCTCACCGTGTGCGCGAGCACGCCGTCGCGCGTCCCGGCCATCGCGTGCATGCCGACGAAGAGCGCGGCGTCGACACCGCCTTCGAGGTACTCCACGTACTCGGTCCATTCGTTCTGGACGACGTACTCGCAGTCCGGATCGAGCTCCTCCGGGAGCAGCGAGTTGAACGTCCACCCCTCCCCGGCGCCGTGGCAGTCCATGACGACGATCTCGGTCGCTCCCGCGGCCTTGGCGCCGCGTACCGCCGCGTTGATCTCGCCGGTGTACAGGCGGCGTCCCTCCTCGTACATCGCGTGGCCGCCGGTGACCTGCTGCCACCTGACGATCCCGGCGACTCCCTCCATGTCCGAGACGACAAAGATCTTCATCGCGCCAAGGTTATTGCGCCGACGACCTCGTCACGGCTGTTGCGCACCGGTGTCTCCAGGAACTCGTCGATCCCGAGCACGAGGCCGAGCGCCGGGCGGATCGCACGGTAGGCGCCGTCCTCGGCCTTCAGGGCAAGACCACGGCCGTCGGCATGCGCGGCGCAGAAGAGGCCTTCGGCGCCGCCCTTCGCGATCCAGCCCTCACGCAGGCACATCAGCTCCGTGTCGGTCGCGTCGCGCGAGGCGCCGACCAGCTCCGGCCGGGCGCGCATCGCGTCGCGGATCCGCGGCGGCGTGTGGGTGAGCAGCTCCGCGGCCCCGTCGAGCGTCCTCGCGAACGTCGGCACGCCGCAGCCGTCCACCGCAGTCTCGCCGCCGCCGATCACCTCGGCGATCCGCCGCTGCAAGGGATGCGAGGGCTCGCGGTAGGGATGCAGCGGCCACCCGTGCGCCGCACAGGCGGCGAGCATGCCGGCGTGCTTGCCCGAGCAGTTGTGGCCGAGCTTCCCGTCGGGCCGGCACTCCTGCAGCCCGTTCTCCAGGTCGTCGACCGCGGCGCCCGCGCGGGCGAGCACCTTCCGCACGGCCTGGAGCTGCGCCGGCTCTGCATGGTGCGACGAGCAGGCAATCGCGATCTCGTCGTCGTCGAGGTCGTCGTAGCCCTCGACGAAGGGGATCGCCTGGATCGGCTTCGCCGACGAGCGAAGGAAGAGGCGCAGCTCCTCGCCCCACCGCTCCCCGTCGGTGGTCGCGACATGCACGCGATGCATGGCCTCGACGACGTCTCCCCGTCGCACGGTTACCCTGATCGCGTCCACCGACGCTGGAGCCTACGTTGCCGGAACTGCCCGAGGTCGAAGCATGGCGCCGTCAGCTCGACCCGCTCGTCAA
>JADGPE010000018.1 GCA_017882605.1 Thermoleophilia bacterium | reverse complement strand
ACGACGATCGCCGGCGCGAGGAACGTGATGTACGAGCCGGTGCCGAAGCCGCCGAGCCGAGTGACGTTGTGGAACAGCTGCCCGTACAGCACGAGCCAGACCATTGGCTGCACGAGCAGCAGCACGATCCAGATCGGCTCGCGCATCAGGTTTCGCGCCTGCCGTACGGTCATGAACCACGTATGCCGTGCGACCGTCATTCGCCGCGATCCTCCGAGGTGAAGTCCCTGCCGGTGAAGTAGAGATAGACGTCGTTGAGTGACGGCCGCGAGACGCCGACGGTCGCGACGCCGACGCCGGCCGCATCGAGTTCGCCCAAGATTCCAGGCAGCGCCGCGCCGCCGTCGGCCACCCGGACCACGAGCGTGCGCTCGCCCAGCTGCGTCTCCGGCTCCGCCCCGATCGCGGCGAGAACGCGCCTCGCCTCGTCGAGCTTCCCGTCGGCGAGCTCGATGTGCACGGCGTCGCCCCGCAGGTTCGCCTTCAGCTCCGCCGGCGTGCCCTCCACGACGATCTTCCCCTGGGACACGATCGCGAGCCGGTCGGCGAGCTGGTCGGCCTCCTCGAGGTAGTGCGTCGTCAGCAGGATCGTCAATGACTCCGCTTCTGCGAGGCGCGAGACTTCGGCCCACATCCCGACCCTCGCCTCGGGATCGAGGCCGGTGGTCGGCTCGTCGAGGAAGAGCACCCTGGGGCGGTGGACGAGTCCGAGCGCGATGTCGAGCCTGCGCCGCATCCCGCCCGAGTAGGTCTTGACGACGCGATCGGCTGCCTCGGAGATCCCCACGAGCTGCAGCAGTTCCTCGGTGCGCGCTCGCAGCGCCCGTCCGCTCATCCCCTGGACGCGGCCCTGGAGCATCAGGTTCTCGCGGCCGGTGCCGTACTGGTCGACGCCCGAGTCCTGCGGCACGTAGCCGATCGAGCGCCGCACCGCGTTCGGTTCACGACGGACGTCGTGGCCCGCGACGGCGGCTGTGCCCCCGTCGGCGTGGGTGAGCGTGACGAGGACTCGCACCGTCGTCGACTTGCCGGCGCCGTTCGGGCCGAGCAGCCCGAAGACCTCGCCCTCGCGCACGGCGAACGAGACTCCATCGAGTGCCTGGACCTCGCCGTAACGCTTGCGCAACTCCTGTACGACGATCGCTTCCATCGACGGCGAGGTTAGCGGCGCGGCTAGATTGCGCGGCCGATGGACCTACTCGAGTACCAGGGCAAGCAGCTCTTCAAGCAATTCGGCATCCCCGTCTCCGAAGGTCGCCTTGCGACGACGCCGGAGGAGGCGCGCGCGGCGGCCGAGGAGCTCGGCACCCAGGTTGTCGTCAAGGCGCAGGTGCTCACCGGGGGCCGCGGCAAGGCGGGCGGCGTCAAGCTCGCCGAGGATCCCGCGGACGCGGAGCAGAAGGCGAGGGACATCATCGGGCTGGACATCCGGGGGCACGTCGTCGAGAAGGTCTGGATCGAACAGGCCTCGGACATCGCGAAGGAGTACTACCTCTCCATCACCTTCGACCGTGGCGCGAAGCAGCCGCTGTTCATGTTCACGACGCAGGGCGGCATCGAGATCGAGGACGTCGCTGCGAACGATCCCGACGCGCTCGTGCGGTTGCACGTCGACGCGCTCGAGGGCTACCAGCCCTGGATCGCGCGCAGGCTCGTCTACGGCGCGGGCGTCGAGGACCTGAACGAGCAGAAGCAGCTCGCGGACATCATCGAGAAGCTCTATCGCTGCTTCGTCGAGTGCGACGCCATGCTCACCGAGATCAACCCGCTGATTGTCACGCTCGACGGCGTCGTCAAGGCGCTCGATTCCAAGTTCACGGTCGATGACAGCGCTCTCTACCGGCATCCGGACATCGCCGACTTCCGCGATCCCGGCGCTGCCGATCCGTTCGAGGCGTTCGCGCGCGAGAAGGGCGTCACGTATGTGAAGCTCGACGGCTCGGTCGGAATCCTCGGCAACGGTGCAGGGCTTTCGATGTCGACGGTCGACGTCGTCGTCGTGGCGGGCGGCAAGCCTGCGAACTTCTGCGACCTCGGCGGAGGCGGCAGCGCCGAGGGTGTGGTCGATGCGCTCGAAGTGATCACCCGTGATCCGCAGGTGAAGTCCGTCTTCTTCAACATCTTCGGCGGGATCACGCGCTGCGACGAGGTGGCTCGCGGCATCCTCGAGGCCCTCGACCGCATGAAGATCGATATCCCGATCGTCGTCCGTCTCGACGGCACGAATGCCGAGGAGGGGCGGAAGATCCTCGCCGACGCCGCGCCGCCGAACCTGCACGTCTCACCGACGATGCTCGACGCCGCAAAGCAGGCTGTGGAGCTCGCCGCATGACGGATGTCTGGGGCGATCGCGCGGAGGCGTACAAGTCGTCGACGACGCATGCCACGGACGCCGATCTCGACGTCGTGGTCGAGATGTGCAATCCGCACGGGGGCGTGAAGGCGCTCGACGTCGCGACCGGCGGCGGACACGTCGCGCGCCGGCTGCGCGAGCTCGGCGCCGAGGTTGTGACGACGGATGCATCGCCAGGCATGAAGCCGGATGTCGTCTGTCGCGCGGAGGAGCTCCCGTTCGCCGACGGTTCGTTCGACGTCGTCGTCTCGAGGATCGCGCCGCACCACTTCGAGGACATCGGCCAGGCGATCGGCGAGCTGGGCCGCGTGGCGAGTCGAACGATCGTGATCGAGGACACGCAGTACACGGCGGAGGAAGTCGAGGCGGCCGAGAAGCTGCGTGACCCGACGCACGTGCGCAGCTACTCCGAGGAGGAGTGGCGCGAGCTGCTCGAGAGCGCAGGCTTCGAGATCGAGCGCGTCGAGCAGTTCCGCAAGACCCACGACTTCGAGGAGTGGCTCGCCCGCTGCGACTGCACCGGCGCCGAGGCCGAGCGGGTGCGCGAGCTGCTTGCGCCCTGGTCTTCCGACGACGGCTCGACCTGGAGTGACGTCAAGCTGATCCTCAAGGCGAGGAAGTCGCAGAGCTGATGGCGATCATCGTCGACAACGACACGCGGCTCGTGGTCCAGGGCCTGACCGGGTCCGAGGGGCGTTTCCACGGGCTGCGCAACCGCGCGTACGGCACGAACCTGGTTGCGGGCGTGACGCCGGGCAAGGGTGGGCAGGACGTCGAGGGCGTGCCGGTCTTCGACACGGTCGCCGAAGCCGTCTCCGAGGCCGGTGCGAACACCTCGCTGATCTTCGTGCCCGCGCGCTTCGCTCCGGATGCGATCTACGAGGCGGTCGATGCAGGCATCGGGACGGTGATCTGCATCACCGAGCACATCCCGGCGCACGAGATGCTGCGCGTCTACACCTACAGCCGCCCGAAGGGCGTGACGCTGATCGGGCCCAACTGCCCTGGCGTGCTCTCGCCCGGCAAGGCGAACGTCGGGATCATCCCGGCCGAGGTGTTCGCCGCAGGCTCGATCGGGCTCGTCTCGCGCTCTGGAACGCTCACCTACCAGATCGGGTACGAGGTCGCGCAGCGCGGTCTCGGCAACTCGACGATCGTTGGCATCGGCGGCGACCCGGTTGTCGGCTCGAGCTTCATCGACGTGCTCGAGAAGTTCGAGGCCGACCCTGAGACGAAGTACGTCGTGCTCGTGGGGGAGATCGGTGGCGACGAGGAGGAGAAGGCTGCGCGGTACGTCGCCGAGCACATGTCGAAGCCGGTCTTCTCGTACATCGCCGGTTTCTCGGCGCCGCCCGGCAAGACGATGGGACACGCCGGTGCGATCATCTCCGGCTCGTCCGGGACCGCCGCTGCGAAGAAGGACGCGCTCGAAGCGGCCGGGATCAAGGTGGGCACGACGCCGACCGAGGTCGCCGAGCTCGTCGTCGCCGCAGCCCAGAACTAGCCCGGCCGTGCGCGCACCGCTCGGCCGTATCTCACTTCGACACGTCCGGTGTCAGACACGGAAACGAAGTGCGCACCGAAGTCGATCGAAAGTGGAACTTGAACTCCCCAACGTGGGTGGGTAGTGCGTTCGGCCTCATCTTCGTGTGCGTGTCTCACTTCGACACGTCCGGTGTCAGACACGGAATCGAAGTGCGCACCGAGGAGGATCGAAAGGCAACCGTTGACGTCGGTCGCGCCGGCGGCTAGACGGCGGCCGGCAGGGTGAGCCGGAAGCTCGAGCCGCGCGGCGAGCTCTCCACCGTCGCGTCGCCGCCGTGCGCGCGTGCCGCCTCCCGCACGATCGCGAGCCCGAGGCCGGCCCCGGGCTTCGAGCGGGCGCCTGCCGAGCGGTAGAAGCGGTCGAAGATCCTCGCGACGTCCTCCTCCGCGACCCCCGGGCCGTGATCGGTGACGACGACCTCGCCCTCGCGGACCGTGACCTCGATCGGTGCGCCTGCGGGGCTGTACTTCACCGCGTTGTCGAGCAGGTTCAGCACGGCTCGCTCGAGCAACATCGGATCCGCCCGCACGACGGTCGGCGAGAGGGAGGTCACGAACGTGGCCGCAGGCGCGCGCGACTTGGCGCGTTCGACGGCTCCGCCGACCAGGTCGTCGAGTTGCACGTCCTCGACCCTCAGCTTGCGCTCCTCCCCGCGGGCGAGCTCGACGAGATCCGAGACGAGCGTTGTCAGCGCGGCCAGCTCGGTCGCGGCATCGTCGAGGGCGCGGCGTGCCTCGTCTTCGGGCAGCCGGCCCTCGCGCAGGAGGTCGATGTTCGTCCGGGTCGAGGTGAGCGGCGTGCGCAGCTCGTGGGAGGCGTCGGCGACCAGGCGCCGCTGGCGGCCGACCGACTCCTCGAGGGCCGCCAGCATCGCGTTGAAGCGCGTCGCCAGCCGGGCCAGCTCGTCGCCGCCCGACGCCTTGACCCGCTCGGTGAGGTCGCCAGTGGCCGCCACCCTTTCCGCTGCGGTGGTCAACCTGCGCACCGGCGCGAGAGCGGCCGTTGCGACGAGTGCGGCGAGTGCTGCGGCCAAGGCGATGCCGATTCCGCCGACGAGAAGGATCCAGAAGCGAATTCGGTGCAGAGCCTTGGTCGTCGGGCCGAGCGGCTGGACGCTCATCACGACGCCGTCGCGGGTTGGAGTGACGAGCTCCCGCAGGGCAACTCCCTTCACCGTGATGTCGGTGAAGTAGCCGTCCGATTTCCCGGAGACGACCTCAGCGACCCGGCTCGTGTACGGGAGAACGCCGGCGAGTGGCCCCGTGCGGTCGCCGTCCGCATGGATGACGACGGTGTAGAGGCTGCCGCCGCCGAACGGGCCCGACTGGTTCACCTGCTGTGCCACTGTCTGATCGAGTTGCGCGTACAGCTCGTGCTTCGCTACGACCCAGACGGCGAACGACGCTCCCGCAACCGTCACGGCGATCGCGAGGGCCGTGAACAGCATCAACCGCTGGCGAAAGCTCACGGTTCTTCTCTCAGCGCGTAGCCCACACCACGAACCGTGTGCAGCAGGCGTGGCTCGCCACCTTCCTCGAGCTTGCGGCGCAGGTAGCCGATGTACACCCAGAGCGCGTTCGAGGTGGCCCCGAAGTCGTAGCCCCACACCCGCTCGTAGATCTGCGAGCGCGTCAGCACCTGCTTCGGGTTGCGCATGAAGAGCTCCAGCAGGTTGAACTCGGTTCGCGTCAGCTGGAGGCGGCGCTCGCCGCGGTACACCTCGCGGGTCGTGACGTCGAGCGTCAGGTCGCCGAACTGCACCGCGTCGTTGCCCGCCCCGGTGCGTCGCAGCAGCGCGCGCACGCGCGCCCGGAGCTCTTCGACGGCGAACGGCTTGACCAGGTAGTCGTCGGCCCCGGCGTCGAGGCCCTCGACCCGGTCGTCGACCGCGTCTCTGGCCGTGACGACGAGCACGGGGACGGAGTCGCCGCGGTGGCGGAGTGAACGGCAGACGTCGAGGCCGCCGATCTCGGGCATCAGCAGGTCGAGGACGATCGCGTCCGCCGGCGCGGAGGAATGCTGGGCCAGGGCGTCCGCGCCGTCCACCGCCTCACCGACCTCGTAGTCCATACGGAGAGCGCGGGCGATCGCCGAGCGAACGGCGGGGTCGTCGTCGACCACGAGAACGCGTGTCGTCATGGCTGCATTGTCTCCTTCGTGCCTAAGAGCGGGCTAAAGCGTACGACTCTGCCGGCTTCGATCCCGGGGAGGGGGTTCCTTGCACGCGGTCGTCGCGGCGTTCTCGATCCTGACGAGCGCTCGGTAACCTGGCGTCATGGCGACGATCTCGTTCGCACGCGGCGTTCCCGCTCCCGAGTGCCTCCCGGTCGACGAACTGGCCGACTGCGCGCGTGCCGCGCTCGAGCGCGACGGTCGCACGATCCTCTCCTACGGGTCCTCGTCCGGGTACGGGCCGCTTCGCGAGTGGATCGCGGACCGCCACGGCGTTGCGCCGGAGCGCGTCTTCCTGACGAACGGATCGCTGCAGGGTTTCGTGTTCCTCGCCCAGCGGCTCGCTCCGGGGAAGCGGGTGCTGGTCGAGCTGCCCACCTACGACCGCCCGCTGAAGATCCTGCGCGAGCTCGGCTCCGACGTCCAGCTGCTCGCCTGCGATGACGAAGGGCTGGATCCCGACGCGCTCGAGCGGGCTTTGCGCAGCGGCCCGCCGCCCGCCTTCCTCTACCTGATCCCGACGTTCCAGAACCCGAGCGGCCGCACGCTCAGCGAGGAACGCCGGCGCCGGATCGTCGAGCTGGCCGGCGAGCACGACCTGCTCGTGCTCGAAGACGATCCGTACGGTCTCGTGCGCTACGAAGGTGAAGCGCTGCCCTCGCTCTTCGACCTTTCCGACGGCCAGGTCGTCTACAGCTCCTCGTTTTCGAAGACGATTGCGCCGGGCTTGCGCGTGGGCTGGTTCGTGTTCCCCGAGCAGCTCGCGCGCGAGATCGAGGCGACGGCAACTGCGACCTACATCACGCCCGTGCTGCTCGGCCAGGCCACGGTGAACGAGTTCGTGCGCCGCGGCAGCTTCGAGCCGAACCTCGAGCGGGTGATCGGGCTGCTCCGTGGCCGCCGTGACGCGATGCTCGCGGCGCTCGCCCGCGATCTGCCCGGGTTGGCCACGACGCGGCCGGCGGGCGGCTACTTCCTCTGGCTCGAGCTCGGCGGAGTCGACGCGTCCGACCTGCTCGTCCGGGCGGAGGAGGCCGGTGTCACCTTCGTCAAGGGCCCCGACTTCGGCGGCCCGCCCGACACGGCGCGGCTGGCGTTCAGCTTCGTCTCGCTCGACGAGATCGAGGACGGCGTCGCCCGGCTCGCTGCGGCGCTGGCCGTCGCGGCGTAGGGGCCGGTCCTAGGCGACCGCGGCGGCCGCCGCCGGCACGACACCGGCGAGCGGCACGAGGCGCGGCTGGAGGGGAGGTTGCAGGGTGCGCGTCGCTGCGCGGAAGGTGGGGCAGGGACGCTCCGGGGCCATCGCGCAGAGAGCATGACGGCGGAAATAGCAGTCGTTGCAGGTCGGAGCGTTCTGTCGGGTCATCGGTTGTCCTTCCGGGGGGCTCAGCGGGGGGTCGGGCTGGGCATGCTACGACCGTCCGGAGGCCCCGCAAAGGGCTTGTCTAAACGGAAAACGTGCTATTTCCGGCAAGTTCGAAACGGTCGAAAACTGCTGTTTTCTCGCTCGCTAACGCAGTGTCGCCAGAGCGTGCAACGCCTGTGGAAAACTCTCCACAGGGATGATCCGGAGCCCGCCCGCGTCCTTGCGTGCATCCCGGGCGTTCTCCCCAGCCGGCACGAGGAAAGCGTCCACACCCGCCTCGCGCGCGCCGATCGTCTTTTGCTTGATGCCGCCGATCGGGCCGACGGACCCGTCGGCGAAGATCTCGCCCGTCGCGGCGATCCTGTGGCCGTGGAGGACGTTGCGACCGAGCTCCGCCAGCACCTCGAGGGCGAAGGCGAGGCCCGCCGACGGGCCTCCGACGTTGCCGGCATCGATGCTGACGGGGAAGGGCAGGCGGATGTCGAGGGCGGGCTCGACGACGATGCCGACGACCGCGCGGCGAGGCGGTGTGCCGCCCGAGGTGACCGTTCGCATTCGCTCGACGAGCGTCCGCTTGCCACGCCTGACGGCGAAGGAGACGAACTGGCCGATCGTGTGCGACGACATCGTGACGAACAGGTCGTGGGGACTGCGCACCGGCTTGCCGTCGACGGAGACGATTACGTCGTCAGGCTCGAGCTTGCCGAGGGCAGGCATTCCCGAGACGACCTGGTCGATGAGTGCCCCGGTCGGGCGCAGCACCACGTGCTTGCCGGCGGCCCGGAGGGCGACCGCCGCCGCGACTTGCTGTGAGTGCCGCATGTCCTGCAGGTCGATCTGCCGGCGCTGCTGGTCGCCCACACCCGGTGGGTTGACCGCGCTGGCCGGATACAGGTCGGCTCCCTCGTGCAGTCCGCCGAAGAGCTTCTCGAGGAGCGTGGCCTTGCGGACGACGACGTCCACGAAGTAGACGCCGCCCCGAACTGGGTCATGTCCGCCCGGCACCGTCACGAGCGGCGCGACCGGATGCGCCTTGTCGGGCAGGAAGATGTACTCGTTCGACGGGAAGACGTAGAGCGCGAGCGCGATGGCGAACAGGACCGCACCGAGCGCAAGGAGCCGGCCGGGGCTGACGTGTTTCATACGAGCCCGCGTGAGCTGCCGCCGTCGACCAGGACGGTCGTGCCCGAGATGTAGGCGGCACGTGCCGAGGCGAGGAAGCAGATGACGTCGCCGAACTCGCGTGGGGTGCCGAGGCGACCGAGCGGGATCTGGGCGAGCTCCTCGGGCGGCGGGCCGTCTGCGCCGTAGAGCTCCGTCATGCGTGGTGTGTCGATGCGGCCCGGAGCAACGCAGTTGACCGTGATCGCCTCCGGCCCGAGCTCGCGCGAGAGCGTCTTCGCCCAGCCCGTGAGGCCGGGACGGAGCGCGTTCGAGAGCGCAAGGTGGGGCGTCGGCTCCTTGACGGTCGCCGAGGTGATGAAGATGATCCGGCCCGCCTCGCTGCTTCGGATGTGCGGGAGCACGAGTCGCACGAGCCGCACGGCGGGCTGAAGCAGGAGCTCGAATGCGGCTTCGAGCTCGAGGTCGGTGATCTCAGAGGCCTTGCCCGCGGGCGGCCCGCCCGAGTTCCAGACGAGGATGTCGATGCCGCCGAACGCCTCGAGCGTGCGCTCGACAAGCCGCTCGAGATCCGCGTTGTTCGTCACGTCACCTCGCACGGCGAGCGCACCGATGCGATCGGCGTCACGCTCGAGGACGTCTCGCCGCCGAGCGAACATCGCCACGTTCGCACCTTCGGCTGCGAGTGCCTCCGCGGCTGCGAGCCCGAGGCCGGACGAGGCTCCGCAGATGATCGCCGTCCTGCCGCCCAGACCGAGTTCCATCGAGGCAGGACGGTAGCGGTCTCGGCCCAGGCGCCGCTCGGGGAAATGATCGCGCGGGGCATTCGCCCGCTCAGGCGGCGGCGTGGGCGCGCCGGGCGACGAACGAGGCATCGTGACCTCGTTCGTTGGCGAGCCGCAATTCGCTCTCGTCGAGCGCGCCGATCCGCACCAGCAGCTCGAACTCGTCCCGCAGGTGGGTGCGCATCATCTCGGGCCCGTCCGTTGCGATCGTGAACGGCACGCCGTGCTCGACGAAGGTGCGAAACGTCTTCCGCACGTCGTCCTCGCTCGAGAGCGCCTTCGTGAGCAGGTTCGAGGTCGGGCAGATCTCGAGGGTGATGTCCGCCTGACGGATCGCCTCCATCAGGCCGGGATCGCGGGCGGCGAGGATGCCGTGGCCGACTCGGTCGGGGCGCAGCGATTCGACGACCTCGCCGATCTCCTGCACGCCGTGCTCGCCACCTTCCTCGCCGACGTGGATCGTCACGCCGAGGCCCGCCTCTCGCGCCAGCTCGACGTGCTCGCGGATCTGGGTGTAGTCGTAGCGCGCACCGTGTGGCCGAGGGCCGGCGATGTCGACGCCGACGACTCCACGCGGCATGTACTTGATCGCCTTCTCGATGATCACCATGTTCTGGTCGGCGGTGAACGTGCGGTCCATCATCAGGATCAGTCCCGCGCGCACCTGTGAATACTCGAGCGACGCCAGATCGAGCCCGCGGATGGCAGCGAGGATGATGTGGTCGAGGTCACGCTCACCGCCGCGATTGCGCTTCATCGGGTTGAACCGGAGCTCGAGCGTCGTGATCCGCTGCGAGCGGTACGCGCCGCCGATCGCCGCGTGCACGCTTCTCTCGACCGCGAGCGGCGACGACTGGATCAACTCGGTCAGGTGGTAGATCTGGTCGAGGGAGTCGAGATCCGGCACCCCGCGCGGATCGGACACCGTGACCAGCCGCTCGAACTCCCAGTAGTCGCGGGTCGGCAGGGCAATGCCCTGCTCGTGCGCCAGGCTCCACAGGATGTCCGCGGCGACGGAGCCGCCGAGGTGGGTGTGCAGCTCGGCGAGGCCTTCCTCGAACATCCGGCGACTCTAGATGACCACGGGCTCGGACAACTGCGACTCGACGAGCGCGAGCCCCAGAGCCACCGCGTCCTCGAACTGTCGCTCATCGACGAGCGCCGGCACGTCGCCGGTCAGGTGGTACTCGTCGTAGGGGAAGTGCAAAACGGTCACGGCAGGAACCTGGTTCGTCGCGAACCAGTGCGAATCGACGCCGCCGGTCGCAGGGCCGGTCACGAGCTCGTAGCGGTCGAGCAGGCCCAGCGAGCGCGCGAGCTCCGTTGCGCGCTCGAGCAGCGCGCTCGGCGACGCGAGCAGGTTCAGCTGCTCGCCGAAGGCGATGCAGTCGAGGTTCACCATCCCCGCGACGCGGTCGAGCTCGCCTCGCAGCTGGAGCTCGTCCACGTAGTAGTGGGAGCCCGTCAGCTTGATCTCCTCCGCTGCGAACGCGACGAGGCGGACGCTCCGCTCGAGGTCGCGGCCCGCGAGGGCCTCGCCGATCCGGCGCACCCCTTCGACTCCCGATGCGTTGTCGATCGCGCCCGGTCCGTGCCACACCGAGTCGTAGTGCGCGCCGACGACGACATGCTGGTCGCTCCGACCGGGGATCTCCGCGATCACGTTGCGCTCGATCCGTCCCGGCACGAAGCGGCCGCCGATCTTGAGGCGCACGCGCATCCCGTCGACGAGCCGCTCCGCATCGGCTCGGGAAACGAACGCCGTCGGCGGCGTCGTGATGTGCGTATGCGAGGACATGAACGGGATCGCTCCGGTTGAGAACGGGCTCGTCAAGAGGCGTGCGACCTCGTGTCCGCCCGCATCGACGACCGCGAAACTCGGGAGCAGGCCGTCCCCGACCGGCGCCTTGCCGACACCGATTCGCCGGACCGCGCCCTCGCCGTCGAAAGTGTGGGCGTACATGCACGGACCTGCGTCCCAGCGCTCGCCCTCGACCTCGAGCTGGGGCTCGTCGGCCTCGTAGCCGAGCAGGTGGAACTCCTGGAAGCCCACGTCGAGGCCGAGGTCCCGAAAGGCGCCCGCCACCGTTTCGGCCGCCTGCGCCGCCGCGTCGCTCCCGGCCGTGCGGGGCCCGATTTCCCCTGCCAGTGCATCGACCAGATTCACGAGGGGCACCCTAGTTAGAGTCCAGCACGGTGCGCGCCAGACCCAAACGCTTGGATCGGTTGCCGCAGCAGTACTTCGTCGCGCTTCTCGGCCGGGTCGCCGCCGCGGCGGCGGCGGGTGGTCCGGCGCTCGTCGACCTCGGTCGCGGCAACCCCGAACTGGGGCCGCCGCGGCACGTCGTCGAGGCGCTCGCCGAGACCGCAGCCCGCGCCGACGTGCACGGCTATGCGCCGATCCGCGGGCTCGCTCGCACGAAGGACGCGCTCGCAGGGCGGTATCGCGACGTCTACGGCGTCGAGCTCGATCCCGAACGAGAGATCGCGATCGTCCCCGGCACGAAGACGGCGATCACCGAGCTCGCCCTGTCGTTGGCGAACGAGGGTGACCGGATCCTGCTGCCGGACCCGTTCTACCCCGACTATCCGTCGGGGCCGGCGCTCGCAGGAGCGCGTCTGGAGACGGTGCCGCTTCGGGCCGACCGGGGCTGGTCGCCCGACCTCGAAGCTGCCCCCGATGCAGCGGCGCTCTATCTCAACTATCCGTCGAACCCGTGCGCGGTCTGCGCCCCGCCCGGGACCTTCGACGACGCCGTCCGCTGGGCCGAACGCACGGGGGGCGCGGTCGTGCACGACGCCGCCTACGCCGACATCGTCTTCGACGGCCGTAGCCCGCAGAGCTTCCTCGCAACGCCGGGCGCGCTGGACGTCGGCGTCGAGATGTGGTCCATGTCGAAGACGTACGGGATGGCGGGTTGGCGAATCGGGTTCGTCGTCGGCAATGCCGAGATCGTCGAGCGGATCAACCTGCTCAACGATCACAACCGGGTCGGCATCTTCGAGCCGCTGCAACGCGCGGCGATCGCGGCGCTCGAAGGACCGCAGGACTCGGTCGCTTCGCGGGTCGCGGCCTACGAGCGTCGCCGCGACGCGATCGCTGCCGTGTTCCCCGAGCCGCCGGTCTGCGAAGGCACGTTCTTCGTCTGGTTTCGGCTCCCCGACGGGCTGACCGCGGAGCGGCTGCTCGAAGAGCACCGTGTCGCAGTCGCGCCCGGGGAGGGCTTCGGCCCGAGCGGCGCCGGCTGGGCGCGGCTCTCGGTCGCCGTCGACGACGAGACGATCGAGCTCGGGGCCGAGCGCCTGCAGCGGGCGTTCGCCAGAGTTGCCGCATGAAGATCGGAATCGTCGTGCCCTTCTCGTGGTCGTACTGGGGCGGGGTCGTCGAGCACTCCGAGCACCAGGCGGCTGCCCTGCGGCGCCGTGGCCACGATGTGAAGATCCTGATGGGCAACGATCCAGACGGTTTCTTCACGCGCCTTCTGCACCCGCGGACCGGCCGCCACGGGCCTCTGCCGGACGGGATCATCGCGGTCGGCCGCTCGGTGGTCGTTCCGGCGAACGGCTCGTTGCCGAACATCGTGCTCTCGCCGCGCGCCGTGCCGCGGGTCCGCCGGGCGCTCCGGGACGAGCAGTTCGACGTCATCCACTGTCACGAGCCGATGACGCCGGCGATCTGCGTCGCGGCGATCTCGTTCGCGCAGTGCCCGATCGTCGTCACCCATCACGCGCACGGCGACCTCGGCTGGATGGGGCCTGCCCTGAGGTTCTGGGGCTTCCTGATGGACCGGGTCGACGCGCGGATCGCCGTCTCACCACTGGCCGCCGAGTCGGCGGCACGCTGGCTGCCCGGCGACTACCGCGTAATTCCGAACGGTGTGCTGATCCCGGAGCACGCCGATCCGGCCGATCGTGACAACACGGTTGTCTTCATCGGGCGCCACGACCACCGGAAGGGCCTGCCGATACTGCTGCGCGCGTGGCCCGACATTCACGCCGCGACCGGAGCGCGCCTGCGCGTGATCGGCACCGATCCCCTCCAGTACCGCCTGCTGAACGCGCGGATGCGCGTGAACGAGGCGGGCATCGACGTGCTTGGGATCGTGCCGAACGAGGTGCGGACACACGAATTGGAGCGCGCCAAGCTGTTGGTCACTCCGGCGCTCGGCGGCGAGAGCTTCGGGCTCGTGCTCGCGGAGGCCTTCGCTTGCGCGACGCCCTCCGTCGCCTCCGACATCCCGGGCTACGCCGCGGTCGCGACGCCCGAGGCCGCACGACTCGTGCCACCCAACGACCCCGCTGCGCTCGCGGCCGCCGTGATCGACGTGCTCTCCGACGAGCCGCGCCGCGTGGAGATGGGCCGCGCGGCGCGCGCGCACGCGCTCGCGAACTACGCCTGGGACGACATCGCGCGTCGCATCGAGGAGACCTACGATGAGGTCGTCGGCTGATGTTGCGTGAGGGTCGCTGGCGCGCGTTGCTCATTCTCCCGCTGCTCGCGGCGGCGGTGGGGCTGTTCATCTACCGCGGGCCGAACTGGCACCTCGTGCACGACGCGTTCACGGTTGTGCGGTGGCGCTGGGTGGTCGCGGCGATCGGCCTCAACCTGCTCTCGGTGCTCGCGCGCGCGCTCGCGTGGGACACGACGATCAAGCAGTCGCTCGATGCGCCGACCCCGCGCTTCCCGCTCGTGTTCTCGGCGTTCTCGGTCGGCCTCTTCGCAAATGCCGTGCTGCCGGGGCGGGTCGGCGAGCTCGCGCGGGTCGCAGTGCTGCGCCGGCGCCTGCCCGGGCGTCGTGGTGCGACGGCGACCCTGGTCGGGTCGGTGTTCGCACATCGCATGTTCGACGTGTTCCCGGCGATCGTGCTCGTCGTCTGGGTCCTGCTCACGGCCAAGATCCCCGGCTGGGCTCTGACGTCGATCGTGCTCGTGCTCGCGCTGGGGATCGGGCTGTTCCTCCTCGCAATGCTCCTTGCGCGGCGGGCGCACCGAGATGCGCTCGAGGGGCTCGGCCCCGTGCGACAGCTGCTCGTCCGGGCACGGCTCGGGCTGGCCGTGATGCGCTCGCCGGTCGCCGCCGCGACGGCGGCTTCCTTCCAATTCCTGGGCTGGTTCTGCCAGCTGCTCGCGGTCTGGTCGGCCATGGTGGCGTTCCACATCCACACACCCCTCTCGACCGCGGGGCTCGTGCTCGTGCTGATCAACGTCGCGACGATCTTTCCGTTGTGGCCGGGCAACTTCGGTCTCGTGCAGATCGCCATCGCGTTTCCGCTCGTCAATTACGGCGTTCCGTACGCGCGCGGATTCGCGTTCGGGATCGGGTTGCAGGCGATCGAAGCATCCGTCGGTGTCGGTGTCGGTCTGATCTTCCTCGCGCGTGAGGGCCTTTCGTATGCGGTGCTCAAGACGATCGACGAGCCCGGCGAGCCGCCCGAGCAGGCGCCCGGCGAGGAGCCCGAACGTGCTCGCTCTCGCGTCTCCGGCTAGCCTCAAGGGCGTCCTCTCGCCTCTGGAGGCGGCGTCGCTGCTGGCCGCCGGCCTGCGCCGTGTCCCCGGCTTGGTCGTCGACGAGCTGCCGGTTGCGGACGGCGGCGAAGGCACGGCGGCAGTGATCCAAGCAGCACTCGGCGGCACCTGGCAGACGGCGACGGTCAGCGACGCGCTCGGGCGGCCGGTCCGGGCCACATGGCTACTGCTCGACGACGGGACGGCGGTTGTCGAGTCGGCGCAGGCGATCGGGCTGCCGCTGCTCGACGAGGCCGAGCGTGACCCGCTCCACGCGACGAGCGCGGGGCTCGGCGAGCTGCTCCTCGCCACGCTGGCGGAGCGACCCACTGCGTTGCTCGTGTGCATCGGGGGGACGGCGACGATCGACGGCGGCACCGGGCTGCGCGCCGTCGTCGGCGCGCGGCTCGCCGACATTCCGTTGCGTGCGCTCTGCGATGTGCGCAATCCGCTGCTCGGCGAGCGCGGTGCGGCCCGGGTCTTCGGGCCGCAGAAGGGCGCGAGCCCGGAAGTCGTCGAGGAGCTCGAAGCCCGGCTCGCTGCGCTCGAGGAGCTCGCCCCGTTCCGCGACCTGCCGGGTGCGGGCGCGGGAGGAGGGCTCGGCGCTGCGTTTGCTGCGCTGGGCGGGACGCTCGTCGACGGTGCGGAGCTCGTGCTCGACACGATCGGCTTCGACCAGCGTGCACGCGCTGCCGACCTCGTTGTCACCGGCGAGGGAACGGTCGACGCGACGACGCTGGAGGGCAAGGCGCCCGGCGCGGTCCTCCGGCGTTGCGAGCGACTCGCGGTTCGGTGCGAGCTCTTCGGCGGCGTGGTCCGTGACGGCCTGCGTGCGCATGCGCTGTCGGGCTCGCCGGCACGTGCCGGCGAGGACCTCGTCCGGCTGGGCGAGGAGCTAGCCGGCGCTCTCGTCGACTCTGGCTAGCTCCTCGATCTTCCCACGAACGCTGTCGAGCTTTGCAGCACAGATGCGATAGAGCTCTTCGCCTCTCTCCCAGAGCTTCGTCAGCTCGTCGACGCCCGCGTCGCCCCGCTCGAGTCGCTCGACGATCGATTCCAGTTCCTTCTGGGCCTCTTCGAAGGTGGGCTCAGCCAACTGTCGCTCCGAAGCTGCCTTCTGCGACGCGCACGTCGATCGCATCACCTGTCGCAACCTCGCTGGCAGCGCGGACGACGGCGTCGCCTCGGTGCACGATCGCGTACCCACGGTCGAGGACCGCGAGCGGGCTCAACGCGCCGAGCCGCGCATGGGCGGTGTCGAGCCGCGCGCGGCGGCGCTCGAGTGCGAGCAGGGGCGCACGCTGGAGGCGCTCGCGATTCGTCGCGAGTCGCTGCGCGGAGCGGTCTCCTGCGAGCCGCGCATTGCGGTGCAACGCGTCTCGTATGCGCTCGAGCCGCTCGCGGAGCTCGGCCAGGTCCGGGACGACGAGCCGCGCTGCGGCGGTCGGGGTCGAAGCGCGCACGTCTGCGGCGAGGTCACAGAGCGGGGTGTCCTGCTCGTGCCCGACGGCAGAGACGAGCGGGACCGCGCACCCGGCGACCGCCCGCACGACGCGCTCGTCGGAGAACGGCAAGAGGTCCTCGAAGCTGCCGCCGCCGCGGGCGAGCACGATCACGTCGGCGCCGCGCGCGCAGAGATCGCCGATGGCGGTCGCGATCGCCGCCGCGGCGCGCGGGCCCTGTACGTACGTCTCCGCCACGAGCACGTTCGCCGGGGGAAAGCGCTGCACGATGTGCGTGAGCACGTCGCGCTTCGCCGCAGCATCGTTGCCGGTGACGAGCCCGATCAGGTGCGGGAAGCGGGGGAGAGCGCGCTTGCGGCTCTCGTCGAACAGTCCTTCCGCGGCGAGTTTCCGCTTCAGCCGGTCCAGTGCGGCAAGGTGGGCGCCGAGACCGAAGCGCTCGACCGTCAGCGCCTTGAGGCGCAGCTCGCCTCGCTGCTCGTAGAGCTCCGCCCGCCCGAAGACATGGACGCGCTCTCCCTCGGCGAGGCCGAGCTCCAGTGCGTCGAACTGGCCGCGAGGCATCTGGACCGGCAGCGTTGCGCCGTCCTCGGGGTCCTTGAGCGTGAAGAACACCGACGCCCACCGCTGTTGACGGCGCAACTCGGTCACCTCGCCCTCGATCCAGAGCGTCGGCAGCTTGTTCAGGTAGCGCGCGACGCCGCTGTTGAAGCCGCGGACGGTGTAGACCTTCCGCCCCTCGACCTCCATCGCCTCGACCTTCACCCGGTCGATGCTAGCGCCGTCCCTAGAGCAGGATCTCGGCGGCCGTCTCGAACGTGCAGCCGGAGCGGGTGAGCTCGACGGCGCGGTGCAGGTCGGCCTCCGAGTGCGCGAGCTTCTCCGCGAGCGGCAGCGGATAGCCGGCCTCAATCAGGACATGGAGCCGCCAGGACTCCACCTTTTCGCGCTCTGACTGGGGTTGTTCGATCGTCTGCGGCATGGTGTGCGGGTTTTCGCTCTCTCCTAGACGAACCCTGCCTGCGGAAGTTTGACGTCTATACAGAACCATTACGCACGCGTTGCGAGCTCGTCCAGCTTACGGCTCAGCTCCTGCAGGCGGGCCTCGAGCACAGCGCGTTCCGACTCCGCATCGGTCGCAATTTCGTGCAAACGCTCGCGGAGGGCGGACTCGACCTGGTGTGAGCGCTCTTCGAGGGAGTTCAGGGCGTCGTCCCGCTGCCGCTCCAATGCGGCCCGCAGACGGCTGAGGCGTTCCTCGACCCGGGTCGCCGCAGCGTCGCTCACATGGTTGAGCCGCTCGGTCAGCACGCCTTCCGCCTCGCGGGCGAAGCGCTCCACGGCGAGGTCCAGCTCACGGCTCAGCCGCCGCGCAGCCTCCTCGCGCGCGCCTCGAATCGTCGTGTCGAACTGCGCGGACGCGGCCTCGGTGTACCGCGCAGTCTCTCGCCCGATGATGCGTTGCAGCTGTTCGACCTGCCGCCGCTCGATGTCGCCGAGCGCGAGCTGAATGCGCTGCGTCGCGTCGTTGCCTTCGCGCTCGACGAGCTCCTTCAGATCGTTCTCGCGCTTGCGCAATCGGTCCGCCACGTCGTGCAGGGCGCGCCTCCGCTCGGCCGCATGCTGTTCCAGCTCCGCATACGCCTGCTTCATCACTTCCTGCCCTGCCTGTGCGAAGTCGGCTCGCAGCCGGGTCACAAGCTGCCGCTGCTCCTCGACGGAGGCCTGCAGCCGTTCGGCGTCCTGGCCGATCTTGGCGCTTGCCTCCGACATCAGCGTCTGCTGCCGTGCCTCGACGCGCTTCACGTCGTCCGCAAGGCTTTCCTGCAGCTTTCCGACGTCCGCAGCCCAGTCTGCGAGCCGCTGCTCGACCGCGGCCTGCGCGGCGACCAGCTGTTCGCTGAGCCGCTCGGTTGCCAGCCGCTCACGCTCCGCGACGTCGCGGCGCCGCTCCTCCGCGATCCGGCGCTCCTCCTCCGCGAGCTGGGACAGGGAGTCGGCACGCGCGCGGGCGAGGGTGTGCCGGAGCTCTTCGGCTCGCTGTGCAAGCTCCTGCGCGATGACTGCGTCGAACGCGCTCTTCCCGTGTTCGATCTCGCGCTCCAGCAACTGTTGGTGCGCGCGAACCTTCCGTAACACGAGCGCGCCGGCGACCAGCGCTAGCACGGCAATGCCGGCTGCGGCGACGGCGACGATGGCGGCGGCGGTCACGCAGTCATCGTAGGCGCGCCGCCACGAGAGCGACGGCGATCAATGCCGAAGCCCAGGTGAGCAGCCGCAACGCGCGCTCGAGCGGCTCCGTGCCGGCCGTTGTCGAGCGGTTCCGCCGCGCCTCGCGCACGGGTGTCGAGAGCGCGCGCTGGGCGAGACTGAGCGCGAACGCGTAACCCGCCGCGGCGACCGCCTCGACGCGGAGCGTCTGAGCCTCGACGAAGTACCCCGTCAGCGCCGGGAACGCGCCCCAGCAGAGCGCGAAGCCCCAGTCCGTGTGCAGCGCCAGTTCGAGGTTGTACGCAGGCACGAGCACGGCGCCGGCGCCGACGAAGAGGAGCAGGCCCCAGCCCCAGGCGGCGGCCGCGCCGATCCCGATCGTGACCGCGCCGGCGAGACCGACGACCGCGATCGCCGCGAGCACGACGCCGGGGATCTGCGTCCGCAAGGGGCGGCCCTGCAGTTCGTCGAGCGCGTGCGCGGCCACCCCCAGCGCAAGGAAGAAGGCCGCCACGGCCCACAGCATCCGGTCGAGGTGGAACTGCGGCGCGAGCGCCGCGCCGACGGCGACGTACGAGAGATGCCAGAGCGTGTACGGCGGGTGCAGGAGGGTCACGTAGTCACGCCACCCGCCGCGCGCCAGCGCATAGAACGCAGGCTTTACTTCTTCCGTCCCCACGTCACCACGCCGCCGCCGAGGCTGAGGCGCTTCGCGCGCACGTCTTCGATGCCCGCCTCGCGCCAGGCCTGCAGGAGTCGGGGTTGCGGCCAGTTCTCGTAGTGGCCCTTGATCGACGGTCCCAGGAAGGCGCCGACCTCGTGCCAGCCGTCGCCGATCACGCGGCCCGCGGCCGGCAGGCCGACGCGCGTCCACAACTCCCACAGCGGGCGCCAGATGCCCGTCGGCACGCCGAACTCGAGCCCTGCGATGGTGCCGCCCGGCTTCACGACTCGTGCCAGCTCGCGCAGCACCGCAGGTGGATCCTCGACGTAGCGAAGGAGGTAGGTGAACGTCAGCGCGTCGAACTGCCCGTCCTCGAACGGGAGGTCGCGCGCGTCGCCTTCCTGGAGCCGCACCTTCCGCGTCGCGGCTGCGAGCGCCAGCCGTCTCCGGCCCTCCTCGAGCATCTCCGTGCTCTGGTCGACGCCGACGACGAAACAGTCCTTCTGGCGTACGAGCTCGCGGGCCACGAGCGTCGTGCCCGTGGCGACGTCGAGCACCGTGTCGGCCGGCCCGGCGTCGATCCGCGAGACGAGGAAGCGTCGCCAGCGCGGGTCCTGCCCGAACGAGAGCACTGCTCCCCAACGGTCGTAGCCGGGCCCGAGCGGCGCGAAGAGGGTTCTCGCATCCATACGCTTGACTCTATGGCGCTCCACGATGACCTGGAGCGGATTGCCGTCGCCGCGACGCCCCACGGTGAGGTGGCGGGTGTGCTCGCTGCCGAGCCGGCCCCGGGGAGGCGCTTCTACCTCGTCGCCCTCGGCGCCGACGAGGCGCGCCGGTGGATCGTGCTCGACGAGGACGCGCGCCCGGTCGAGCGGCGCGACGACGTGCGGGACACGGCGTCCATCGTTGCGATGTGCGAGCTCGCCGGCGACCTCGCGGGCGGCGGCGACCTGGAGAGCCTGCGCTCGCAGCTCGCGCACGTGCGGATGGTCGAGCAGCGGCCCGGAATCGAAGAGGCCGAAGAGGCAGCGCTGGCCCTCGAGCGGGTGATCGGCGCGCCCCCGCGGGTCGCCACCCCGGCGTACCTCGACGCGGTCGGTGTCGCCACCATCAGCCTCGAACGAGCGCTCGGCGAGCTGTCCTCGCCGTTCTCGACGGCGATCCGCTCGGCGACCGGCGCGGTGGACGAGTTCGTCAAGGATGTCGAGCGCGGCTACCTGGTCGAGCTGCGCTAACGTGGTCGCATGTCTGAAGGTGGATTCGGATTCCCATTCGGCGGCGACCCTGAAGATCTCCTGCGCGGATTGCGTGAGTTCGCGGAGCAGCAGGCGGAATCGGTGCAGGAGGCCCAGCGCGAGCAGTTCGCGACGCTGACTCTCAACACCGCCGTCGAGCTGACGGCGGCCGCGCTCTCCCAGATCGACGTGCAGGGCTCCGGCGAAGAGCAGTCGGTCGCGATGCGCGAGGCGATGCGCGTGCTGTTCCCCGAGGCGGTGGCGCTCGTCAGCGCCGCGCGCCAGGGGTTCATGCGCGAGTCGTAGCCGGCGTCCCACGTGCTGACGGGCGCAGTGATCGCCCGGTAGAGGCCTGCCCCAGGCCATGAGCGCGAACGCGCCCCGCGGCGAGCAGCACGCCGACGAGCGTCAGCCTCCGCAGATCGGATTGGAATACCATCCCCGCCGCCCGTGGCCGTTCTTGATCGCGCGATCGTCTGGCTCCTGCCGGCGATCCCCAAAGGTGTCGTCCGGCGGCTTTCGTCGCGCTATATCGCAGGCCCGTCGCTCGACGACGCCATGCGGGTCGTCGGCCGGCTGAACGCGAAAGGGAAGCTCGCGACCGTGGACGTGCTCGGAGAGGAGATCACGACACCAGACGAGGCCCGCGCGATCACCGGCCAGTACCACGACGTGCTCGCGCGGATCGACGAGGAGGGCCTCGACGCCAACGTCTCGGTGAAGCTGACGGGGCTCGGGCTCGAGCTCGACCTCGATCTCTGCCGCGAGACCCTCGAGGCAGTGGTCATCGATGCGGCCGCACGCGGGAACTTCGTGCGGATCGACATGGAGGATTCGTCGACCACCGATCGCGCGCTCGAACTGTTTCGATCGCTGCACGCCGCCGGCCACGAGAACGTCGGTGCCGTGCTGCAGAGTTATCTGCGGCGAACGTCAGGTGATCTCGCGGGCCTCGACAACGTCAGGCTCTGCAAAGGCATCTACGTCGAGCCGGAGGAGATCGCCTTCCACGACGCCGACGAGGTGCGCGCGAATTTCGTGCGCTGCCTGGAAACGCTCGTCCACCAGGGCGCCTACGTCGGGATCGCGACCCACGACGAGCATCTGATCGGCGAGGCCTTGCGCATCGTTCGCGACCTGCCGCCGGAGCGCTACGAGTTCCAGATGCTCCTCGGCGTACGACCCGACCGCGCGGACGAACTGGTCGCGGCCGGGCACCGCCTCCGCGTCTACGTCCCGTACGGCACGCACTGGTACCGGTACTCGGTTCGGCGGTTGCAGGAGAACCCGAAGATGGCCGGCTACGTCGCCGCCGACATCTTCGGCCGCGTGTTCCGTCGTTGAGCTCAGGTCGTTCGATCCGTGGAACCTCCGCCGACGAGCAGTGAAAAACCGCCGTCGACGATCAGCGTCTGCCCGCGGACCATGTCTGCGTCTGGAGAGCAGAGGAACGCGACCGCCCCCGCGATGTCATCGGGAGCGACCAGGCGGCCAACCGGATTCGCAGCCCCGGCGGCGAGCATCTCCTCGCGGTTCGGAAAGTGCTCGAGCGCGCCAGTGTCCACGACGCCCCCTGAAACGGCATTGACGCGGATCTTCGGCGCGAGCTCGACCGACAGATACCGCACGAGCGCCTCGAGGGCCGCCTTCGACGTGCCGATCAGGATGTAGTTCTCGAGCACGCGCTGGGCTCCCAGCGACGAGATCGCGACGATCGACGAGCCTTCTGTCATCTGTGGCGCGGCGGCTCGCGCGAGCTGCAACAGCGCGCGCGCGTTCGCGTTCATCGTCCAGTCCCAGTGCTTGTCCTCGGTCTCGAGCGCCGGCCGGATGACGCCCGTCGCGGCGTTGTGCACGAGCACGTCGAGCGGTCCGAGCGCAACCACCTCGTCGAGCACTCGCTGCGACGTGACGTTCCCGCGCACGAGCACGACCTCGGCGCCGAGAGCACGCAGCTCCTCGGCCGTCTGCTCCGCCGCGCGGTCGTTGCGCAGATACCCGATCGCGATCCGCTCGGCGCCGTCTTTCGCAAGCCGGAGGGCGATGGCTCGGCCGATGCCGCGCGAGCCGCCCGTGACGAAGACGTTCACGGCCGGCGCGGGAGGGGCCTGTCCACCGGCGCCGAGGAGGGAAGCTCGTCCCACCCGATCCGCTCCGGCGACTCGCGCTCTCCTTCGTCCGCCTTCGACGACGCGTAGCCGAGGTCGTCGAGGCGCTGCATCTGCGCCTCCGCGTACCGGTGCACTTCGTGCTCGGGGGGCAGGCCGCCGACGAGCTCACGCAATCGCGCTCGGATCTGGAAGGCGAAGTGCGGGGTCGCGGGCCCGACGAGGGCGTCGACGTCGTCGCGTGTCGGCTCACGAACCATCGGCGAGAGCCTAGCGCTAGTGTCGTCAAGTGCGCCGAGTGAGCCCTGTGGATCTGATGCTCTTCGGCACGGTCCTCCTGTGGGCGCTCAACGCCACCGTCACGCGTTACGTGGTCACCCACGGTTTCCAGCCGCTCGCCTATGCGACGATTCGGTACGCGTGCGCGACGGTCCTGTTCTGGGGCTTCACCTACGCGCGTGAGCGGAGCTTCCGAATCGCGCTCCGGGACATGCGCCTCGTGCTGCTCGCCGCCCTGTTCATCTTCTGCAACCAGCTTTGCTTCGTCTACAGCGTCGACAAGACCTCGGCGGCGACGGTGACCCTGTTCCTCGGGACGACGCCGATCTTCATCGGTGTGATGGCGAGCGTGATCGGCCTCGAGCGGATGGGCCGCGGCTTCTGGGCCGCGACGATCGTCTCGCTGGCCGGAGTCGCGATGGTGGCGTCAGGTTCCGGCGGTTTCTCCGGCCGGCTCGTCGGCGACGGGCTCGCGGTCCTGACCGCGGCGACGTGGGCGGGATACTCCGTGCTGATCACCCCGCTGATGCGCCGCTATTCGCCGTTTCGGATCAGTTCGCTCGTGCTCCTCTTCGGTTGGATCCCACTCGCGATCGCCGGCGAGCGACAGACCGCGGGCCAGAGCTTTCACTTCGGCCACCTGATGTGGATCTGCTTTGCGTTCGCGGTGATCGGCCCGCTCTTCCTGACGAACATCCTCTGGTTCACGGCGATCAGCCGCGTAGGCCCGTCGCGGGCGTCGCTCTTCTCGAACATGCAGCCGCTCTTCGGGGTCGTCTTCGCGCTCCTGTTGCTGGGCGAGCACCTGACGCGGTGGGAGGTGATCGGCGGCGTCGCGATCCTGAGTGCTGTGCTCGTCGAACGGTCGCGCCGGCCGGTGCCGGAGCCACCCGGTGATTGACCGCACTTAACCTGGTTCACTAATGGCCGTGCAGCTGCGCGAGCGCCTCGGTCGCCAACCGCCCGGGTACAACTACACGATCGGGCGCATCCTCGCGATCTATGCGGGGCTGATGGTGACGCTGATGCTCGCCGCGCTCGATCAGACGATCGTCGCGACTGCGCTGCCGCGGATCGTCAGCGAGCTCGGCGGGATCACGCAGTACTCGTGGGTCTTCACCGCCTACATGCTCACCTCCACCGTGACGGTGCCGCTGTACGGGAAGCTCGGCGACGTCTGGGGACGCAAGAACCTCTTCCTGTTCGCGATCGTGGTCTTCCTCGTCGGCTCGGCGCTCTGTGGCGCGGCGGACTCGATGACGCAGCTGGTGCTCTTCCGCGGCGTGCAGGGGATCGGAGCCGGCGGTCTCTTCCCTCTGTCGCTCGCGGTGATCGGGAACATCGTCCCCCCGCGTGACCGCGGCAAGTGGCAGGGACTGATCGGGGCCGTCTTCGCCGCGTCGTCGATCATCGGCCCGGCCGTCGGTGGCTTCATCGTCGACAACGCGAGCTGGCGCTGGGTCTTCCTCGTCAACCTCCCGATCGGCGGCATCGCCCTGGTCGTGATCTCGATCACCATGCCGCGCCGGGCGCCGCTCACCGACCACTCGATCGACTGGCTCGGCGCGGGCCTGCTCGCGACCGGCACGGGCGCACTCCTGCTCGGTCTCGTCTGGGGCGGCCGCCAGTACCCCTGGACGAGCCCGCAGGTCGCCGGCGCGCTGGCCGCCTCGGCGCTGCTGCTCGCGGTGTTCGCCGTCGTCGAGCGGCGCGCCCGTGAGCCGATCCTGCCGTTCGAGATCCTCCGCAACCCGATCGTTGCCGGCAGCGTCGCCTGCATGGCCCTCGTCGGGATGGTCATGTTCGGGACGATCTCGTACGTGCCGCTGTTCGTGCAGGGCGTGATCGGCACGTCCGCGGCCTCCTCGGGAGTCGTGCTGACGCCGTTGACACTCGGCGCCGTCGCCACGTCGCTCCTCACCGGGCAGCTCGTGTCGCGCACGGGGCGCTACCGCTGGAACGTGATCCTCGGTCCGATCCTGCTGACGATCGGGATGCTGCTCCTCTGGCGGATGAACACCTCGACATCCAACGGCGAGGCGGCGCGCAACATGGTGATCGCCGGGGTTGGGATGGGATCGATGATGCAGGTGTTCGTGATCTCGGTCCAGAACGCGGTCTCGCGTGCGAAGATCGGCTCGGCGACCGCGCTGACGCAGTTCGGCCGTCAGATGGGCGCGACGCTCGGCGTCACGATCATGGGCGTGATCGTCAACCACGGGCTGCCGCCCGGCATCGGTGCCGGCGAGCTCGCGAGCGTGCATCGTCTGCCGCAGCGGGCGCGGGCCGGCCTTGCAGATGCGATCCGGCCGGCCTTCTTCACCGCCGCGTGCGTTGCGGCGGTCGTCTGGCTGATCGCCGTTCGCTTCGTCCACGAGCAGCAGTTGCGCCGCTCGCTCGACGAGGTCTCGGCCGCCGAAGCCGCAGCAGGGACGCCCGCGGCGCCGGCGATAGACTCACGGTCATGACGGAAGACTTCATGCCGCTCGACGGCTGGGACCATGTCGAGTTGTGGGTGGGGAACGCGAAGCAGGCCGCCTTCTATTACGAGCAGGCCTTCGGCTTCCACCGGACGGCATACGCGGGCCCCGAGACGGGTGTTCGCGACCGCGCGAGCTACGTGCTCGAGCAGAACGAGATTCGCCTCGTCGTGACGAGCGCGATTCGCAGCGACAGCGAGATCGGCCGTCACGCATTCGATCACGGCGATGGAGTGAAGGACATCGCCCTGCGCGTGCCCGATGCGAAGGTGGCGTTCCGCGAGGCCGTCGCGCGCGGCGCCGACTGCATCGTCGAGCCGCACGTCGTGAAGGACGACTTCGGTGAGGTCGAACTGGCGACGATCGCCACCTACGGCGACGTCGTGCATACGTTCGTCGACCGCAGCGGCTACGAAGGCGCGTACCTCCCGGGCTATGTCGCGCAGGAGACGGCAAAGGACGCCGACGACGGTGTCGGATTGCTCGCGATCGACCACATCGTGGGGAACGTCGAGCTGGGACGGATGGACCACTGGGTCGGCTTCTACGAGCAGGTCTTCGGGATGACCGAGATGATCCACTTCTCCGACGACGACATCTCGACCGAATACTCGGCGCTGATGTCGAAGGTGATGACCGACGGCCGCGGGAAGGTGAAGTTCCCGATCAACGAGCCCGCAGAAGGCAAGCGCAAGAGCCAGATCGACGAGTACCTGGAGTTCAACGAAGGCCCAGGCGCCCAGCACGTCGCCATGCAGTCGTCGAACATCGTGAAGACCGTCGAGGCCTTGCAGCGCCGCGGCGTGGGCTTCCTCACCACACCCGATGCCTACTACGAGGACACACCCGAGCGTGTCGGGGAGATCGACGAGAGCTGGGACGACCTCCGGCGGCTGAAGATCCTCGCCGATCGCGACGACGACGGTTATCTGCTCCAGATCTTCACGAAAACGGCTCAGGACCGGCCGACGCTCTTCTTCGAGGTGATCGAGCGCCACGGCGCGCGCGGCTTCGGGGACGGCAACTTCAAAGCACTGTTCGAGGCGATCGAGCGCGAGCAGGCGCTCCGGGGCAACCTCTAGCCTCTCGCGCCGCCGGCTCACATGACGCCGCAACGCCGCTCGGCGCTCGTCTCGGTCGCCGCGGCGGCCGTCCTCGTCGTCCTCAAGCTGAGCGTCGGCCTGGCCACGCACAGCCTCGGCCTCGTCTCCGAGGCGGCGCATTCCGGCACCGACCTCGTCGCGGCGCTGCTCACCTACTTCGCGGTGCGGCTGGCGGCCCGTCCCGCGGATGTGGCGCATCAGTTCGGTCACGGCAAGGCGGAGCACCTGTCTGCGCTCACCGAGGCCGGCATCCTCTCGCTCGTCAGCCTGTTCATCTCGGCGCGGGCGATCGAGCGGCTCGCGGGGATCACGCACGGGCAGGTGCACGTGAGGTGGTACTCGTTCGTCGTCCTGGGTGTCGTGATCACGATCGACCTGAGCCGCACGGTCGTCTCCTGGCGAACCGCCCGGCGCTACACGAGCGCTGCACTCGCGTCGAACGCGCTCCACTTCGGCAGCGACATGTTGGGCTCGATCGCCGTGCTCGCCGGGCTCATCTTCGCGCACTACGGCCATCCGAGCGGCGACCCGATCGCGGCGCTCTTCGTCGGCGCGCTCGTTCTGCTCGCCGCCGCACGTCTGATCAAGGTGAACGTCGACGTGCTGATGGACCGAGTCCCGGCGGAGGCCGAAGCAGCAGCGCTCGCTGCGATCGGCGAGTTGAGCCCACCGGTGGAGGTGCGACGGATCCGCATGCGCCAGGCAGGGAGCCGCCAGTTCGCCGACATCGTGATCGGCGTGTCACCAAGCGCCGCGGTCGGGCAGGGGCATGCCACCGCGGATGCCGTGGAAGCAGCGGTCGAGCGTGCGCTGCCGAACGCCGACGTCGTCGTGCACGTCGAGCCGATCGAGGACGCAACGCTGCGTGAGCGCGCACATGCCGCGGCGCTCGCGGTGCCGCGCGTCCGGGAGGTTCACAACCTTGCGCTCGTCACCGTCAACGGCAGGACGGAGCTGTCGCTGCACGTGAAGCTTCCGGGCGAGCTCTCGCTGGATGAGGCACACGAGATTGCCGAGCAGCTCGAGACCGCTATCTGCGCTGCCGTGCCCGAGATTGGGGGCGTGCAGACACACCTCGAACCGCTCGCGGAAGAGTCAGAGGCGCGCGAGGTCGAGGCAGCAGGCGCGGCTCTCGTCCGCCGGATCGTGCGCGAGGCGACCGGGAGCGAGCCGCGCGAGCTCCGGTTCCTCAACACGACCCACGGGCTCGTCGCATTCCTCACGCTCGGTCTCGAGGGCACGCACAGGCTCGACGAGGCGCATCAGCGCGCCAGCGAGATCGAGGAGCGCATCCGGCGCGAACGGCCGGACATCGCCGACGTGATAGTTCATACGGAGCCGTGAAGCTCTGCATGTTCACGCCCCGGGAGCTGGCGCTCGAGCGCGGCTGGCCGGGGCGCCTCGAAGGCGACAAGGTGATCCAGCTTGCCGCCCAGACCTTGCAGTCGTTCTTCACCGGCGGCGGCTCCGCGCGCGAGCATGCGGAGTACGCACTGGCCGACGTCGATCTGCGTCCGCCGGTGCTCAACCCGCCGGCCGTGCGCGACTTCATGGCCTTCGAGGAGCATGTCGCAACGGCTCGCAGGCAGCGCGGCTCCGAGGTCCCGAAGGAGTGGTACGAGGTTCCCGTCTTCTACTTCTCGAACCCGACGGCGATCTTCGGCCCGGAGGACGCCGTCCCGTACCCCGGAGGGACGCACGAGCTCGACTACGAGCTCGAGTGCGCGGCGGTGATCGGCGCAGACGGAGCGATCGGCGGCTTCACCGTCCTGAACGACTGGTCGGCGCGCGATCTGCAGCGCCAGGAGATGCGCGTCGGGCTCGGGCCGGCGAAGGGCAAGGACTTCGCCACCTCGCTCGGCCCGGTGCTCGTCACGCCCGACGAGTTCGACGGCAGCGCCGGCGCGATGATCGCGCGCGTCAACGGCGAGGAGCGTTCGCGCGGGGATCTGGGTGCGATGTACCACCACTGGGACGCGCTCCTCGCGCGTGCTGCCCAGAACACTGCTCTCCGGCCTGGGGACGTGATCGGCTCAGGCACCGTCGGGAGCGGTTGCATCCTCGAGCACGGCGACGGGCGCTGGCTGCAGCGCGGAGACGTCGTCGAGCTCGAGATCGAAGGCATCGGCGTCCTGCGGAACACCGTCGGGTGATCGCGCCGGTGGACGTCCGCGCGGCCGCGCGGGTGCTCGAAGGAGTCGCGCACCGGACGCCTGTCGTTCGCTCGCGCACGCTCGGCGCGCACGTCGTCCTCAAGCCCGAGTCCTTTCAGCGTGCGGGCGCTTTCAAGTTCCGCGGTGCGTACAACAAGATCTCGTCACTCCCGCCACGGACGCCGGTCCTCGCCTACTCGTCCGGGAACCACGCTCAGGCGGTCGCGCTCTCGGCGCGGCTCGTTGGGGCGCAGGCGACGATCCTGATGCCGAGCGACGCGCCACGGACGAAGGTCGATGCGACGCTCGGCTACGGCGCGGAGGTCGTGACCTACGACCGGTACACGGAAGACCGCGAGGCGCTCGGCGTCGCGCTCGCGGCGGAGCGCGGCCTGGAGCTCGTGCGGCCGTACGACGATCCGCTGGTCATGGCCGGGGCGGGAACGGCCGCCCTTGAGCTGCTCGAGGACGCCGGCATCGTCGACACCCTTGTCGTGCCGGTCGGCGGCGGCGGCCTGATCGCAGGCTCCGCCACGATCGCCAAGGACCTGGGTGTGCGCCGCGTCGTCGGGGTCGAGCCCGAGGCGGGGGACGACTGGCGCCGCTCGTTCGACGCCGGCCGGCCGGTCGCGATCGACGTGCCCCGCACGATTGCGGACGGGCTCCAGACGAGCGCGCCCGGCACGCTTACGTGGGAGGTCGCCAGGCAACTCGTCGACGAGATCGTCACGGTCACCGACGCCCAGATCGTGGAAGCGATGCGGTTTGCCTTCGAACGGCTGAAGCTCGTCGTCGAACCGAGCGGCGCCGTCGGCATCGCGGCGCTGCTCTTCGGGATCGTCGAAGCGCCGTCCGTCGGCATCGTCGTCTCGGGCGGAAACGTCTCTGCCGAGCGCTTCGCCGAGCTCCTCGCCTGACCTTTCGCGTTGCCCCTCTTGTCACCACCGTGTCCCCTCCGGACAGGCCTCGGCGAGACCAGTCTGGTGTCAGCCACCGAAGCGAGACGCACTCAGGTGTGTGTCGAAAGTGGAACTTCGGCGGACAGCGCGGGGGTTTGCTCGTACGCTTTGGACGCCCAGCTGCAGCCGGCCGCGGCGGTGTGGTGGATCGGGACAGGTCGCGACCGCGGCGGCGCGATTCGATCCCGGACGTCCAGATCGCCCGACGCAAGACGTCGAGGCGGTCAGGGACCTAGCCGCGCGACTCGCGGACGTTCTGCGCCACGCGAGCCCGCTCGTAGCTGAGTCGGAAGAGCTCGATCACTTCGGCGACGTCCTCGTCACTGCGGATCTGCCGTGAGACCCAGCCGGTCTCGGGCAGCACGTGATGCGGCTGGGCGCGGCCCGTCTCGACGAGCATGTCGCGGATCCCCTTCTGGAAGGGCAGGTCGGCCCAGCGCTCGCCGTGCAGGTGGCCGATCTCGCGGCGCCCGAGGCGAAATTCGATGCCGCCGAAGCGATGGGGGTGCGTCGTGACTCCGTCCCACGAGGCAACCTCCCGCTCGATCCGGCCGGCGATATCCTCCATACATGCCGTTCTACCAGCGACTCGGCGATCTGCCGAGAAAGCGCCACGTCGTGCACCGCGACAACGGCACCCTCCTGACCGAGGAGGTGATGGGCTTCGAGGGCTTCTCGGGCCTCGAGTCGATCCTCTACCACCTTCAGTCGCCGTGCCGGGTGATCGAGCTCGGCGAGTTCGAGCAGATCGTGCGCGAGGAATGGGTGCCCGACGCGCATGCCCATCGCCATCTCCGGACCTGGGACGTGCCGCCGGCCGGCGACGCGATCACCGGCCGTGAGCTGCTGATGTGGAACAACGACGTCGAGATCTCGCTCGCCCGCCCCACGGAGACGATGGACTACTTCTTCCGCAACGGTGAAGGGGACGAGGTCATCTTCGTGCATGAGGGCTCCGGCACGCTCGAGACGATCTTCGGCGACGTGCCGTACAAACCGGGCGACTACATCGTCGTGCCGCGCGGGACGACCTATCGCTTCGCGCCGCAAGGGGAGCAGCGCTACCTGGTGTTCGAGACACCCGGCCTGATCACGATTCCGAAGCGCTACCGCAACGAGCACGGGCAATTGATGGAGCACGCGCCGTACTACCACCGCGACATCCACCCGCCGACCGAACTTCGCACGCACCGCGACCGCGGCGAGCACGTCGTCAAGGTGCGCGTTCGCGACGGGTACCAGACATACGTGGTCGACTACCACCCGTTCGACGTCGTCGGCTGGGACGGGTACGTGTACCCATGGACGTTCTCGATCAACGACTTCGAGCCGATCACCGGCCGCATCCACATGCCGCCGCCGTCACATCAGACCTTCGAGGGGCCGAACTTCGTCATCTGCTCGTTCTGCCCGCGCAAGCTCGACTTCGACCCCGAGGCGATCCCGATCCCGTACCACCACTCGAATCTCCAGAGCGAGGAGATGATCTATTACGTCGACGGGAACTTCTCGTCGCGCAAGGGGATCGAGATCGGCTCGATCACGCTGCACCCGTCCGGCCTGCCGCACGGTCCCCAGCCCGGCCTCGCCGAGAAGTCGCTCGGGATGACGGAGACGCACGAATATGCGGTGATGTGCGACACGTTCAACCCGCTGCGGCTGACGACGCTCGCCGCCGACCTCGACGACGGCAAGTACATGTACTCGTGGGCCGAAGAGCCGTCCTCGGACGCACGCACGACCGACGACGATCCCGCCGGCGTCACCTCGCATCTCTAGGTGCAGCTCGTTCTCGACTGGGACGGGACCTGCACCGACGTCGACGGGCTCCACATGCTCTTGGAGGAGTTCGGCGACCGCGAGGTGTACGAGCAGATGGAGGGCGTGCTCGGCGCCGGACTGACATTGCACGAGGTGATAGCGACGGAGATCGCAACGATCGAGTTGCCGCTCGACTTCGCGGTGGGCTGGATGCGCGAGCACGTCACGATGCGCGCGGGCTTCGCGGAGCTCGCCGAGGGCAGGTCGCCGCTCATCCTCTCCAGCGGGTTCCACGAGCTGATCGAGCCGGTCCTCGCACGCGAGCGGATCGAGCTCGAGGTGCGGGCGAACCGGCTCGACGCACGGCCGGACGGCTGGCGCCCCATCTGGCGGGACGAGGCGGTGTGCGCAACCTGCGGCGAGCCGTGCAAGCGGGGCGCGCTGACCGGGCAGCGCTACATCTTCGTCGGCGACGGCTACTCGGACCGCTGCGCTGCGGTCGCGGCGGAGCGCGTGTTCGCACGCGACGGCCTCGCCCGGTACCTCGACGGACGGCGCCTGTCCTACGAGCGCTTCGACACGCTGCACGACGTTGCTGCTGCGCTTACCTGACCCGTACGACTTCGAGCTCTCGACGGGGCGGTTCCGCGCGTTCGGCACCGACCTCGCATCGCGACTCGTCGACGGCGCGCTGTACCGTGTTGTCGGCGGGCGTGAGGTGCGCATCGCGCCGTGCCCCGGCGGAGTCGACGTCGAGCCGCTCGACGACGAGACGCGTCCGGTCGTCCTGCATCTGCTCGGCGCGCCCTTCGATCTGCCGCCGTTCTACGCGTGGGCCGAGCAGGATCCAATCATCGCACCGGTCGTCGGCCGGCTGCGCGGGTTCCGGCCGCCGCTCCAACCCGACCCGTTCGAGGCGCTGATCACGTCGATCACGGCGCAGCAGATCTCACTCCATACGGCTGTCGCGATCCGCAACCGGCTCGTCGAGCGTCTCGGCACGCCCGTCGGCGAGGCCTGGTCGTTCCCGACCCGCGAGCGCGTTGCGGCGGCCGGCGAGCGCATGCTGGTCGAGGTCGGCTTCACGCGGAAGAAGTCGGAGTACGCGGTCGGCCTCGCCCGGAGCGACCTCGATCTCGGCGGGCTCGCCGCGCTCGACGACGACGAGGTGCGCACGAGGATCACGGCGCTCCCCGGACTGGGGCCCTGGACGGCCGAGTGGTTCCTCGCCCGCCACCTCGCTCGCCCGCACGCCTGGCCGGCCGGCGACCTCGCCCTCCGCAAGGCTGCCGAGAGTCTCTACGGTGTCGCTGTGACCGAGCTCGGCGCGCGCCTGCACCCGTTCCAGAACCTGTCTGCGCACTACCTCCTCACCGGTTGGTTGACGCGTCCATGACGATTCGTCCTGCGACCGAGGCCGACGAAGCGGTCCTCCGGGGGCTGTGGGAGGAGTTCGAGCAGGAGGTCCCCTGGGAGCTCGAAGACCCGGAGACCTGGGCCGAGGAGTGGCAGGACACACTCGACGACATCCGCACGGGCGGCGTCTTTCTCGCAGAGGACGGCGAGGGCGCACTCGGCGCCGCGCGCATCGAGGCGGCGGAGCGCGGACGCGCGCATATCCAGTTCGTCCATGTTCGCCCGCGCGCCCGCCGGCAGGGAGTTGCGAAAGCGCTCTTGCGTGAATGCGCGCGCCACGCGCACGAGCAGGGCGCGAGGTTCGTCAGCCTCGATGTGCTGGCATCGAACGAGCAGGCACGCGTCGTGTGGACGCGCCTCGGCTTCGCGGAGCAGGCGAAGCTCATGGCAACCCCGCTGGAGGCGTTCGAGGCGCGGCTCGAGGACCGTGACGCAGGCGAGTCGCGTGCAGTGACGCACGTGCAGAGCGACGACGAGTTGTCTGTCGAGCGGGCGGTCGCACAGTTCATCCCGCGGCTCGAAGCGCCGGAGGTTCGGAACACCGACAGCTGGATCCGCGTCGCGGACCCGGTCTTCGACCGAGACCGCGAGGCGCACGGGCGTTTCGCGCGCGAGCTGTCCGACCGGCTCGGCGCGGTGACGATCGCGCTCGGGCTCGAGGGCGAGGTTGTTCGTTTTCGCATCTACGAGCGCGGCCGGATGGTCGACGAGTACCTGTCGGTGCCGACCTGGTACGGCGAGCTTCCGAAGGGCGACGAGCTGGCGCTCGCCGCGAATCCGACGCTCGTCTCGCGCCTGACCGGCGCCTCGCGCGACGACGTGCGGCGCATCGCACGGACGGCGGCGTCGCCTGCGGAGCTGCCGGCGGCGTCGGAGCTGTACGAGCAGATCGCCCGGCTGATGGGGCTCGAGCCGTGAAGCTGATCGACGCCACCCGCTGTCCGTATTGCGCGCGTGTGCGCATTGCGCTTGCCGAGAAGGGGATCGACCACGAGGCGGTGCTCATCGACCTGAAGGACCGCCCACACTGGCTGCTGGAGCTCAACCCGCCGAGCGGGCGCGTGCCGGTGCTGGAGGACGGGTTCGTTCTCCCGGAGTCGGAAGTGATCATGGCGTACCTCGACGAGCGCTACCCGGAGCGCCCCCTGCTGCCGGCCGATTTGGCCGAGCGGGCGCGGGCACGGCTTGCCGTCCACCGCTTCGACGACAACCTCGGCGACGACTACTACGCGTTCCGGCGCGGCGGCGACAACGACCTGGCGGGCAGGCTGGAGGCGCTCGAGGTGGGGCGGAGCCTTTTCGCGGACGTGGCCTACGTCCCGTGGGTGATCCGCGCGCGCGACCTGCTCGGCGTCGAGCTGCCGGGGCGCATCGCCGCGTGGCTGGCGGAGCTCGAGCAGCGGCCTTCGATCGCAGCCGAGGTCGCGGTCGTACGGGCTCTGTGACGGAGATCGCGATCGAGGAGCTCACCGAGCGGCTCGGCGGCGTCGCGATCGTCGACGTGCGCTCTGCGGAGGAATACGACGGAACGCGCGGTAGCCACTGCGACCCGCGGCAAGGTCACATCCCCGGGGCGCGGCATGTCGACGTCTATCGGCTGATGCAGCTCGAGCCGGCCCAGATCGAGGCCGCGCTCGGCATCGAGGCGGGTAGCGAGATCGTCGCCTACTGCCACAGCGGCTCGCGCTCGGCGATCGCGACGCAGATGTTGCGGGCGCTGGGCTACGACGCGCGCAACTACGTCGGCTCGTGGCACGAATGGTCGCGCCACGACGACCTGCCGATCGAGACTACGTAGCCGCCGCGAGGAACGCTCGGCAGAGCCGGCGGCCGTGGTCCTGCCAGGCGGCGAGCTTCTCGTCGAGCTCCGCCGCGAGCTCCTCGAGCGGTCGCGGCAGCGTCGGCTCGTCGCGGAACCACTCGAGCAGCTGGTGCCGGCGCACCTCGGGATGGAACTGCACGCCCCAGGCCGAGTCGTTCACCCGGAAGCCTTGCGGCACCGGCCCACGTGCGAGCTCGGTCGCGCCCTCGGGGATCTCGAAGCGGTACGCGTTCGCGTTCAGCGCTTCGAACCGGCGCGGCAGGACTCCGAGCACCGGGTCGGTGACGCCGTCGTCCGTCAGCTCCGAGTCGTAGAACCCCGCGAGGGTCGCCCCGACGGGTGCGACCGGTGCGCCGAGCGCGTGCGCCAGGGTCTGCGCACCGAGGCAGACGCCGAACAGCGGCGTCCCTTCGCGCACCCAGTGGCGCAGCGCCTCGTACTCGTCGCGCAACCAGGGGTGCTGAATCTCGTCGCCGACGTTCTGGTCGCCCCCGAAGACCAGCACGGCGTCGAACTCACGCGGGGGCGCGCCCTGTAGGCGGATGTCCCACTCCTGCAGCTCGTGCCCGTCTTCCGCCAGCACGTCGGCGAAGAGCTCCGGCCCAACGAGCGGCCCATGTGTGACGGCGAGGACGCGCATCAAGCGGTCGGGATCTTCTCCTGCGCCAGCAGCTTGCGCAGCAACTGCGCTCCGGCCGGCGCCTGGGCGACGCCGTTCG
>JADGPE010000055.1 GCA_017882605.1 Thermoleophilia bacterium | reverse complement strand
TGCTCAAGGAGGAGCTGCCGCACGCGATCACCGCCGAGGTGGTGGAGATCGAGGACAAGCACGTGCACGTGCGGCTCTACACCGAGACCGAGAGCCAGAAGCAGATCCTGATCGGCAAGGGCGGCTCGATGGTGCGCGAGATCGGCCGGACGGCGCGGCCGTTCGTCGAGCAGCTGCTCGGTCATCCGGTGTACCTGCAGCTGCAGGTGAAGGCCTCGCCGAAGTGGCGGCGCAACCAGACGATGCTCGAGCGGCTGGGTCTATAGCTAGAGCGACGAGCCGCGCGCCGCGGCGAGCAGCGTCCCGAGCTGCTTGCGCTCGGCGTCGTTCCAGAGCGTCTTGAGCGCTCCCTCGGCGGCCTCCTCAGCCGTGACGAGCGCCTCATCCGCGATCCGGCGGCCGGAGTCGGTGAGCGTGACGAGCGCGAGGCGCGCGTCGCGCGGGTTCGACTCGCGGCCGACGAGGCCGATCCGCTCGAGCGGCCCGAGTTGCCGGGCGACGCCCGAGGGTGTGATCCCGAGGCGGGAGGCGAGGTCGACGCGCCGCAGCTTCTCGTCGGGCGCGTTGCGCAATTCGAGCAGCAGCGCGAGGTCGGAGAGGCTGAGGCCGTGGTGGTGGCCGAGCGGCGTGTCGACGTAGCGCAGCACGAGGGTGCGGGCGAGCGCGAGGTCGAGCACGGTGTCGAGCGATGTCGGCATGGTCATCAACATATCATCAACTACTCAACGACCGCTCAACCAGGGGTCAGACCTCAGACATGTCTGGACGAGGCGCGGCCGCTGCCGCGACTTCGTGGAACTGCTCGACCGCCTCGACGATCGTGGCGGGCGGGGTGAGCAGGCCCGAGAGAGGGACATCGACAGGCTCGCCCTCGCGCCGGGTGATCCGCAGGAGTTGCAGCGTGCCGTAGCGGGCGGGCCGGGTCGTGTGCTCGATCGAGGCGATCTCCGTCCAGGCGAGCGGGCGCGGGAGTGCGGTGCCGCCGAGGCCGTCTGCGTCGACCGTGATCCTGGCCGGCTGGGAGACGGCGCCTCGCACGAGCAGCGCCGCGAGCCCGAAGGAGACGATCGCGACCGGCGCGCCCACCCACCAGGTGGCCCGGCCGATCAGCACGCCGAGCAGCCCGGCGCCCGAGCAGATCGCTGCGTACTTCGAGTACCTGCGGCTGTCCGCGTAGATTCGCACCGGGGCTACACTCGCATGATGGCCCAGGCGCCGGTACTTCCGAGGGGCTTCGAGCTGCCGTTGAAGCAGCGGCTGCCGCGCATCGGCTCGATCGACCAGGTCGCGGTCGAGCAGCGCGCCGCCGAGCTCGCGAAGCGCTCGATCAAGAAGGACGCGAAGGTCTGGGCGCTCGAGCTCGCCCTGCGCTGCTGCGACCTGACCACGCTCGAGGGCCAGGACACCCCGGGCAAGGTCGCGGCGCTCTGCTCGAAGGCGATCCGCCCCGACCCGAGCGATCCGAACGTCCCCTCGGTCGCCGCCGTCTGCGTCTACCCGAACCTGATCACACCGGCGAAGGAGCGTCTGGCGGGCAGCGGCGTCAAGGTTGCGAGCGTCGCCACCTACTTCCCGTCCGGCCAGGCGCCGCTCGACGTCAAGCTGCGCGACGTGGAGGACGCCGTCGCCATGGGCGCCGACGAGATCGACATGGTGATCGACCGCGGCGCGTTCCTCTCAGGCCGGTACGCGAAGGTCTTCGACGAGATCGTCAAGGTCAAGGAGGCTTGCGGCGCCGCGCATCTGAAGGTGATCCTGGAGGTGGCCGAGCTCGGCACCTACGACAACGTGCGTCGTGCGTCGCTGCTCGCGATGGCGGCCGGCGGCGACTTCATCAAGACGTCCACCGGCAAGCTCCCCGGCGCGGCGACGCTGCCTGTGCAGCTCGTGATGCTCGAGGCGATCCGCGACGTGCACGCCGAGACGGGCCGTAAGGTCGGCATGAAGCCCGCAGGCGGCATCCGCACCTCCAAGAACGCGATCCAGTACCTGGTGCAGGTGCACGAGACGCTCGGGCCGGACTGGCTGACGCCCGACCTGTACCGGATCGGTGCGTCGAGCCTCGTCAACGACATCCTGATGCAGCTCCGCAAGGAGAAGACGGGCGCCTACCAGTCGAAGGACTACTTCACGAATGACTGAGCTCGACAAGCGGCAGGATCGCAGCCCGGTCCCGCAGGGCTGGACGTACGCTCCGGCCCCCGAGTCGACCGACGTCGTCCGCCTGCAGGACCGCTACGGCCTGTACATCGGCGGCGAATGGCTGGCGGCGAAGGAGCATTTCACGACGATCTCGCCGCGGGACGAGGCGCCGCTCGCCGAGGTCGCCCAGGCGAGCGAGGCCGACGTGCACAAGGCGGTCGCCGTCGCGCGCGACGCGTTCCAGAGCTGGTCGAAGCTGCCGGGCTCGGAGCGGGCGAAGTACATGTTCCGGATCGCGCGCATCCTCGCCGAGCGCTCGCGCGAGTTCGCCGTGCTCGAGTCGCTGAACGGCGGCAAGCCGATCAAGGAGTCGCGCGACGTCGACCTTCCACTCGCCGCCGCGCACTTCTTCTACTACGCAGGCTGGGCAGACAAGCTCGAGTACGCGTTCCCGAACCGCACGCCGAAGGCACTCGGGGTCGCGGGCCAGATCATCCCGTGGAACTTCCCGCTGCTGATGCTGTCGTGGAAGATCGCGCCCGCGCTTGCCGCCGGCAACACCGTCGTTCTCAAGCCGGCCGAGACGACGCCTTTGACCGCCCTGCTCTTCTGCGACGTGCTCCGGCAGGCTGAGCTGCCGCCGGGGGTCGTCAACATCGTCACGGGCGACGGCTCGACCGGCGCCGCGCTCGTCGACGCAGACGTCGACAAGATCGCGTTCACCGGCTCGACCGAGGTGGGCAAGGCGATCCAGCGGCGCCTCGCCGGCACGGGGAAGAAGCTGACGCTCGAGCTCGGCGGCAAGGCGGCGAACATCGTCTTCGACGACTGCGCGATCGACCAGGCGGTCGAGGGCATCGTCAACGGCATCTACTTCAACCAGGGTCACGTCTGCTGCGCCGGCTCGCGGCTCTTGGTGCAGGAGTCGATCTACGAGCCCGTGGTCGAGAAGTTGAAGCAGCGGATGGCGACGCTCCGCGTCGGCGACCCGCTCGACAAGAACACCGACGTCGGCGCGATCAACTCGCGCGAGCAGCTCGAGCGGATCGAGGAGCTCGTCGCGGCCGGCAAGGAAGAGGGGGCCGAGATCTACCAGCCGCCGTGCAAGCTGCCCGAAAAGGGGTACTGGTTCGCGCCGACCGTCTTCACGAACGTTGCACAGAGCTACCGCATCGCGCAGGAGGAGATCTTCGGCCCGGTGCTCTCCGTGCTCACGTTTCGCACGCCCGATGAAGCGGTCGAGAAGGCGAACAACACCCCGTACGGGCTCAGTGCCGGCGTGTGGACGGAGAAGGGCTCTCGCATCCTCTGGATGGCGCAGCACCTCCGGGCCGGCGTCGTCTGGGCGAACACGTTCAATCGCTTCGACCCGACAAGCCCCTTCGGCGGGTACAAGGAATCGGGCTTCGGCCGGGAAGGCGGCCTGCACGGCATGGAGCCGTACCTCGACTTCGAATGAGCGGTCGTCTCCCAGTCAAGAAGACCTACAAGCTCTACATCGGAGGTGCGTTTCCGCGCAGCGAGAGCGGCCGCACCTACGAGGCACAGGACCAGAACGTCGCGCGCGCCTCGCGCAAGGACGTGCGCGACGCAGTGCAGGCGGCGCGCGGCGCGCAGCCGAAATGGGCCGCTGCGACCGCCTACAACCGCGGCCAGGTGCTCTACCGCATCGCGGAGATGATGGAGGCGCGGGTGCCGGAGTTCGCCGAGCTCTGCTCCGGCAAGGACGAGGTGCACCGCGCGATCGACCGGTGGGTCTGGTACGCGGGCTTCGCCGACAAGCTCTCACAGGTGCTGGGCGGGACGAACCCCGTCGCAGGCCCGTACTTCAACTTCACGATCCCGGAGCCGACCGGCGTCGTCGCCACGATCGCGCCCGACGAGCCGCCGTTGCTCGGGCTCGTCTCCCGGATCGCACCCGTGCTCACCGGCGGGAACGCCGTGGTCGCGCTGGCGTCCGAGACGCAGCCGCTCGCTGCGATCGAGCTGGCCGAGGCGATCGCGACGAGTGACGTCCCCGGCGGCGTCGTCAACTTGCTCACCGGTCACCGGGCCGAGCTCGCGCCCTGGCTCGCGAGCCACATGGACGTGAACGCGATCGACGTGACGGGCGCCGACGGCCTGCGCGCGGAGCTCGAGACGGCCGCCGCGGAGAACGTGAAGCGCGTCGTCTCGGGGAAGCCCGACAGCCAGTCCCTCTACGAGATCTCCGCCTTCCTCGAGCTGAAGACGGTCTGGCACCCGATCGGCGTATGACGGCATTCGATCATCTGAACGAGATCGCGCCGAACGTGATCTGGGACGGCGTGATCGGCCGGTCGCTGCACGGCGCCGAGGCGACGCTCGCGGCGATCGAGCTCGAGCCGGACGCCGACGTGCCGGAGCACGCGCACGTGAACGAGCAGATCGGCATCCTGATCGGAGGCGGGCTGACCTTCCGGATCGGCGACGAGCAGCGGGAGCTGCGGCCCGGGGCGACCTGGGTGATCCCGGCCCACACGCCGCATTCCGTGACCGCCGGCCCTGAGGGCGCGACGCTGATCGAGGTGTTCGCGCCGGCCCGGACTGACTGGGCCGGCCACGAGCGTCTTCCGCCAAGCGCACCACGAAGCTTCTAGCCAGTTACGCTTGGGCCAAGCAGTGTCCGGTCCACGCCGTCTCAGCCACCACATCTCCGATGGAGATGGAATCGCGATCATCGTCTGCGTCGACGACGCGGGCGCAGCCCGAGACGCCGAGGAACAGGGCGCGAAGGCGCTCGCGGTCTCCTCGGTGATTCACGGCATTCGTGACGCAACGAGCCTGCCGCTGCTCTGGATCGGCGAGGGCTCGCCCGCCGACGCCGACGCCGTCACGATCCGGCCCGGCGACGAGCATGAACACGCGCACCTCGCGCACCTCGAGTCGGTGGTCGACGTGCGCGACGAGGAGGAGCTCGAGTCCGCGCTCGAGCGTCTCGACCCCGAGATCTTCCTGCTCACCGCGGTCGATATCGACGACGACGTCGACCCGCTCGACGCCGTGCTGGAGCTGCTCCCGGACGTGCCGGCAGGCAAGCTCGCGATCGCCCAGGTCGATGTCGGCAGCCGGGACGAGGTGCTCGCCCTTGAGCGCGCAGGGATCGACGCCGTGCTCGTGCCCGCCGGCGACGTGCGCAGCCTGGTCGGCCACCAGCCGGTCGACGTGTAGCGCAGAGGGCTACCATGGCCTGCAGTGAGAGGGCTCCTCGCGTTTTCCCTGCTCCTGGGGCTGTGCGCACTGCTCGCGGCGGGCTGCTCGGGCGGCGCGAAGAAGGCTGACGCCGCGCCGAAGTCCGCAGCGCCGAAGGCCCACTGCCCGGACCGCTCGGGCTGGCAGAAGCTCGCGAACCGGGTCAAGGCGCCGGTCTACTGCCCCGGCTGGCTGCCCGACCCGCTCGTCGGAAAGCTCCACGGGCAGTGGAACAACATCAACTCCGTCTCCGCCGACCGCAGCTATCTCGAGAGCTTCGTCTGGCAGGAGACCGGCGGCGGAGCCGCGGGCGGTGAGCTGCACGTCAACCTGCGTGCCTATCCCGGCCGCACGACGATCCCGACCTGTCGCACGGGCGGTGTCGACAGCAAGAACGTCCCGTGCTTCGACCAGCCGACGAAATCGATCACCGCGAACGGCATCACCACTCGCCTCTACACCGTCAACCAGGACGCCGACCAGTGGCATGCAGCGCTCGTCTGGCGCGCGGATGGGAACCTCTACACCCTCTCCGAGCATGTTGCGCCGCCGCTCACGTTCAATCACGTCGTGCGCTACCTGAAGCAGGAACTCGCGGCGCTCGTGCGGATCGCTCCCTCCTCCTGATGAAGCTGACACGGAGGCAGGTGCTCGCCGGTGCCGCGGCCGGCGTCGTCGGCGCGGGCGGCATCTACGAGCTCGTCGACCAGCTGTCCGGCGGTTCGCCGCAGCGTGCAGCCGGCGGGCAGCGCCTTCCCGAACAGCACCTGCTCGACGGAATCCGAATCGTCCGGTCGAACGGCGTCGAGGTGCTCGTGCCTCCGCTGCATCACGAGATCCTCACCGCACGCGTTCTCGCGACCCGGGCCGATCTGCTCGACGCCCAGACGTCGCTCGCGGGCGTGCTGGCGGGGATCGACGCCGACTACGCCCCGACGCCGGCCGGTCTCGGTGTGACGGCGGCCTGGGGCCTGCCCTACTTCCACCGCCTGACCCCGGACGCCCTGCGGCGCTATCTGCCGCAGGACCGCCGCGCCGGCAAGCCGGTGCTGTTCGACGCAGAGCGGTTCCAGAGCGACCCGTTCGACACGAAGCTCGAATCGAACGACGTCGCCTTCCTCATCCGCTCCGACGTGCGCGCCCACATCGACGACGCCACGCAGCGCCTGCGCGACTCCAAACTGTTTCACCTGACATCGATCCGGCGCGGCTTCGCCGGCGGGGGCTTCGACGGCGGACGGTCGCTGCCCAAGCAGATGGCGGTGGCGGCCCAGGTGCCGGGGGCCGACCTGATCCCCGACACGGCAGAGCTCTTTCTCGGGTTCACGTCGACCCAGCGTGCCGGCATGGGCCCGGGCGAGATCGCGAACTTCGAGACGCTGGGCTACGTCGACTTCCGCGGCAGCGACTACTTCGTCCACGGCACCCACATGCACCTGTCGCACATTCACGAGGACGTGGAGGCCTGGTACCTGAACTTCGACTTCGACGAGCGCGTCGCGACGGCGTTTCGACCCAATCTGAACGTCAAGCAGGACACGCAGACGGTCCGTCAAGGACCGCAGGACGTTTCGAGCGCAGCAGACGTGCAGCGCGACTACAAGAGCTCGGGGCGGATCGGGCACAGCGCCGCGATCCAGACGACCTCGCGGCTCGACCGGGACGTCCACGTGGAGGGCGTCGTCTACCCGAAGGGCACGGCGATCCCCGTGCGTGCCGACTTCAACACGCTCGACAACCCGTTCACGTGGTCAGTCAACCTGGCCGAGATCGGCGAGCTCCCCGCAGCCGGCGTGCACTTCGTCGTCTTCAACCCGACGGGCGACGACTTCCGGCGCAACCGCCTCGCCATGGACGGTCAGCTGCCCGACGGCAAGATCGCGTTCAAGCCGCGCGACCGCAACCAGGGCTTCAACTCGATCCTCTCGACGACCCACCGGCAGAACTTCCTCGTCCCGCCGAGGCGCCACCGCAGCTTCCCGCTCGCCGAGCTCTGATCGGAACCTGGTTGCCGGCGAAGCCGGAACCAGGTTCGTGTCTTCAGCGGTCTCGGGAGGTCACAGACAGGAACCTGGTTCCGCTGCGCGGGAACCAGGTTCCCTCTAGCCGAAGAACGTCCGCGCGACCTCGTACCACTCCGGCGGGACGGTCTTCAGCTCCGCAGTCGCCTCTTCGAGCGAGACCGAGATCACGTCGTCGCCGCGCAGCGCCGCCATCTGGCCGAAGTGGCCCTGCTGCACGAGGTCGGCCGCCTTCAGGCCGAACCGCGTCGCGAGGATCCGGTCGCGGGCGGTGGGCGAGCCGCCGCGCTGCACGTGCCCGAGCACGGTGACGCGCGTCTCGAAACCGGTGCGGCTCGCGATCTCGTCGCCGAGTTGCTCGCCGACGCCGCGCTTCGCGAGCAGCCTGTGGCCGAACTGGTCGAACTCACCCTTGTCCTCGGTTCCCGGGAGCTCGCAGCCTTCGCTGATCACGACGATCGAGAAGTTCTTGCCGCGGCCGTGGCGGCGGCGAATCTCGGCCTCGACCTCGTCGAGCACGACCGGGCGCTCGGGGATCAGGATCACGTCGGCTCCGCCGGCGATGCCGCTGTGCACGGCGATCCACCCTGCGTGCCGGCCCATCACCTCGACGACCATGACGCGGTTGTGCGACTCCGCCGTGGTGTGGATGCGGTCGATCGCCTCGGTGCAGATCGCGACGGCGGTGTCGAAGCCGAATGTGTAGTCGGTGCCCGAAAGATCGTTGTCGATCGTCTTGGGAACACCGACGACCGGCAGGTCGAACTCGGAATAGAGCTTTGAGGCCACGCCGAGCGTGTCTTCGCCGCCGATCGCGACCAGGGCGTCGATCTGCTCGAACGCGCTGCGCACCTTCTCGACGCCGCCCTCGACCTTGTAGGGGTTGGTGCGGGACGTTCCGACGATCGTGCCCCCGCGCGGCAGGATCCCGGAGATCTCGCTCGGCCCGAGCGGCTCGAGCCGGGGCTCGATCATCCCGCGCCAGCCCTCGCGCACCCCGACGACCTCGTAGCCGTTGGCCCAGGAGCGCCGCGCGACCGCGCGGATGACCGCATTCAGACCGGGACAGTCGCCGCCGCCGGTGAGGATTCCGATCCGCATTGATTCGAGTTTACGTTCAGCCGAGCCATTCGCTTCGGGACAACCCACAATGGCGCCGTGAGGTGCAGCCTTCTGCTCGTGCTCGCCCTCCTCGCGGCCGGCGCGTGCGGCAGCGCGGCGGGCCGGGCGCCGGGTCTGACCGGCTCGCACCCATGCGCCGGCGCGACGGGCTTCACATGCTCGACGCTGACGGTTCCGCTCGACCACTCCGGCCGTCACCCGGGGACGCTCGCGCTGGCGGTCGCGGCCGCCGACAACGCGAAGGCGCCGCGTGGTGTCCTGCTGCTCCTGACCGGCGGCCCGGGGCAGCCGGGTGTGCCCGCGCTGGCGCGCGTGTCGAACATCGTCGGTGCCGAGCAGCAGGCCTACCGCATCGTGGTGTTCGACCAGCGTGGCACGGGGGCCGGAGCGCTCAACTGCCCGGCCCTGCAGGCTGCGATGGGAAGCTCCGACCTCAGCCCGCCTCCGGCCGGGGCGGTGCGAGCGTGCGCGGCGCAGCTCGGCGGCCGGCGGCAGTTCTTCGGGACGGACGACGTCGTCGCCGATCTCGAGTCGCTGCGCCGTGCGCTGGGGGTCGACCAGTTGGTCGTCGACGGCATCTCGTACGGCACGTTCGTCGGTGAGCGGTATGCACTTGCGCATCCCGAGCACGTGTCGAAGCTGGTCCTCGACTCGGTCGTCCCGCACGAGGGCGAGACCGACCTCGGGCTGGACGAGTTCCGCGGCGCGAGGCGTGTCCTCCACGACGTCTGCGGCGGTGACGCCTGCACGGCGGATCTCGCCGCAGCGGTGCGCAAGACCGGGAAGGGGCCGGCGATCTTCGACGCGCTGACGCTCGAGAGCATCGTCGACCCATCGTTCCGCTCCACCTTCGACCTGCCTCGCCTGCTGCACCTGGCCGCCGGGGGCAAGCCGTTGGAGCTCCTCCAGTTCCTCGGCGTCGCCCGGAGGTGGGAGCAGACGCCGGCGCCCGCCCTCGACCAGGGCCTCCACGCGAGCGCGCTCTGCGCCGACTGGCGCTACCCCTGGGGCGACTCGGCGGTGCCGGTTCCCGGGCGTGAGGCGAAGCTGCGAGCGGCGGTCGCGCGTCACTCGGTGAGCGACTTCTATCCGTTCGACCGCGCGACGGCGCTCGGTAACGGCTTCATCCGCCAGTGCCTGCCGTGGTCGCCGACGCCGCCGACCGCGTTGCCGCGGCGCGGAGCGAAGCTCCAGGTGCCGGCGCTGCTCGTGAACGGCGACCACGACCTGTCGACACCGCTCGAGTGGGCGCGCAAGGAGCTTGCGCTCGCGCCGAAGGGCAAGCTCGTCGTCGTGCACGGTGCCGGGCACTCGGTGCAGTCGCGCGCTGTCAGCGATGCGGGCCGGCGGGCGGTGGCGGCGTTCCTGCTCGGTGGGCCGTGAGGAGCTCGGACTCGAGCGCGTCGAGCGCGTCGTTCGCCGCGCCGTCGCGCTCCTCGGGCTCGGCCCAGTGCCACTGCTCGAGGTAGGCGTCGCTACCGACCAGTCCCTGCTCCATCGCCACGCGGTCGATCTCCTGCTGGAACCAGTCGGGCAGCTGGCGCGAGACCTGCGTGCCGTCCTCGGCTGTCGCGCGGAGGAGCGACGGGATCTCCTGCCAGTAGAGGACCTGAACGCGGGTCACTTGCGGTTCTGGACGAACTGGAAGCCGAAGCGTCCCTTGATGCACAGGTTGCCGCGGGTGACGTCGTGGTCGTCGGGCGAGGTGACGTTGACGATGTCGTCGCCCTGCACGTGCAGCTCGAGGTTGCAGCCGACACCGCAGTACGGGCACACGGTCGTGACGACCTCCTCCGAGGCTTCGTCCCACGTGCCCGCCCGGCGGCGGTCGTACTCGCTCTTCGACATCAACGCGCCGGTGGGGCATACCGCGATGCAGTTCCCGCAGTAGACGCACGCCGACTCCGGCAGCGTCACGTCGAGCTCGGTGGAGATGTGCGCGCCGAAGCCGCGCCCGGCCACCGCGATCGCAAACGTGTTCTGGGCGTCCTCGCCGCAGGCAGAGACGCACTTGTAACAAAGGATGCAGCGCGAGTAGTCGCGCACATACAGGTCGTTGTCGACCTTCACATCCTGCGCGACCGTTGCCGCGTCGGCGCCGAAGCGCTCCGGCTTCGCGTCGTAGCGCTCGATGTACTCCAGTGCCTCCGGCGCGAGCGAGAGGTCGACCGACGAGCCGAGCAGCTCGAGCACGAGCTTGCGGCTCGTGCGCACGCGTTCCGAGTCGGTGTGCACGACCATGCCCGCCTCGGCCTTGCGCGAGCACGAAGGCACGAGCGTTCGGGCTCCCTCCAGCTCGACGACACAGACGCGGCAGACGTTCACCGGTGTGAGCGTGTCGCCGTAGCAGAGGGTCGGCGTGTCGATCCCGGCCAGGCGGCACGCGTCGAGGAGCGTTGAACCTTCCAGGACACGCACCGCCTGCCCGTCCACGGTCAGATCGAGCATCCGCTTCGGTGCGGCGATCAGGGTTGTCGTCATGCGAACACTCCGAGGTTCACGATCGCAGATTCGATCGCATTGGCTGCCGTTTGCCCGAGCCCGCAGATCGAGGCGTCGCGCATCACCTGTGCGAGCTCGGCGAGCGTCTCGCGCTCGTCCGCGTGCGGGGCGCCGGCGGCGAGGCGCATCAGCGCCTCCTCCTGCCGCACGGTGCCGACGCGGCACGGCACGCACTGCCCGCACGACTCGTCGCGGAAGAACTCCGCGATCCGCAGCAGCGCGGGCACGAGCTCCGCCCGCTCGTCGTAGACGATCACGACGCCGGAACCGAGCGTGACACCCGCCGCCCGTGTGTCCTCGTGCGTCAGCTTCAGGTCGAGCAGCTCCGGCCCGACGAACGCTCCCGCCGCGCCCCCGAGCAGCACCGCCTTGGGCGGCGCCGAGCCTGCCAGCTCGAGCAGCTCCCGCAGGGTCGCGCCGAACGGCAGCTCGTAGAGCCCCGGGCGCTCGACACAGCCGGAGACGCAGAAGAGGCGCGTCCCGGTCGAGCCTTCGGTGCCCGTCAGCGCATAGTCCGCGCCGCCGTCGCGGAGCACCTCGAGCACGTTGAAGAGCGTCTCGACGTTGTTCACGGCGGTCGGCTTGCCGAAGAGCCCCACCTCGACCGGGAACGGCGGCTTGTTGCGCGGCTCGCCCCGGTAGCCCTCGATCGACTGGAAGAGCGCTGTCTCCTCGCCGCACACGTACGCACCCGCTCCGATGCGCAACTCGATCTCGATTCCGTCGAGGTGCGGTGCGCTGCGGGCGATCGCGTTCCTGATCCGCTCGTGCGCGAGCGGATACTCGGCGCGCACGTAGATGAACGCCTTCCGGGCACCGGTCGCGAACGCGGCGATTGCGATCGACTCCACGAGCGCGAACGGGTCGCTCTCCATCAGCACGCGGTCCTTGAACGTTCCCGGCTCGGACTCGTCGGCGTTGCAGACGACGTAGTGCGGCTGCGCCTGCTGGCCGGCCACAGCCTCCCACTTGACGCCGGTCGGGAACGCGGCACCGCCGCGTCCGAGCAGCCGCGACTCCTTGAGCTCGCCGATCACGGTGTCCCCGCCGAGCTCCCGCGCCCGCCTCAGCTGCTCGAAGCCTCCCGCGGCGACGTACGCCTCGAGCGACGTCGGGTCGATGCCGGCGCCGATCCGGCGCAGTAGGCGTAGCGACGAATCGCCCGCCTGCGGCAGCGGCGGCCCCGACTCCGGCAGCTGCAGCTCGCGCGGCGCGACGCCTGCGATCGTGCGATAGGAGGCGGGCGCGCGCTCGCAGAGACCGAGGCACGGGCTCGCATGCTCGCCCGGCGCAACCCGTGCGCCCTTGAGCGCGCACGACAGGTCGGTGCAGACGTGCGTCAGGTCCGCCGGGCGCTCCTCGAGCGCGAGCAGCGCGTAGAAGCTCGCGACGCCGTACGCATCCGCGGGTGGCACCGAGAGGCGGCGCGACGCGTACCCGAGCGCGCCTTCGCTGACCCAGCCGACGCGCAGCTGCGCGGCGCGGAGGGCGGGGAGGAGGAGGTGCCGTCTCGTGCGGTCGGCGTGCGCGACACGGTCGCTCGCGCCGTCCGCCTCGCCCACGACCGCGTCGATCGCGTCTCGCTCGGCGTCGGTCGGCAAGGCGTCGAGCAGGCGAAGATCCATCAGACTGCTTCCACGCGGATCGCCGTCGCCTTGAACTCCGCGGTGCCGGAGAGCGGATCGGTCGCGTCGATCGTGAGCACGTTCGTCTCGACGAGATCGGGGAAGTGGAGGTTCATGAACGCAAGCCCGGGGCGCAGGTTCGAGGCGAACGCGACCGGCGCCTCGACCGAGCCGCGCCGCGAGGTCACGAGCGCGCGACCGCCGTCGACGAGGCCGTAGCGCTCGCCGTCCTCCGGGGAGACGAGCAGCGCCTCACCTCCGACGTGCAGCGGCGAGCTGAATCCTCCCGTCTGGACGCCCGTGTTGAACGACTCGAGCCGCCGTCCGGTCGTGAGCCGGAGCGGGAAGTCGTCGTCGAGGAGGTCGACGGGCGGGGAGTGCTTGACGGGCATGAACGGCGCGCGCTCGTCGACCACGTCGTCCCACAGGCGCCCGTGCAGGAACTGGTCGCCCGGGTGCTCGAGGTCCCAGCAGGGCCACTGGATGCCGCCTAGCTCCTCGAGCCGCGCGTACGTCATCCCGGCGTGCATCGGCGACAAGGCACGTACTTCGTCCCAGATCTCCTCGGGACGCGTGCTGCCGAGGTCGGTGCCGAGGCGCTTCGCGAGCTCGTACACGATCTCGATGTCGTCGCGCGCATCGCCGGGCGGGTCGAGCGCTTTGCGCACCCGCTGGACCCGCCGCTCGCTCGAGGTGACCGTGCCTTCCGACTCGGCCCAGCCGGCGCAGCCGGGGAGGACGACGTCGGCGAGCTCGGCGGTCTTCGTCAGGAAGATGTCCTGGACGACGAGATGGTCGACCTCGCTCAGCAGTCTGCGCGCGCGTGTCTGGTCGGCCTCCGACTGTGCCGGGTTCTCGCCGACGACGTAGAGCGCGCGCAGGTCGCCGTGCTCCATCGCCTCGAACATCTCGGTCAGGTGCAGGCCCTTCTTCGGCGGCACGGTCGCGTTCCAGGCGGCGTCGAACTTCGCGCGGGCCGACGCGTCCTCCACGTCCTGGAAGCCCGGGAGCTTGTTCGGGATCGCACCCATGTCACCGCCGCCCTGCACGTTGTTCTGGCCGCGCAGCGGCTGCAGCCCGGCGCCGTAGCGGCCGACCCCGCCCACGAGCAGCGAGAGATTGATCAGGGCGAAGACGTTGTCGACGCCGTTGTGGTGCTCGGTGATGCCGAGCGTCCAGCAGATCTGCGGCGTCTTCGCGTTGCCCCAGGCGAGCGCGAGCTCGCGGATCCCGTCCGCCGGCACGCCGGTCGCCCGCTCGGCGACCTCCAGCGTCCACGGCTCGACCGATTCGCGGAACGCGTCGTAGTTGCTCGTGGCACGAGAGATGAACTCCTCGTTCGCGAGGCCGTTGGCAATGATCTCGCGCGCGATCGCGTTCGCCAGCGGGATGTCGCTGCCGACGTCGAGGCCGAGCCAGAGATCCGCCCACTGGGCCGAGACCGTGCGCCGCGGGTCGACGACCATCAGCTTGGCGCCGCGATGCACCGCCTTCAGCAGGTGGTGGAAGAAGATCGGATGTGCCTCGCGCGCGTTCGAGCCCCAGAGCACGATCAGGTCCGCAGACTCGCGCAGCTCCTCGTAGGAGCTGGTACCGCCACCTGCACCGAACACCGTCGCCAGACCGACGACGCTAGGAGCGTGTCAG
>JADGPE010000017.1 GCA_017882605.1 Thermoleophilia bacterium | reverse complement strand
TACGTCGTCTCGACGTTCGCAATCCAGTCACGGATCGCCTCGCTTGTCGCCTCCTTCAGTGTGCGTGTGCCGAATTCGACCGGACGCACCTCCGCGCCGAGCAGCTTCATCCGCTCGACGTTGGGCGCCTGGCGGCGGATGTCCTCGCTCCCCATGTAGACGATGCATTCGAGCCCGAAGCGCGCGCACACCGTCGCGGTCGCGACACCGTGCTGGCCCGCGCCCGTCTCCGCGATGATCCGATGCTTGCCGAGCCGCTGGGCGATCAGGGCCTGGCCGAGTGCGTTGTTCAGCTTGTGCGAGCCGGTGTGCATCAGGTCTTCGCGCTTCAGGTACATGCGCTGCTTCGGTGCGAAGCGCTCGACGCGCGTGAGCGGGGTGGGGCGACCCGCGTAGTTCGTGCGCAGGCCGTGCAGCTCGGCGTGGAACGCGTCGTCGTCGCGGAGCGCGCTCCACGCGGACTCAAGCTCGTCGAGCGCCGGGATCAGCGTCTCCGGGACATAGCGCCCGCCGTAATCGCCAAATTCGCTCATCGTGCTGCCTCCACCCACGCGAGCACCAGGTCATGGTCCTTGACGCCGGGAGCCGACTCCGTCGAGCGCGCCGAGTCGACCGCCCACGGCTGCACCGCCGCGATCGCCTGCGAGACGTTCTCCGGTCCGAGCCCGCCCGCGAGCATCACGCGACCGGAGGTCGAGCGTGCCCGGTCGAAGTGGGTCGGGTCTCCCTCTTCCCACGGTAGGTCGACGACCGTGCCGACGCGCTCGTCGCCGCGCAGCAGTTCGCCATCACGCGCGCGGTGCCCGTTCTCCCGGGCGTAGAACTGGACGAGGTCCGCGCCGGTCTCCTCGCGCTCGCCGACGAAGACCGCGACGCGCAGCACCGTGTCGGGCGCATCCAGGAGCACGTCTGTCCGGCGCGGGCTCTCAGCCGCCAGGATGAAGCCGACGAGGTCGGCGCCGGCGCCGACGGCTGCGTCGACGTCGTCCTGGCGAGTCAGGCCGCAGACCTTGACGAGTGGCCGGGTGAGCAGTTCGCGCAGCTTTGCTCCCGGCTCGGGCGCGCGCATCAGTGTCGAGCCGACGAGGATCGCCTTTGCGCCGGCCAACTCTGCGGCGGCGGCTTGCGCACGCGTCTGGATTGCGCTCTCGGCGATCACCAGGCGGTCGCGCGGCGCGCGAGCTACAAGCTCGAGCTGGTGGCGACGGTCGAGATCGAATGTCGAGAGGTCACGCGCGTTGACGCCGATCACCGGTGCGTCGAGCGCAACGGCGCGTTCGAGCTCACCCGCGTCATGTGCCTCGACGAGTGTGTCCAGTCCGAGCCCGCTCGCGACGTCCATCAGGCTCGCCGTCTGCCCGTCGTCGAGGTCGCGCAGCAGCAGGAGCACTGCGTCCGCGCCCGCAGCGCGTGCCGTCTCGAGGTCGGCCGGCGTGGAGAAGAAGCCCTTCGCCAGCAGTGGGAGCGTTGTCGCAGCGCGGGCCGCGCGGAGGTCGTCCCAGGTGCCTGCGAAGCGCTCGTCGACGAGCACGGACATCGCGCGCGCCCCGGCGCGCTCGTAGCCGCGCGCGATCTCCGACACGTCGGCGAAGGGGCGGATGTCCCCCGCCGACGGCGAGCGCCGCTTGAACTCAGCAATCGCGCCGAACCCATCGGCCGCCAGAGCAGCGCGGAACCTCACGCGGCCGCTCCCTGTCGCGAAAAGGCAACCAGCGCCTCGAGCCGCTCGGCAGCCGCACCGCTGTCGATCGCTTCGCGGGCCAGGCCGATCCCTTCCGCCAGGTCACGCGCATGTCCGCCGGCGGCGATTGCGCCCGCCGCGTTGAGGAGGATCGCGGAGCGGCGTCCGCCGTTGCCACCCTCGAAGACCTCGCGGATGTTCTGGGCGTTCGCGGCCGGCGTCCCGCCACGCAGCTCGGCGGGGTCGCAGCGCTCGATCCCGAGGTCGAGTGGGTCGATCTCGCGGCTGTGCACCATCCCGTCGACAACTTCGCAGACCAGGTTCGGCCCGGCCGGTGAGAGCTCGTCGATGCCGCCGGCGCCGTGCACGACGAACGCGCGACGCGCCCCGAGCTGCGCCAGCACATCGGCGATCACCGGCACGAGCAGCGGTGAATAGACGCCCACCACCTGGGCGCGCGCACCGGCGGGGTTCGTCAGGGGGCCGAGCACGTTGAACACGGTGCGCGTCGCAAGCTCGCGGCGCACAGGTCCTGCGTGCTTCATCGCCGGGTGGTGCGTTGGTGCGAACATGAAGCCGAACCCCAGCTCGTCGATCGACTCGGCGATCCGCTCCGGCGAGAGGTCGAGCTCGAACCCGAGCTCCTCCAGCACGTCGGCCGAGCCCGACGCCGACGAGACCGAGCGGTTCCCGTGCTTGGCGACGCCCGCTCCCGCAGCAGCGGCGAGGAGCGCGGCCGCGGTCGAGATGTTGAACGTCCGCCCGCCGTCGCCGCCCGTGCCCGCGGTGTCGACCAGGTCGTTGCGCTTCGGATGGACGGTGATCGCGTGTGCGCGCATCGCCTCGGCCGAGCCGGCGATCTCGTCAGCCGTCTCGCCCTTCAGGCGCAGCGCCACGAGGAAGCCACCAATCTGCCCGGGTGTCGCCTCGCCGGACATGATCGAGTCCATCACCCGGCGCGCCTCGTCGCGGGTGAGGTCCTCGCCGTCGAGGAGCCGTGCGAGCGCGTCCTGGATCATCCCCGCACACCCTGAAGGAAGTTCCGGGCGATGTCACGGCCGTTCGGGGTCAGTACCGACTCGGGATGGAACTGGACGCCGTCGGCGGGCAGCTCGCGGTGGCGCACGGCCATCACCTCGCCGTCGGCTGCGGTTGCCGACACCTCGAAGCAATCCGGGACCGACGTGGCGGCGAGCGAGTGATAGCGGCCGGCGAGGAAGTCTTCGGGAAGACCGGCGAAGATTCCCCGGCCGTCGTGGGCGACTGCCGTTGCCTTGCCGTGAACGAGCTGTCGCGCCTGGCCGATGTCGCCACCGAAGACCTGCACGAGTGCCTGGTGGCCGAGACAGACGCCGAGCGTCGGCACCGTGCCGCACAGCCGCCGCAGGATCTCCGGCGTGGCGCCTGCATCCTCGGGCCGCCCCGGCCCCGGCGAGACGACGAGATGGGACGGCTGCAGCTCCACTGCCTCGTCGGCCGTAATCGCATCGTTGCGATGCACGACCACGTCCGCACCGAGCTCGCCGAAGAGGTGCGCGAGGTTGTACGTGAACGAGTCGTAGTTGTCGATCAGGAGAATCATCGGCCTGCCTCCGCGAGGTCGATCGCCTTCTCGAGCGCTGCAAGCTTCCGCAGACACTCCTCGTGCTCGGCCCGCGGGTCGCTGTCGGCGACGATCCCCGCTCCTGCCTGCAGCAGCGCGACGCCTTCGTGCAGGACAACCGTGCGGATCGCGATGCACGCGTCCAGCGGGCCGCCCGGGAACGAGTAGAGGACCGCGCCCGCATACGGCCCGCGGCGGTATTGCTCGAGCTCGGAGATGATCTGCATCGCCCGCACCTTGGGAGCGCCGGAGACCGTGCCGGCCGGAAAGGTGGCGCGCAAGAGGTCGAATGGGGAGACACCGGGCGCGAGCTCGCCGACGACCTCCGATACGAGGTGCGTGATGTGCGAGAACCGCTCGGGCTCGAGAAAGCGTTCCACCTCGACCGTGCCCGGCAAGCAGACGCGCGAGAGGTCGTTGCGGCCCAGGTCGACGAGCATCACATGCTCGGCACGGTCCTTCTGCGATGAGAGCAGACGCTCAGCGTCGCCTTCGCCCGGGCTCGTCGAGCCGGCAATCGGGTTCACCGACGCGCGGGTGCCGTCGAGCCGGACGAGGGTCTCCGGTGACGAGCCGACGAGTGAGATCCCGTCCAGCTCGAGCAGGAAGAGGTAGGGCGAGGGGTTGATTCGGCGCAGCGACCGGTAGACGGAGAGCGCCGAGGCGCCGGTGCGGCGCTCTGCCCGCTGCGACAGGACGATCTGGAACGCGTCGCCCGCGCGGATGTGCTCCTTGCAACGCTCGACGCCGCGTTCGTAGCCGGCCCGGCTCGGCAGGCGCACGGTCGCGCTCGCGGCCTGCGCCGATTCGGGTGGGAGCGGCGGCACGGCACCCTCGAGGAGTGCGGTCACCTCGGCCGGATCACCCGCCAGCACCTCGGCGACCGAACGAGCGTGGTCGAAGCGGACGAGCATGTCGGCCACGACGAACCGGCTCTCGGGCAAGTCCCTGCCCTCGGCCGGCAGCTGCACGGTCGGCTCGAGCGTCGCAACGTGCTCGTAGCCGAGATAGCCGACGACGGGCTCGGCCAGGGCCTCGGCCTCCGCGAACGACACGAGCCGGTCGCCGCAGCCGACGAGCGAATAGCGGCCGAGCCGGCCCTGTTCGACCGACTCCAGCAGGAAGGCTCCGCGGCCGGCGCCGCGCAGGTGAAGGTACGCCCCGAGTGGGGTGAGGAGATCGGTGTTGAGGACTGTTGTGCTGTTCACGGATACGAAAAACGACCCTCTCGGGTCGTCGGTTGGAGCGGTTCGGGCTGGTCGGCGCGTCGGGCTCTACGCGCGCAGGCTCCCGTCCCGCTCGTTGTGCCACGCCCACCAGGTCGGAATCGAGAAGCTCATGTCCTGCGAAGGGTAGCGCTCCTGCTTCAATGCGCAAGCCGATGGCGACTCCCGAGCTTCTCACCGCGCTCCTGGCCGCCTCCGGACCGTCGGGTCACGAGGAGGAGCCGGCCCGGATCTGGCGCGAGGCGGCCGCTGGGTTCGCGGACGTGACTTCCGACACGCTCGGCTCGTCGTTTGCCCGTGTGCGTGCCGGAGCGGGAGCACCAACGCTCGCGATCGTCGGGCACATCGACGAGGTGGGCGTCGCCGTCACGCACATCGAGGAGAACGGCCTTCTTTCGTTCACGCCGATCGGCGGCATCGCATCCGAGACGCTGCACGGCCAGCGCATCGAGCTGCTGACCCGCGAGGGGCGCGTGCCTGGAGCGATCTCCCGCAAGAAAGTTGCGCCCGAGCAGGTCCGGGACCGTCCCCGCCTCGAGCTCGCCGACCTGCATATCGACATCGGCGCCAAGAGCCGCGAAGAGGCGGAGAGCCTCGTCCGCGTCGGTGACGCGGGAGTCTGGCTGGGGCGTCCGGTCGACCTGCCGAACAACCGCCTGCTCTCGAAGTCGCTCGACAACCGGCTGGGCGCCTACATCGCGCTCGAGTCGGCACGGCGCGTCGCCGAGGCGGGTGACGCGCAGGTCGACGTCGTCGCCGTGGCGGCGGTGCAGGAGGAGATCGGCCTCTACGGGGCGCACGCCGCGGCGTTCGCGCTCGAGCCGCAGGTCGCGATCGTGATCGACGTGACGCCGGCGACCGACTATCCCGGTGGTGATGCGCGCCGGGCCGGGCGGGTCGAGCTCGGGATGGGCGCAATGATCGCCCGCGGCCCGACCATGAACAAGCGCGTCACCGATCTGCTCGGTGAGGCCGCCGAGGCCGAGGGCATCACGCACGCCTACGAGATCTACACGCGCGTCACGATGACCGACGCCGACGAGATCCATCTCGCGCGCGCGGGCATTCCGACCGGACTGCTCTCGATCGCGACGCGCTACCTGCACAGCCCCAACGAAATCTGTGACCTCGACGACGTCGAGTCGATCATCAGGCTCGTCGTCGCGTTCGCGAAGCGCTTGACCTCCGACCACTCCTTCGTGCGCTGATGGCGGGGCGCAGCGTCATCGTCAGCGCGCTCCGCACGCCGTTCGGCAGGTTCGGCGGCGGCCTCGCGGCCTATGAGGCGACGCAGCTCGGTGGTTTCGCGATCAAGGCGGCGCTCGACCGGATCGGGCTCGAGCCGCACGAGCCGCAGTACGTGATCATGGGCCAGGTGCTCCAGGCCGGTGCGGGCCAGGCGCCGGCGCGCCAGGCGGCGATCGCCGCCGGCCTGCCGAAGGAGACGCCGTCGGACACGATCAACAAGGTGTGCGCATCGTCGATCCGCGCGATCGAGATCGCAGACACGATGATTCGCGCCGGCGACCTCGACGTCGTCGTCACCGGCGGGATGGAATCGATGACGAACGCGCCGTACCTCTTGAAGAAGGGCCGCTTCGGGTACCGCCTCGGACACGGTGAGCTGCTCGACTCGATGGTCTACGACGGGCTCACCTCGACGTTCGACCAGCTGCACATGGTCGTGCAGAACTCCCAGGTCGCCCGGGAGCTCGGCATCTCTCGCGAGTCGCAGGACGCCTGGGCCGTGCGGTCGCACGAGCGCGCCGCCGCCGCCCAGGACGCGGGCCGGTTCGCCGACGAGCTCGTCCCGGTCGGCGATCTGACGGCGGACGAGAGCATCCGCCGCGACACGACGGCCGAGAAGCTCGCTGCGCTCAAGCCGGTCTTCGACCCGGAAGGAACGACGACCGCGGGCAACGCGCCGGGCGTCAACGACGGCGCGAGCTGCGTGATCGTCTGCTCGGAGGAGTGGGCTGCGAAGCGCGGTCTCGAGCCGCTGGCCACGATCGTCGCGCAGGGCTTTGTCGCCGACGACTTCGCCTACCTCGCGCGCACGCCGGCGAACGCCGGCGCGATGGCACTCGAGCGCGCCGGCAAGACGATCGACGACGTGCGGCGCGTCGAGATCAACGAAGCGTTTGCCTCTGTGGCCTCGAACTCGACCAAGCTCCTCGGTGCGGACGAGGCGATCGTGAACCCAAACGGCGGCGCGATCGCACTCGGTCATCCGATCGGCGCGTCCGGCGGTCGCATCGTCTCGACGATGGTGCACGAGCTCCGCCGCTCCGGCGGCGGCCTCGGCCTCGCTGCGATCTGCTCCGGCGGCGGCCAGGGCGACGCGCTCCTGATCGAGGTGTAGGTCACGGTGCGCCTGGTCGTTCGCGCGGCTGGCGGGATCATCGTTCGCGACCGTGCGGTCCTGCTCGTTCACCGGCCGAAGTACGACGACTGGTCGTTTCCGAAAGGCAAGCTCGAGGAGGACGAGTCCTGGGAGGAAGGCGCGGTGCGCGAGGTGGAGGAGGAGACAGGCCTCCGCTGCTCGGTGGGCGCCTTCGTCGGCTCGACGCGCTACTTCGTGCTGCAGGGCCCGAAGGCGGTGCGCTACTACCGGATGACCTGCGAGGGCGAGCCACACGCGCAGAATGAGGTCGACGAGGTGCGCTGGGCGCCGTTCGAGGAGGCACGCGACCTGCTCACGCACGAGCACGACCGCAGGCTGCTCGAGCAGGTGGTGTCTGACACCGGCACGGTGTCAGACACCAGTTAGCGCCTTCCGGTAGCGCACCTCCGGCGCGCGCACGCCCCAGCGTGCCTCCGCCTTGCGCTTGCCGTCCGCCGACCAGCCGGCGCGCTCGTAGAACGCGCGGGCGCGGGGGTTGTCCTCGAGCACCCAGAGCGTCGCGATCGCGTAGTTGCCGCGCAACTCGGCTTCTGCCCGCTCGAGCAACGCTCGCCCGGTCCCGGTCGACCATTCCTGGGGGTCGACGTAGATCGCGTACAGCTCGCCGACCTTGCGCTCGTCGCGGCTCGGGCCGACTGACGCGAACCCGGTGACGACACCGTCCTGCTCGGCGACGAACGTCCGCCAGCCGGCCGGCGGCCGGGCGATGCGATCGCGCCAACGCTCTGGCTGGATGAAGCCGCCGCGGTCGAGCTCGGCGACCGGAAAGACGTGCCGGTAGGCCACCTGCCACGTCCGCTCTTGCACGCGGGCGATCCCGTCGGCGTCCTCGCCGGTTGCGAGCCTGACCTCCATCACGCGAAGGGTAGGCTCCCTCGCCGTGAAGTTCGAGCACGTACTCGTGGTCGGGGCCGGGCAGATGGGAGCCGGGATCGCCCAGGTCGTCGCCGTCTCCGGCCGGCGCGTGTCGCTGCACGATCCGTTCCCCGGAGCGGTCGAGAAAGGCCTCGCCGCGATCCAGAAGAGCCTCGGCAGACTCGGCGGCGATGTCGAGGGAACCGTGGCACGCATTGAGCCGGTCGCCGATCTCGTATCCGCGGAGCTCATGATCGAAGCGATCACCGAAGACCCCTCGGCCAAGGAAGAGCTGTTCCGGCGCGCAGACGGGCTTCTTCCGGCGGGCGCGATTCTCGCCTCCAACACGAGCTCGATTCCCATCACTTCGCTGGCCGCCGCGACGAACCGGCCCGAGCTCGTGATCGGCATGCACTTCTTCAACCCCGTGCCGGTGCTCAAGCTCGTCGAGGTGATCCGCGCGGTGCAGACATCCGACGCGACCACCGCAGCGATCGTCGAGCTCGCGCGCGAGCTCGGAAAGGAGCCGGCGGAAGCGAACGACTTCCCGGGCTTCGTCTCGAACCGGATCCTGATGCCGTTCATCAACGAGGCCGCGTACGCGCTGATGGAAGGCGTTGCCGAGCCGGAAGCGATCGATACGATCGCCAAGCTCGGGTTTGCGCATCCGATGGGCCCGCTCGCCCTCGCCGACCTGATCGGGCTCGACACCTGTGTCGCCATCATGGACGTCCTGCAGCGCGGCCTCGGCAACCCGAAGTATGCCCCGTGCCCGCTGTTGCGCCAGTACGTCCAGGCGGGCCGCCTCGGCCGTAAATCAGGCCGCGGCTTCTACACCTACTAGCCGACGAGTGCGCTGGGCTCGACCGGGGGCGCGAGCAGCGCCGCCGATGCCGCTGCGAACACGTCGTCGTCGAGCGAGTACGCACTCGTGAAGTCGACGGCGCCGTTCACCTCGAGCACGACCCAGGTCCCGACGTCGGCCGGGAGCAGGTCGATGCCGACGAGTGCCCCATCGATCGCCTGCGCAGCCGCGACGGCAATGGTGCGGGCGTCGGCCGGAGGCTGTACCGGCTCGCGTCGCGCGCCAAGAGCGACGTTCGTCCGCCATTCACCCGCGGTGGCGACGCGCTTGACGGCGCCGACGACCTTCCCGCCCGCCACCACCAGGCGCAGGTCGTAGCCTCGCGGAGCGACCAGCTTCTGGGCGATGGCTCCGGTTGCGACGTACCACGCTCTCGTTTGGAGGTAGGCGAGCGCGCGCGCGATCGAGGCTTCGTCGTCGCAACGGATCACGTCTTGTCCCCACGAGCCGAAGCGCGGCTTGAACACGAGCGGCGGTTCGAGCTCGGGCAGCGGTGACCACGGGGCCACGTGCACGGTGCGCGGGTGCGGGACGCCGGCGCCGAAAAGAGCGTGGGCTGTGGCGAGCTTGTCGTGCGCCGCGACGAGTGCGCGTCGGCCGTTGAGCACCGTCACACCGGTGGCGCTGAGACGCTCGAGCGCCCAGAGCCCCGGTTCGACACCGTCGAGCGACGCGAGGACGTCGAGGCGTCCGAGCGCGACGTCACCAGGCCCAAGGCGCGCGAGCGCCTGTGCCGGTGACAACACGCTGCCGAGCCGGGTGTTCGTCGGCGTGACACGGTGGGCGACGACCGCAAAGGTGCTCATAGCGGGCATGGTCGGGGCCCTCAGCTGCTTTGGGAAGGGGTGGCGGCCGCTTCGTCCCCCGATCGATGCCGGTCTGTAACCCCTGCGGCAGCCGGTCGTGCCTATGTTCGCGATGACGACACGAATCGCGCCCTGCAGTGGTGGGCCCGAGGCGGGTTGCCTGGGGAAAAGGCGGCAGGACGGGCCCGGGGTGGTGGGGGAGAGTTGGAGCTCCGGGCCCGCCTGTCACACATATGACGGAGCGACGGCCTACGCTTTGCGTTGGATGCGCACGTTCATCGAACGGGAGCTGAAGCTCGATCCCGAGGCGGGATTCACCCTCCCCGACCTGCAGGGCGAGCCGATCGAGCCGCGCCTCTTCACATCGACCTACTACGACACCCCTGACCGCTCGCTCACCGGCGCGGGGATCACGTTGCGCCGTCGCGTCGAGAACGAGCTCTCGCAATGGCAGCTCAAGCTGCCTCGTGGCGGCAACGCACGCGCCGAGCTCGAAGCTCCGGGCGGTCCGGCCGGTCCGCCGGCGGCGCTCGCCGAGCTCCTCGTTGCTCATCTTCGTCACGGACGGCTGGAGCCCGTGGCGACATTGCGGACACGCCGCGCGGGCATGCGCGTCGCCGACGAGGGCCGCGCGATCGCGGACGTCACGCTCGACTCGGTGGCGGTGCTCGACGCAGGACGGTCGACTGGTGAGTTTGCCGAAATCGAGATCGAGCTCGTCGACGGCGACGACGGCGATCTTGAACGTCTCGGACGCAGGTTACGAAAGGCAGGGGCGAAGACTTCCGACGGCACGCCGAAGTTGCTGCGCGTCCTGCCGCCGCCGCCCCGGTTGCAGGCGCCGAAGGATGCGACCGCGGTCGAGCTTCTGCGCGTGTTGTTGGCCGATCAGCTGCGCGAGCTCCTGCGCCACGACCCTGGTGTCCGGCTCGGCGACGAGCCCGAGGATGTTCACCGCTACCGGGTCGCCACACGTCGCAGTCGTGCGCTCATCCGAGCGACGAAGCCGGTGCTCGGCGACCGCCTCGCATACCTCGAGGGCGAGCTGAAGTGGCTCGCCAGGCTGCTCGGGCCCGTTCGCGACCACGACGTGCTGATCGAGCGGATCCGGGGCGAGGTGCGAAACCTCGATCACGATCGCCCCGGCGGCGAGACGCTCGTCGGGCTGCTGGAAGACGAGCGAGAGCTGTTGCGCGACGAGTTGCTCGATGCGCTCGGTTCGGAGCGGTACCTGGAGCTGCTCGATGCGTTCGCGTCCGCCGTCGCGGCGTTGCAGGAGGTGACCTCGGATCACGACGCTCGCGAGATCGCAGCAGCCGAGTTCCGTGAGCTCCGTCGCGCGGCGAAGCAGCTCGCACCCATTCCCGCCGATGCCGACCTGCACGCCTTGCGGATCACGGCAAAGCACGCACGCTACGGTGCAGAGCTCATGGCGGTCGGCCGTGCGGGCAAGCAGCTACAGCGCTACCTCGGCGCGCTCAAGGAGCTTCAGGACGTGGTCGGCGAGCATCAGGATGCGGTCGTTGCCGAGGCGAGGCTGCGCGAGCTCGCGCAGGCGAGCACGGCTCTCGCCGCCGGACGGCTGATCGAGGGCGAGCGGCGGAGGCGGGCCGAGCAGCGGCGGCTCTATCCGGCGGCGCTGGCGACCGTGCTCGAGCGCGGGCAGAGAGCGCTCCGCTGATGCCCCTCCTGCTGGTGCGCCATGCGTCGGCCGGCGACCGGGCGGCGTGGGAGGAAGACGACCGGTATCGCCCGCTCGACAAGCCCGGCCGCCGTGAGGCCAAGGAGCTGGTGGACCGGCTCGCTCCGTTCACGATCGAAGAAATCTTGACGAGCCCTTACCGGCGTTGCTTGGAGACCGTCGGCCCGCTTGCGCGAGCACGCCGCCTCGAAATCGATGTTCGGGAGGAGCTGGGCGAGGACCGGCAGGCGGAGGACGGGACGGCGCTTGTCCGCTCGCTCGCCGGGCAGAACGTGGTCGTCTGCGGTCATGGAGGTCTCGATGCGGTTGTGCCGGCGGCGCCGAAGTGGAAGAAGGGCGCCGTCTTCGTTCTCGGTCCGAGCCTGGAGCTGCTCGAGATCCGCGAGCGGGCTAGGCGGCCGCGCGCCGGTCACTGAGCTCGAGCAGCGCGCCCTCGCGCACACCGCCGCGCACGACCTTCAACGGCGTGCCGAGCAGCGCCTGGAGCTCGGACAGGATCGCGGCCCCGGCAGGAAGCGTGTCGACGCGGTCGGCGTCGATGCCGAAGCGCTGCACGACGTCTGCCGCCGGCAGCTCGGCGAGCAGCGCGAGCGCCTCCTCGAGCTCCTCGGTTCCAAGCCTCGGGCCGACCATTCGCTTGAGCGCGCGGGCGCTCCCGCCGACGGCGAGGGCGAGACGAGGCTCGGGAGGATCGAATCCGCGCAGGTAACTCGCCGCCTCGGCGCGCGCGGCGTGGAGTGCGGCCGGTCCCGGCGGGTCGGCCGCGAGCAGCCTGCTCGTCAGCCGCTGCGAGCCGAGATCGATCGAGCGCAGCCACTCCGGCCCAGCTCGCCGGGAGCCCACGACGACCTGCGCCGAGCCGCCGCCGACGTCGACGACGGCGACGCGACGGCGAGCGGGGGGAGCCGCGACCTCAACGGCGCCGGTGAAGCCGAGGTGTGCCTCTTCGGCGGCGCTGAGGATGCGCGTCGAGCAGCCCGCGGCCGACGAGATCGCGTGAAGCAATTCCTTCCCGTTCGCCGCCTGGCGTCCGGGGCTCGTGATCAGAACCGCGAGTTCGACCGCGCCGGCGGCTCGCGCCGCGTCCGCGTACGACCCGACGAGCTGCGCCGCGGTGACGAGCTTTTCCGGCGGGATCGATCCGTGTAGCTCGACGTCCGCGCCGAGATGGAGCATCTCGCGCTGTGACAGCACCTGGCGTCCGCCGTGGGCGACGACCAGGCGCACGGTGTTCGAGCCGACGTCGATGACCCCGACCATTCGTCCCTCATGGTGACGGCTCCACATGACGGCGCGATCCTAGACGGCAGCTGGCGAGACCATCTAGCGCGATCGTGCGAGCCGGCGCGCTCGCTCGCGCCTGCGCATGAACGTCGCTTGAGCAGCGCGGCGACGCTCGTTCTTCTTCGGCGAGACGCGCTTCCACACGCCGTCCGGCTGGAGCTCCCACGCTTGGCAGTTGTCCGCGAGGAGCGCCTTGAAGATCGACTCGAGCTCGTTCCGCACCTGGTTGTCCTCAATGGGCATGACGACCTCGATGCGGTGATCGAGGTTGCGCGGCATCAGGTCGGCGCTGCCCAGGAGATAGTCGCGCCGGTCGTCCGCTTCGAAGCAGTAGAGACGGCTGTGCTCGAGGAAGCGGCCGAGCACCGACCGCACACGGATGTGCTCGCTCAGCCCGGGCACACCCGGCACGAGGCTGCAGTTCGCACGAACGACGCAGTCGATGTGGACGCCGGCCTGAGATGCCTTGTAGAGCTCCTCGATCACTTCCGGGTGGGTCAGGCTGTTGCACTTGATCCGGATCCGGGCGTGCTTGCCGCCGGCCGCGGCGTCCGCCACCTCCTTGATCCGCTCGACCAGGTTCCTCCGCAGATTGAACGGCGAGACGAGCAGGCGGCGGAAGCGCTGAGGCCGACCGAAGCCCGTGACGAAGTTGAAGAGGTCGGCGATGTCCTCGCCGATCTGTGGATCGGCTGTGAAGATGCCGACATCCTCGTAGGTTCGTGCCGTCGTTGCGTGGTAGTTGCCGGTGCCGATGTGCACGTAGCGACGTAGCTCATCGCCCTCACGCCGGACGACGAGCGTCGTCTTGGCGTGGATCTTCATGTCCGGGAAGCCGTAGACGACGTGCACTCCGGCCTGTTCGAGGGCACGCGCCCAGTCGATGTTGCGACGCTCGTCGAAGCGCGCTTTCAGCTCGACCACGCAGACCACCTGCTTGCCGTTCTCCGATGCCTTGACCAGCGCCGGCGCGATGGCCGAATCGTCGCTCGTGCGATACACGGTCGTCTTCAGTGCGACGACCTGCGGATCCGCAGCGGCCGCCTGGAGGAACGCCTCGACGCTCGACCCGAACGAGTCGTACGGGTGGTGAACGATGATGTCTCGTCGCGCGATCTGCTCGAACAGGCCGTCACCCGAGACGGCGAGCCTGCGCTGTGTGTAGGGGAGCCACGGCGTGTACTTGAGGTCGGGACGGCCGAGCGAGTAGAGCTGAGCGACATCCGCGAGATCGAGCAAGCCCGAGATCGCGTAGACCTGGTCGGAGGCGATGCCAAGCCGCTCGGTGAGGCGCATCAGCATGTCGCTCGAAATCGAGCTCGAAACCTCCATGCGCACGACCGCTCCGAAGCGACGCTTGCGCAGGTCCGACTCGACCGCCTCGAGCAGGTCGTCCGCGTCGTCCGAGATCTCGGTGTCGCCGTCTCGCGTGAGGCGGAACAGTGCTCGTTGCACCACCTCCATCTCCGGGAAGAGGCGTGGCAGAAAGTGCGACAGCACCGACTCGAGCGGCACGAGGAGCCCGCGCGCGCCGATCGCAACGAAGCGGTCGAGGCCCTCCGGCACTTTGACCCGTGCGAACCGCTCCTCGCCGGCCTCCGGGTCGCGAACGAGCAGCCCGAGACTGAGCGACAGGCCCGAGATGTACGGGAACGGCTGTCCGGGGCCGACGGCCAGCGGGGTGAGCACCGGGAAGATCTGCCGGAAGAAGACGTCCTGCAGCTCGGTCCGCTCGGCCTCCGTGGCGTCCTCGACGCCGCCGATGAGGATCCCTTCGGCGGCGAGGGCCGGACAGAGCTGCTCGCGCCAGAGGGCTGCCTGCTGCGCCGTCAACCCGAGCACGCTGGCTCTGATCTCGGCCAGCGCCTGTTGTGGCGTGCGGCCGTCCGGCGAGCGCACCGACAAGCCGGAGAGGACCTGGTCCTGCAGCCCGGCGACCCGTACCATGAAGAACTCGTCGAGGATCGACGAGACGATGCCGCAGAACTTGACCCGTTCGAGCAGCGGCTCGTTGGGATCGGCGGCGAGCTCGAGCACGCGCCGCATCAGGTCGACCTGTGACAGCTCCCGGTTGAGGAGCGTCTCGTGGTCCTCGTCAGCGCGCGGGTGAGTGGTCGTGGGCAAGTCGCTGCATCCTTCCGGAACAATCGTGAACGGTGGGTGTCGATTTGGTTACCGAGTCCGCCCGCCTGTTCGATCCGTATTCTACGCCCGATGCGGAACAATCGCCTGCTCGCCGGGCTCGCCGTCCTTGCCGGGATCGTCCTGATCGTGATCGCGATCGTCTACTGGGCCGAGCCGGCGAAGTCGCTGCCCAGCTTCTTCCCCGGGCACCAGGCCGGCTCCGGCCACCACCACGCAAAGCATGGAATCGCCGCCTTCCTGGTCGGCCTCGCGTGTCTTGCGTTCGCGTGGTTCCGGACGGGGCCGAAGCGCACGACGACCGCCACGTGATCGTCGCCGCCCTGATCTCGTACCCCCAGGCGATCCTGCTGGGGTTGCTGCAAGGCGTCTCCGAGCTCTTTCCCATCTCGAGCCTCGGGCACAGCGTCATCCTCCCGAAGCTCCTGGGCTGGGACATCCACCAGAACGACAAGTACTTCCTCACCTTCCTCGTCGCGACCCATCTGGCGACCGCGATCGTGTTGTTCCTCTTCTTCCGGCGCGACTGGATGAGGATCTTCAAGGGGCTTGGCCGGTCGCTCCGCGACCGCGAGATCTCCGACGACGACCCCGACGCGAGGCTCGGCTGGCTGCTCGTCGTCGGAACGATCCCGGCCGGGATCCTCGGCCTGACCCTGGAGCATTCGCTGCGCAAGATCTTCGCTTCCCCGACCTCGGCTGCGGTGTTTCTCATGCTCAACGGGCTGCTGCTCTACGGTGCCGAATTGTTGCGCCGCCGGGCCCCGGTCACCGATGTCGAGGACGACGCGCGGATCGCACGGACGGTCTCGTGGCGCGGCGCGTTCTTCGTCGGGGCAACCCAGGCGATCGCGCTGATCCCCGGGTTTTCCCGCTCCGGCGCGACGATGGGCGGCGGCCTCCTCGTCGGGCTCTCGCACAAGGATGCGGCGCGCTTCGCGTTTCTCTTGGCGACCCCGATCATCGGCGCCGCCGCCCTGCTCAAGCTGCCCGAGCTGTTCGGAACCACCGGCGACGGCGTGCGCGGGCAGGCGCTCGTCGCCGCACTGTGCTCGGCGGCGACGGCGTACCTCGCCGTGAAGTTCCTGATGCGCTACTTCGAGACGAACACGCTGACACCGTTTGCGATCTACTGCTTCACGGCCGGCCTCGCGTGCACGGCCTGGTTTCTTGTCTCGTAAGGGGGTACTTGAGCGATGGCGCTCAGGCTGACACCGCAGAGGCGCGAGTTCTTCCACTTGTACACGCAGGCGTCGGCGAATGCGCGCGACATCGCCCGGGCGCTCGTCGAGCTGCTGGAGAGCTGGCCGGACGACCGCGGACGGTTGCGAGACATCCGCGAGCTCGAGCACGAGGGGGACAGGCTCACACACGAGGTGATCAACCTGCTCAACCGCACCTTCGTGACCCCCTTCGACCGTGACGACATGTACCGGCTCGCGTCGGTGATCGACGACGTTTGCGACCACGTCGACGAGGCGGCGGACAACATCGATGCGTACGAAGTGCGGGATGTGCCCGAGAAGGCACGGCAGCAGGCGGAGGTGATCTACCGGGCTGCGTCGCGGCTGCACGATGCCGTGTGCGTGCTCGAGGGTTTCAAGGACTCGAAGCGCGAGCTCGCGGCTCTGCGGGAGCTCGAGGACGAGGGTGACCGCCTGTCGCGCGAGGCGATTGCGGACCTCTTTCGTTCCGGGGCCGATCCACTGACGATCATCCGCTGGAAGGACATCCACGAGCAGCTCGAGGAAGCCGTCGATGCGTGCGAGAACGCCGCCGACGTCCTCGAAGCGATCCTCGTCAAGAACCGGTAGCCGTGACGCTCCTCGTCGTCACGATCGTCTTCGCGCTGCTCTTCGACTTCACGAACGGGTTTCACGACACGGCGAACGCGGTCGCCACCTCGGTGTCGACGCGCGCACTCTCGCCCCGTCTCGCGGTGCTCGTCGCGGCGATCGCGAATCTGGGCGGAGCGTTCGTGACGACCGCCGTCGCAACGACGATCGGCAAGGGGATCATCGATCTCGGTCTCGCCAATTCGCGCACGGTGCTGGCCGCGGTGCTCGGCGCCATCGTCTGGAACCTGCTCACCTGGTGGCAGGGCCTGCCGTCCTCCTCGTCTCACGCACTCGTCGGCGGTCTCGTGGGCGCGGCGCTCGCCCAGTCGGGAGAGAAAGGCGTGCAATGGCACGGGCTCGCCCACAAGGTGGCTCTACCGGCGCTTTGGTCGCCCACGGTCGCCTTCATCGGGGCATTCCTCTTGCTGCTCGCGATCTACTGGGGTTTCCAGTGGCTGACGCCCGGTGTCGCGAACCGCTCCTTCCGGCTCGGCCAGCTCGCCACCGGTACATGGGTCGCGTTCACGCATGGTGCGAACGACGCGCAGAAGACGATGGGCGTGATCGCGCTGGCGCTGTACTCCCACCATTCGATCGACACGTTCTACATCCCGACCTGGGTAAAGATCGCGGCTGGCGTTGCGATCGGAGCCGGGACGTACGTGGGTGGCTGGCGGATCATGCGCACGCTGGGACAGCGCGTGTTCCAGATGGACCCGCCGGCCGGCTTCGCGGCCCAGGCGGCCTCCGGTGCGGTGATCTTCGCCTCGACGCACTACGGGTACCCGCTCTCGACGACCCACGTGGTCTCCGGTGCGGTGATGGGATCCGGCGCCACGAAGCGCCTCTCGGCGGTGCGCTGGGGCGTCGCCGGCAACATCGTGTTCGCCTGGGTCTTGACGATTCCGGCGGCGGCGGCCGTCGCGGCCGCCATGTGGTGGCCGGTGAAGGTGATCTTCGGATGAAGTTCGGCGTCGGGCCGCGCAGCGGCGAGATCTTCGTCATGCTCGAGCGGGCGGGAGTGGCTGTCCTCGCTGTTTCCCGCGCGGTTGAGCTGCGCTTCAGGCAGTGGCCGTCAGGCCCGTCGCAGGACGACGTCAAGGAGCTCGAGCACGAGGCCGACCGCATCGTCTCCGAGCTGATTTCGATGACCAACAGCATGTTCGTCACGCCATACGACCGCGATGACCTGATCACGCTCGCGTTCAAGGTCGACGACGTCGCCGACGCGGCCGAGAACGCCGCCGAGCTGCTCGGCCTCTATGGGGTGGAGACGCCGACGCGGCAGTCGTTCGAGCTCTGCGGCCTGCTGGTGCGAGCTACCGAGGAGCTTTCGCTCCTGCTCGGCGGGTTGAAGCAGAAACGCGGGTCGGCCGACCGGGTCGTGGCGATCAAGGAGATCGAAGACGAGGCCGACGAGATCGCCCGCGCGGCGCGGGCGAGCCTCTTCAAGGACGACCGCATCGATCCAGGCATCGTGATCCGATGGAAGGACATCTACGAGGCGCTCGAGGACGCGATCGACGCCTGTGACACGGCAGCGAGCCGCGTCGGCAACATCCTCGTCAAGAACGCGTGACGAAGCTCCGTTGGCAGTCCCGTGGGCCGGCGTTAGGGCCGGCGGCGAACGATCGTGACCAGCGCTCGCCGTGCGTCCGGCCCGCGGCGGGCGCGCAGGCGACGCTGTACACGCTCGACCGAACCGATGCGCAGGTCGATGTGCCTGTGGAGCCTCGAGAGGGTCACGACCGCATCCAACCACGGGCCGGAGGTGGCGTGCAAACGACTGCGTGTGAACGTCTCGTGACTGTCCCCAAAGGCGGGCTCGCCATCCACGAGATCCTATGGGTGAGAAGCGTCGCTGAACTCCCGAAACTCGCCCGTTACGAGGTAGACGACCTGCTCCCCGATATCGACGGCGTGGTCCCCGATCCGCTCGACGCAGCGTGACACGACGAGCATCCGCAGGCCGTACTCACGCTCTTGCGGCGAGTCGCCGAGCGAGAGAACGTCCTCGGTCGCGTTGCGGTTCGCACGGTCGATCAATTCGTCGAGCTCGACGAGCGTCAGTGCCTCGTCTGCGTCACGGGACGCGAACGAGTGGAGTGCGACGCGGATCATCTGCTCGGCGCGCTGGCCCATGTCCTCGATCGACTGTCCGATGCGCTCGTCGGCGACGTTGAGGTCGCCCATCAACTTCGTCAGCTTGGCGACGGTCACGCAGTAGTCGGCCATGCGCTCGAGGTGGAGGTTCACACGCAGGATCGCCAGCACGAGCCGCAGGTCGGCGGCGACGGGGGTCTGGCGCGCAAGCAGTGACTGGACACCCTCTTCGAGCGCGATGTAGCGACGGTCGACCTCGTCGTCGAAGCTGATCACCTCGTCGGCGAGCTCCTCGTCGCCGCGCGCGAGTGCGTTCAGCGACGAGCGGAGCGCCCGCAGGACGAGGTCACCTTCTTCCTGGAGGGAGGCCTCGAGGTGTGCGAGCTCCTCCGTGAACGAGATGCGCATCGGGCTACCCGAACCGACCTGTGACATATCCCTCCGTTCGCTCGTCGGATGGGCTCGTGAAGATCTTCTCGGTCGCGTCGTACTCCACGAGGATCCCGTGGCGGGACCCGTCATCCTTGACGTCGAGGCTGAAGAACGCCGTCATCTCGGCGACGCGCGCGGCCTGTTGCATGTTATGGGTGACGATCACGAGGGTGTACTCGCGCTTGAGCTCGTGCATCAGGTCCTCGATCGCCGACGTCGAGATCGGGTCGAGCGCCGACGCGGGCTCGTCGAGCAGGATCACGTCGGGCTCGACGGCGATCGCGCGCGCGATGCACAGGCGCTGCTGCTGACCGCCGGAGAGGCTGAGTGCGGACTTCTTGAGCCGGCTCTTGACCTCGTCCCAGAGCGCAGCGCTACGCAGCGCCTGCTCGACGCGGACGTCCATGTCGCCCGGCAGGCCGAGCTTCTTCGGGGCGAACGCGATGTTGTCGTAGATCGATTTCGGGAACACGTTTGGCCGCTGGAACACCATCCCGATCCGGCGCCGGACTTCGACCGGATCCGCGTCGCGCCCGTAGAGGTCGATGCCGTGGTAGAGGATCCGACCGCCGATCTTGACGCTGGGGACCAGGTCGTTCATCCGGTTCAGGCAACGGATGAACGTGCTCTTACCGCAACCCGAGGGACCGATCAGCGCGGTGATCACATTCTTGTAGATGTCGAGATTGACGCCGGCGAGCGCCGGCGATGGCCCATATGAGACGCTCACGTCCCGCACGCCGAAAACGACTTCGCGCGCCGCCTCCGGGCCTTCCCCGCTCTTGATGCTCGCGGACAGGTTCAACGGCGTGCTCTGTGAAGTGGAGGACACGGCGGGAGTTTCGCGCATGGTCGCCATCGACGGGTCGAGGAGTTGTAACCATCTCGTGTCGATCTGGTGAACCGGCTCTGGTGGGCCTAGGAAACTGCAAGGCTTGCGCGCGGAGCATGGACGACCCGATCGCCACCCCGCTGCCTGACAGCCTCGCTTCGAGGCGCGGGCTGCGTGACCGCTTCGGGGACACTTCGCTCCGCTCGATCTCGGGGCTGGCCGCCGTCGGCGTGATCGCGCTGATCACGCTGATCATCTACGAAGTGCTCGACCAAGCCAGGCCCTCGATCCGAATTTTCGGGATCAGCTTCATCTGGCATCAAACCTGGAACGCCGTCACCAACCAGTACGGCGCCCTCGACTTCCTGGTTGCGACGCTCTACGTCACGGGTCTTGCCGTCCTGCTCGCCGCACCCGTCGCGATCGCGATCGGCCTGTACCTGAGCGAGCTCGCACCCGGCGGTGTACGCGGCGTCGTCGGATCGCTGGTCGAGATGCTCGCGGCGATCCCCAGCGTGGTGCTCGGGCTCTGGGGGATCCTCGTTCTCGGTCCTGTGGTGCACAACGAGTTCGGCCCGTGGCTGAACGACGTGCTCGGCTGGACTCCGTTCTTCGCTACCAGGCCGATCTCGGGCAGCACGATGTTCACCGCCGTGCTCGTTCTGACGATCATGATCGTGCCGATCACGGCCGCGATCAGCCGCGACCTGTTCCTGCAGGTGCCGCCGGACATCAAGGAAGGCGCCATTGGGCTCGGGCTGACACGCTGGGAGATGGTGCGCGGCGTCATGCTGCCGTACACGCGCGGCGGCCTGATCTCAGCGGTGTTGCTTGGGGCCGGCCGTGCGCTCGGCGAGGCGATCGCCGTCACGCAGGTGATCGGGACGACTGCACATCTCACCGCCAACCTGTTCGAGACGGGCGACACTCTCGCGAGCCGGATCGCGGCGCAGTATCAGGCCGCGGCGTCCAATCTCCAAGTCGCGTCGCTCTTCTACCTCGGCGTGATCCTGCTTGCGATCTCGCTGATCGTGAACTTCGCTGCGCTGTTGATCGTGCGCCGCTACGACATCGCACAGAGGGTCTGAGATGGAGGCTTCCGGCGTCGCCTCCATTTCCCTGAAGTCGACCGGTCGGTCCCGCCGGCGCCAGCGGACGAATCACGTCGCGCAGGGCGCCTCCATCTTTGCCGCATTCCTCGCGATCGGGGTGCTCGCGCTCGTCGTCATCTCGGTGCTGCTGCGCGGCCTCAAGGCGCTGAACCTCGACTTGTTCACGAAGAATCAGGTGACGTACGGTGAGACCGGCGGCGGCATCGCGAACGGCCTCGTCGGCACGGCGATCATGGTCGCGATCGCCACCGCGATTGCCCTGCCGATCGGCATCCTCGCCGCGGTCTACGTCGCCGAATTCGGCGGGAACCGGGTAGCGCGCGTGGTGAAACTGGCGCTCGACGTGCTGAATGGGGTGCCCTCGATCGTCGTCGGTATCTTCGCCTATGCCCTTCTCGTGGTCGGCTCGGGCTACGCGGCGTGGAAGGCCTCGGTCGCTCTCGCCATCGTGATGCTGCCGCTGGTGGCGCGATCGACGATCGAGGTGCTCCGGCTCGTCCCCGACGCGCTCCGCTACGGCAGCTACGCCCTCGGCATCAGCAAGTGGCGCACGGTGCTCTTCGTCGTCATGCCGTCGGCGATCGGCTCGGTCATGACCGGGGCGACGCTCGCCGTCGCCCGGGCCGCCGGCGAGACGGCACCGCTTCTGTTCACGACGTCGATCTTTCTGCCCAACCAGATCGAGACGGATCCCCATCACGCGATGGCGGCGGTCCCGCTCCTGATCCTGTTCGACTCCGAGTCGCCGGACGCCAGCCTGAACAACCAGGCGTGGGCGGCGGCGTTCGTCCTGATGATCTTCGTGCTCGTTCTCAGCCTGACTGCGCGCTACATCCTGGCACGGCGCGAGCGGAAGCTGCGCGCGCGGTAGCGGTGCCGGTTACCACGTCGTAACCAAAACGTCACTGCAGGTAAGCCCATGCGCTCGAGCAGCCCGGCGAGACTGCCCCGGAAACAGCCGAAGGTGAAACCCCCCGGGAAGCTAACGAAGGGAGAAGTTCTCAGATGAGCTTTAGCATTACGAGGCGGACCAGCTCGCTGCTCGTCTCGGCGGCGCTGCTCGCCGGCTGCGTGGCCGCGAGCGCCACGGCAAGCCAGAGCAAGCACACGGGCGGCCAGCTCGTCGGCGCAGGGAGCACGTTCGTCCAGCCGCTGGTGTCCCAGTGGCAAGCGGCCTACCCGTCCGTCAATGGCACCAACATCGTCTACCAGCCGATCGGCTCGGGCGGCGGGATCCAGGCGATCACCAACCGCACCGTCGACTTCGGTGCCTCTGACGCCCCCCTGACGTCGGATCAGGCCACGAACTGCAAGGGGTGCATTGAGATCCCGTGGGCGCTCGGCGGGACTTCGGTGATGGTGAACCTGCAGACGAACGCGCACGCGCCGCTCCACATCACGGGACCGGTGCTTGCCCGGATCTACCTGGGCCAGATCACGTCGTGGGACGACCCCGCGATCAAGGCCCTGAACCCGGGCATCTCGCTCCCGAGCGAGAAGATCACGCCGGTCTACCGCTCCGATGGGTCGGGGACCTCGTACAACATCACCGACTACCTGTCCTCGGTCAGCCCCGCGTTCAAGTCGAAGATCGGCCTCTCGACGCAGCCGCCGTTCCCGGTCGGCGTCGGTGGCAAGGGCTCGTCCGGTGTCGCCGGTGTCGTCAAGAACACCGCGGGCGCCATCGGCTACGCCGATATCGCCTACGCGGTGACGAACCACATCCAGGTGATGGCGGTCCGGAACGCTGCCGGCAAGTACACGACCCCCGGCATCAAGTCGATCACTGCGGCTTCCGCGGCGTTCAAGAACGTCGGGACGACCGGCGAGGTGCACATCGTGAACCCGCCGAAGTCGGCGCCGACCGCGTACCCGATCTCGACCTACACCTACGTGATCCTCCCGCAGACGACGCAGAACGCGTCTGCGCTCAGGACGTTTGTCTTCTGGGCGCTGACCAAGGGTCAGCCGCTCGGCGTGAAGCTCCGCTACGTGCCGATCCCGAAGCCGGTGCTGGTGCTCGCCGAGAAGCTCCTCAAGACGGTGCACAGTTAGGTCGAATTCGGATCTGTAACTGTCAGGACGGGTGCCCCAGGGCGCCCGTCCTCGTCAGGCGGGGAAGGTGCAGCGAATGCGCAGCCCGCGGCCCAGGCCGCCGTCCGCCTCGACGTCGCCGCCCGCCGCCGCGACAACGTGCTTGACGATCGCGAGTCCGAGGCCCGTCCCTCGCGAAGTGCGCGCCGAGTCGGCGCGGTAGAAGCGCTCGAACAGGCGAGGCAGCTTCTCCGGCGACACGCCGACGCCGTCGTCGGCGGCGGTGAGCACTGCGAAGTCCCCCGCACGGTGCACCTCGAATGTGAAGTGCGCGCCGTGACCGGCGTAGCGAATTGCGTTCTCCGCCAGGTTCTCGCCGACGACGCGCAGCATGCGCGGCCGCAACGGTACTTCGACGAAGTCGTCTCCCTCGACGGTGACAGTCACGCCCGCGCGCGCGGCGGCGTCGTCGAGGCTGTCGACCACCTCGCGTAGCACCGGCAGGGCCGCGGTGTGCCCGAGCGAGACGACCTCCTTGCCGCTCTCGAGCTCCGAGAGGAACAGGATCTCGTCGATCAGGGCGCCGGCGTTCTCCACTTCCGCCTTTGCCTGGTCGATCAGCGCCTGGACGTCGGCGCCCGGAAGGTCGGCGGAGTCGAGCAGCACGAGGATCCGGGCGAGCGGCGTTCTCAGCTCGTGCGAGACCGCGGCTGTGAAGCCCGTGCGGAGCTCGTCGAAGCTGCGGTCATACACCAGATCGTCACCATCCTGAAACCCGGACAGAACCTGCCACCGGTCTATCGTAGGGGTGTGGCCAAGATCCTGATCGTCGAGGACGACAATGTGATCGCGGACGGGATGGCCAAGCACCTGGTGGCGGCGGGATTCGACCCGATCGTGGTCGGGCGCGGCGAGCTCGGGCTCGCGCGGCTCCGCTTCGAGAACCCCGACGTCTGCGTGCTCGACCTGATGTTGCCGGAGCTCGACGGCTGGAAGTTGATCGAGACTGCGCGTGCCGAGGGAATCGGCACGCCCATCGTGGTCGTCTCCGCGCGTGGCACCGAGCACGATCGCGTGCACGCGCTGGAGATCGGCGCCGACGACTACCTCGTGAAGCCGTTTTCCATGCGAGAGCTCGTCGCACGTGTCGGGGCGGCGGCACGACGTGGCGTTCGGCCCCAGGAGGAGCGGCGTGGCGATGCGATCGAGATCGAGGAGCTACGCATCGACCCGAGAGAGGTGCAGGCATTCGTCGACGGCAAGAGTGCCGAGCTGACGCCGACCGAGTTCAGGCTGCTCTACACGCTCGCCCTCGACCGCGGCCGGGTCGTCACGCGCGACGAGCTGCTCCAGAAGGTCTGGGGGAGGCGCGAGACGCATCGTGACCGGACCGTCGACGTCTTCGTGCGGCGGTTGCGCCAGAAGATCGACCGCAACGCGTCGCAGCACTCGTTCATCCAGACGCGCTTCGGTGTCGGCTACAAGCTCGAGCCCGAGCCGAAGACCTAGGCGAGCTCGCCCGGGGTTGCCGACGTCGGCACGTCGGTCTGGTGCCAGACGACGATCTTCCCGTGCTGCACCTCGAAGAGCGCAGCGGCCTCCTGGCCGGGCGCGTCGCAAGCGTGTCCCGGCCGTTCGCTCAGCTTGAACACCACCAGCACGAGTTCCGGCCCGCGCGGTTCCAGCGAGACGATCGTTCCACCACACGGGAGCAGCGCGTTCCAGCCGACGGCGACGGCATGCGTCGAGAGCCTGGTCATCCGGTTGTTCTGAACCACCTGTGCGCCGTCGGCGAACAATCGGCCGGCAGCGTCGTTGTCGTTCCGGTCGAGTGCGGCGCTCCAGGCCCGGACGACCGCGTCCGGCGAGGCCGTCTTGTGACCGCCACAGGCCGTCAGCGCGAGCAGGACGAGCACGATCGCCGCGAGCCTCATGCGGATAGTCTGCCCGCCGTGGACTTCGATCTGACGGCGGAGCAGAAGGAGATCCAGTCGCTGGCGCGCGAGTTCGCGAACGCCGAGATCGAGCCCCATGCGTCCGAGTGGGATCGTGCGCATGGCTTTCCGCGGGAGCTGCTCGCGAGGCTGGGCGACCTGGGGCTCATGGGCGTCTGCGTGCCGGAGGAGTACGGCGGCGCGGGCGCGGACTTCGTCTCGTACATCCTCGTGCTCGAAGAGTTGTCGCGTGCCGATGCCGGTGTCGGCGTCACCGTCGCGGTCCACACATCGGCGTGCACATTGCCGCTGCTCCAGTTCGGAACGGACGCGCAGCGGTCCCGGTTCGTGCCACCGCTCGCCCGCGGCGAGGGTGTCGGCTGCTTCGCGCTCACGGAGCCCGGGTCGGGGTCCGATGCCGGCGCACTCGTCACGCGCGCCGACCTGGACGGCGACGGCTGGCACGTGAGTGGGGCGAAACAATGGATCACGAACGCGGCGTTCGGTGGCACGGTGCTGCTCTTCGCGCGGACGGACGCAGAGACGAGAACGGCGCGCGGTGTGTCGGCGTTCATCGTCGATACGGACCAGATCACGATCACGCGCACGGAGGAGAAGCTGGGGCTCAACTCGTCGGTCACGAACGACATCGCCATCGATACGCAGATCGGGGCGGATCGGTTGCTCGGCGACGTCAACCACGGTTTCCGCATCGCCATGGCCACGCTCGACGGCGGGCGGATCGGGATCGCAGCGCAGGCGGTTGGCATCGCCCAGGCCGCCTACGACGTCGCTCGGCGGTACGCGAAGGAACGTGAGGCGTTCGGCCGCCCGATCGCGGAGTTCCAGGCGATCCAGCACAAGCTCGCCAACATGTCGATGGAGATCGACGCCGCGCGGCTGCTCACGCTGCGCGCCGCGTGGCTGAAGGCACAAGGCCGTCCGCACACCGGAGCCGGCGCGAAGGCGAAGCTGTTCGCGTCGGAGATGGCACGACGTCAGACCGCCGAGGCGATCCAGGTGCTCGGCGGCTACGGCTACACCAAGGAGTTCCCGGTCGAGCGCTACTACCGCGACGCGAAGATCACCGAGATCTACGAGGGCACGAGCGAGATCCAGCGGCTCGTGATCGCCCGCGAGATCCTCGAGCAACGAACGAATGCCCCGGCGTCCTGACGAGCCGGTCCGCCTGACGCGGATCTACACGCGCGGCGGCGACGCGGGGGAGACGTCGCTCGGCGACCTGTCGCGCGTCTCCAAGCTCGATCCGCTCGTCCAGGCCTACGGTGCGGTCGACGAGCTGAACTCGGTCCTCGGCTGGGCTCAGGTCGAAGCGAAGGACGAACGGCTGGTCCGGATCCAGAACGAGCTCTTCGACGTGGGCTCCGACCTGTCCGTGCCCTTCGTGGACGGAGACGGAAGACTCCGGATCGACCAGGCTGCGATCGATCGGCTCGAGGCCGACTGCGACGCCACGAATGCCGGACTGCCGGAGCTGAAGAGCTTCGTGCTCCCGGGAGGGTCCGAGTGCGCCGCGCGCCTGCACGTCGCGCGGGCAATCTGCCGCCGGGCCGAGCGTGAGGTGCTCGACGCCGGCCGGGCGCGGCCCGTGAACCCGCTGGCGGCGGTCTACCTCAACCGGCTGAGCGACCTGCTCTTCATCCTCGCCCGGGCGGCGAATGCCGGTGGCACCGAGCCGCTGTGGCTGCCCGGAGGCGAACGCTGAGCAACCCCGCAAACGGCCGCTTCGGGCAAACTCCAGGCGTGGCGACCACCGAGGAGCCCCGGGCGCCGGAGACGTTGTTCTCGACGATTTCGGGGGTCGAGAACGAGCCGTTGTATACGCCGGAGCAGGTGTCGGTGGATCACGACCGGGATCTGGGGCTCCCGGGCGAGTTTCCGTTCACGCGGGGTGTGTACCCGTCGATGTATCGGGGCCGGCTGTGGACGATGCGTCAGTTTGCGGGGTTCGGGACGGCGGCGGAGACGAACGAGCGGTTCAGGTATCTGCTCGAGCACGGCCAGACGGGTTTGTCGACGGCGTTCGATATGCCGACGCTGATGGGCTACGACTCGGATCATCCGCGGTCGGAGGGCGAGGTCGGCCGGGAGGGCGTGGCGATCGATTCGCTTCAGGACATGGAGACGTTGTTTGCGGGGATCCCTCTGGGTGAGGTGTCGACGTCGATGACGATCAACTCGCCGGCGGCGATCCTGCTCGCGTTCTATCTGTGCGTGGGTGAGGAGCAGGGGGTTGCGCGGGAGCGGCTGCGCGGGACGATCCAGACGGACATCCTCAAGGAGTACATCGCGCAGAAGGAATACATTTTCCCGCCGGAGCCGTCGATGCGGCTGGTGACGGACATGGTCGAGTTCTGTTCGCTCGAGATGCCGCTGTGGCATCCGATCTCGATCTCGGGCTATCACATTCGCGAGGCGGGCTCGACGGCGGCGCAGGAGCTGGCGTTCACCTTGGCGGACGGCTTCACGTATGTGGAGTGGGCATTGGAGCGGGGCCTCGACGTCGACGACTTCGCGCCGCGCTTGTCGTTCTTCTTCAACGCGCACCTCGACTTCTTCGAGGAGATCGCGAAGTACCGTGCGGCGCGCCGGATCTGGGCGACGCTGATGCGAGACAAGTACGGTGCGAAAAACCCGAAGTCGTGGCTGATGCGCTTCCACACGCAGACGGCGGGCGTGTCGCTGACGGCGCAGCAGCCGGAGGTGAATATCGTGCGCACCGCGATCGAGGCGCTGGCCGCCGTCTTGGGCGGCACGCAGTCGCTGCACACGAACTCCTACGACGAGGCGCTGGCGCTGCCGACCGAGGACGCGGTTCGGATTGCGTTGCGCACCCAGCAGGTGATCGCGCACGAGACCGGGGTGGTGAACACGATCGACCCGCTGGGCGGCTCCTACTACGTCGAGCATCTGACGAACGAGCTCGAGCGGCAGGCCTACGAGTACTTCGACCGGATCGCCCGGCTCGGGGGCGTGGTCGCCGCGATCAAGGAGAACTTCTTCCAGCGCGAGCTCGCGGACGCCTCGTTTACCTACCAGGCCGAGGTCGAGGCGGAACAACGCGTGGTCGTCGGTGTCAACCGCTACAAGCTTAAAGGTGAACCTGAGCTTGAGTTACTGAAGATCGATCCCGCCTTGGAGGCCCAGCAGATCGACCGCGTGCAGGCGCTCCGCGCCCGGCGCGACTCGGCGGCGGTGGAGCAGGCGCTCGCGCGGCTGAAAGACGACGCCGCCCACGACGGCCGCAACCTGATGGGCCCGATCATCGACGCGTCCCGCGCCTACGTCACGATGGGTGAGATGTGCGACGCCTTCCGCGAGGTCTGGGGCACCTGGCGCGAGACGCCGGTCTTCTGAGCGTTCCTATACTGCTCGCCGTGGCAGGAAAGATCAGAGTCGTGATCGCGAAGCCGGGGCTCGACGGACACGACCGCGGCGCCAAGATCATCGCGCGCGCTCTCCGTGACGCCGGGATGGAAGTCATCTACACCGGGCTGCACCAGACACCCGAGCAGATTGTCGAGACGGCGATTCAGGAAGACGCCGACGCGGTCGGTATCTCCATTCTCTCCGGCGCTCACATGACGCTCGTGCCGCGCATCCTCGACTTGCTGCGCAGCCAAGGTGCGGAGGACCTGCTCGTGCTCGTCGGTGGCACGATCCCGCAGGACGACGTGACCGAGCTGAAGAAGCAGGGAGTGGCCGAGGTGTTCACCCCCGGCGCACCGACGAGCGAGATCGTCGAGTTCTTGCAGGGCCGCGTTCCGGTTTAGCCAGCTAGAGTCGTGGCCGCATGAAGATCGCAGTCTGCGTAAAGGCAGTTCCGGATGCGGCCGCGGGAAGGCGCATCGACCCGTCCACGAAGCGCATCGACCGTTCGGTCGAGCTCGCGATCTCCGACTTCGACACGTATGCCGTCGAGGAAGCGCTTCGCTTGAAAGAGGCCGGCGGTGACGGCGAGGTGGTCGTGGTCTCGATGGGCCCGGAAAAGGCGATGGACGCGCTTCGCAAGGCACTCGCGATGGGCGCAGACCGGGCAGTTCTGATCACGGATCCGGGCCTGGAGGGTGCCGATCTGCTCGGGACCGCGCGGGCTCTGGCCGTTGCGATCGAGCGGGAGAGCGCCGATCTCGTTCTGTTCGGGCAGCAGTCGGCGGACGGCGGAGGCGCGTGTCTGTGGTCGGCCGTGGCCGAGCGGCTGCGACGGCCTGTCATCTCGCAGGTGAGCGAGTTGACGAACGACGGCGCGTCGGTCATCGGCAAGCGGCAGACGGAGTTCGGCTACGACACGATCCGCGCGCCGCTGCCCGCGGTGATCGCGGTCTCGGATGCCATCAACACACCGCGCTATCCGTCGCTGAAGGGGATCATGGGCGCGAAGAAGAAGCCGCAGGACACCCTCTCAGCCGCCGACGTCGGCGGCGCGGCGGCCGCGGGCACGACCGTGATTGCGCTCAACCCGCCGCCCGCGCGTGGTGAAGCGCGCAAGATCGAGGACGACGGCAACGCAGCAGAACAGATCGTCGAGTTCCTCACGGAGAAGCGGCTCGTCTGATGGCCGGGACGCTTGTCTTCCTCGAGCATCACGAGGACACGATCCAGAAGGGATCGCTCGGCGTCCTTGCGAAAGCCGTGCAGATGGGCGCGGACGTCGCCGGCGTGGTGATCGGGTCCGGCGTGCGCGGCCTCGCCGAATCGGCGGGGAGGTTCGGCGCTGCGACCGTCTTCGTCGCGGACGACGAGCGTCTGGCGCCGCCGTTGCCGCAAACGCGCGTCGACGTGCTCGCGAAGCTGGTTCGCGACGAGGGATTCGACACCGTGCTGTTCGCACAATCGGTGCTCGCCGCCGACGTGGCCGCGGGGCTCGCGGCACGTCTCGACGCGGGTCTCAACTGGGACCTCGTCGACCTGAGCACCGATGCCGTGGGCAAGCGGCCTGCGCTCGCAGACTCCGTCGTCGTCGACGTCGGCTGGTCGAGCGATGTGAAGCTGGCGGTCTTCCGCTCCGGAACGTTCGACGCGAACGAGACGGGCGGCACTGCCGAGGTGAAGGACGCAGCGGTCGAGCTCGAAGACTTCTCGACGCAGGCCGAGATGGTCGAGCAGGCGCACGCAGAGCAGCAAGGCCCGTCGATCGAGGATGCCGAGGTGATCGTCGCGGGCGGCCGCGGTCTCGGCGAGCCCGAGAAGTTCGCGCTTGCAGAGGAGCTGGCGCAGGCGCTCGGCGGTGCAGTTGCGGCGACGCGCGCGGTCGTCGACGCCGGCTGGTACCCGTATTCGGCGCAGGTCGGCCAGACGGGCAAGACGGTGTCGCCGAAACTGTATGTCGCGCTCGGCATCTCCGGCGCGATTCAGCACAAGGTCGGGATGCAGGGCTCGAACGTGATCGTTGCGATCAACAAGGATCCGAACGCGCCGATTTTCGAGTTTTCCGATCTCGGCGTCGTCGGTGACCTGCATGCAATCGTGCCGAAGCTCATCGAGCTCGTGCGCGCGCGCAAGTCGTGAGCGTTCGTCCATCTGAGTTTCCACCGCCGTGGTCTCCGCCGGAGGCGATCGCCGCGCCGACGGATCCGGTCGACGAGCGCATCGAGGTCGGGTTCCTGATCGTCGGCGCCGGCCCAGCGGGACTTGCGGCCGCGATTCGCCTCGGGCAGCTGCTGGAGGAGCATCCCGCCATGTCGGATCGGCTGGGCGACGTACCGGTTGCCGTGCTCGAGAAGGGCAAGGCGCCGGGCTCGCACCTGCTCTCGGGAGCGGTGATCAACCCGCGGGGCCTGCAACGGTTGTTCAAGGGGCGCAAGCGCGTCGACGAAATGCCCTTCTACGGTGAGGTGCACGGCGAGTCGGTGCTCTTCCTGACGAAGCGGCGTGCCCTGCGCCTGCCGACGCCGCCGACGATGGTCAATCACCGCAATTACGTCGCGTCGTTGTCGCAGCTTGGGCGCTGGCTCGGTGAGGAGGCGGAGGCGCTCGGCGTGACGATTCTGCCGGAGACGACCGCCGGGCAACTGGTCGTGGACGGCGGCCGCGTGCTCGGCGTGCGCACCGGTGATCGCGGCCGCGGGCGGGCCGGGGAGGAGCTCGGCAATTTCGAGCCGGGCTCGGACATCGTCGCGCGCGTGACGATCCTCGCGGAGGGAACCCAGGGGCATCTGACCGGTGCGGCGCTCGATCATTTTCGGCTGCGGAGCGACAACCCGCAGGTGTGGGCGCTCGGGGTGAAGGAGGTGTGGAAGGTCGCGAAGCCTTTGCACGAGGTCGTGCACACGATGGGCTGGCCGCTGCGCGGTGGACGCAAGTATCGCGAGTTCGGCGGTTCGTTCATCTACCCGATGGGCGACGACATGGTCACCGTCGGCATGGTCGTCGGGCTCGACTACCGCGATGCGGAGCTGTCCGTGCACGATCTGTTGCAGGAGTTGAAGACGCATCCACGAGTGCGAAGGATCCTCGACGGTGGGGAGCGGGTGCAGTGGGGCGCGAAGACGATCCCCGAAGGCGGATTCGTCGCGCTGCCGAAGAAGCTGCACGCGCCGGGCCTCTTGCTGTGCGGCGACGGTGTCGGGTTCGTGAACGTGCCGGCGCTGAAGGGGATTCACTACGCGATCGAGTCGGGCCGGCTCGCCGCGGAGGCGGCGTGGCGCACGTTGGAGCGCGGCGCGTCTGCTCGTGATGCGCTCCGCTCGTATGACGAGTCGGTGCGCGAGTCGTTCATCTGGAGTGACCTGAGAGAGGTGCGGAACATGCGCCAGGCGTTCGGCCGCGGCTTCTACGCCGGCGGTGCGCTCGCAGGTGCGATGACGGCCACGAAGGGGAGATTCCCGCCGGGCGATCTGGAGACGGAGCGCGATGCCGAGCAGTCGCTGATCGTCACGGACCGCGCGACGTCGTATCCGGCTCCGGACGGTGTGTTGACGTTCGACAAGCTGTCGAGCGTGTTCGCGTCCGGCAACCGCACGCGCGACGACCAGCCGAATCACATCCGCGTGCAGACGAAGGTGCCGCGGGAGGTGGCCGAGCTGTGGGCGAGGATGTGCCCTGCGCACGTGTACGAGGTCGGCGAGGCCGACGGCGACGGCACGGTCGAGGTGAAGCTCGCGCCGTCCAACTGTGTGCAATGCGGCGCCATCACAGCGAAGGGCGGCCGCCTGACGCCACCGGAAGGCGGTAGCGGCCCCGAGTACACGCTCACGTAACTCTCTCGCGCGCCCGGGTTCACGGTGTCAGACACCGGACATGGCTAACAGCGCCTCGTCGACGAAAGACCCGTACGAATCCATCGCTTGCCGAGGCTCGGGGTGGAGGAGCATCCAGAGCGCGTCCGGGCTGTGGAATGGCCGCGGCGTGTCCAGCCCGACTGCGACTCGATGCCCGCTCCACTGCCAGTGTTCCGGCAGCACGCCGAATGAACGTGTCGGGTTCAGATGGACGTACCGACACGTCACCAGGAGGTCGGCTTCGTCTTCGATCTCGCGGCTCCAGAACCGTCGGCCGAAGAGGTGGTCCCGCCGGCCCTCGCGACCATTGAATGCGCGCGCGTAGCCGCCGTTGAGCTTCTGCATTCCCCGCGACAGGCCGCGCTCGCAGATCCGCATGACGAGGTGGTAGTGGTTCCTCATCAGGCAATAAGCGACGACCTCCCAGCCGAACGCCTTCACCTGGGCTCCAAAGATGAGCAGGAACAGCTCGTAGGAGCGGGCGTGCGTGAAGATGTCACGTTGGTTGTTCCCGCGCGTTCCGACGTGGTAGTACGCCCCGGGGAGCTCCTCGCGTAGTGGATATCCCATGCGCAGCGACGGTAGGCGAACGAGCGCGCACGCGCATCGTCCCGTTTGACTCTCGACTCGCTCTTTTCACCCTCTCTTGTCGGTGTCTGACACCAGACGTGGCTAGATTCGGCAGGTCGTGATCACCTCCGCTGACAATCCTCGCGTCAAGGACGTTCTGCGGCTGCGGAAGTCGCGGGAGCGGCGGCGGGACGGGTTGTTGATCGCCGAAGGCGTCCGGGAGGTCGAACGCGCGCTCGCGGCCGGGCTTGCGCCCCGTGCGATCTACGTCGCGCCCGAGTTGCTCCCGGAGTGGACGCGGCCGGGCGCCGAGGAGGTCAGCGCGCGCGTTCTCGCCAAGATGGCCTACCGAGCCGAGCCGGAAGGGCTGCTCGGCGTCTTCGAGACCCCGCAGCGAGCACTGCCCGAGGACGCGACCCTCGTGCTCGTCGCCGTCAACATCGAGAAGCCGGGCAACCTCGGCGCGATGGCGCGAACAGCGGACGCCGCAGGCGTCGACGCGTTGCTCGTCGCCGGTCCGAACTTCGATCCGTGGAACCCGAACGCGATCCGTGCGTCGACCGGCGCCGTCTTCACCCTCCCGATCGTCGAAGCGATCCAGACCGACGTCGCCGCGCTACAGCACAACAAGATCGCCGCCGTGCTCGACACGACTCGAGCCCACACCGCGGTCGACTACACCGTCCCGACCGCGTTCCTGATCGGCTCCGAGGACGCGGGGCTCGACCACACGTGGCGTGCGCTCGCGGACGTCGAGGTCGTGATCCCGATGAGAGGTACGGCGGCGGACTCGCTGAACGCGAGCACCGCCGCCGCTGTATTGCTCTTCGAAGCCGTGCGCCAGCGCGCGGCCGCTACTTGAGCCCCTTCTGGCTCGCGATGCCGCCGGCCAGCGCGGCACCGGTCATGAACATGTGCTGATACGCGCCGTGCACGAGCGTGAACGTCTTCGCGTACTGGTTCGCGTCGTACTCGTCGAGCGCGCCCTTGAGCTGCAGGACGTGTGCGGTGAGGTCGTTGACGAGTACCTGCTTCGGCAGCCCGGTCGCCTTGGCGAAGAACGCGGCCTGCACCTGGATGTAGCTCATCAGGTCGTTGACGGCCTTCTTCTGGCCGGCCTTGTCGTGCTTCGCAGTGGCGACTGTGTAGGCGACGAAGTCGTTGATGTGGTCGCGCCACAGGTTCTTGCCGTTCAGGAACGTCTTTCCCGCCGCGGCACCGTAGAGGGAGCCGATCGCCTTGGAGATCGCAACCGAGTTGTTGTCGAGCGCCTTGGCGAGCGCCGGGAAGTTCTTCCCGCCGATCAGGCCGGCCTGCGTTGCCCACGTCGCGAGCAGCGCGTGCTCTCCGAGCAGCCGGTCGAGCGCGACCTGAAGATCCGCCTTCCGACTCGAGATCGGGCCGAGGCCCTTCTGCTTCGCGATCGCGCCCGCCAGCACGTCGGCTGTCATGCCCATGTGCTCGTACGCCGCGTTCGTGAGTGTGTAGGCCTGCGCGTAGTTCCCGGCGGCATACGCGTCCAGCTGGCCCTTGAGCTGGAGGACGTGTGCGGTGAGGTCGTTGACGAGTGCCTGCTTCGGCAGCCCGGTTGCCTTGGCGAAGAATGCGGCCTGCACCTGGATGTAGGTCATCAGGTCGTTGACGGCCTTCTTCTGGCCGGCCTTGTCGTGCTTGGCGGTTGCGACTGTGTAGGCGACGAAGTCGTTGATGTGGTCGCGCCACAGGTTCTTGCCGTTCAGGAACTGCTTGCCGGCCGCGGCGCCGTACATCGACGCGATCGCCTTCGAGATCGCGACGCTGTTCGCGTCGAGCTGCTTCGCGATCGCCGGGAAGTCCTTGCCTCCGACGAGGCCGCGCTGGGTTGCCTGGATCGCGAGAATCGCATGCTCGCCGAGCAGCTCGTTCAACGTGACGCGAAGCTGAACCGCCTTCGACGAGGCGGTGCCGGACGAATGCGACATCGTCATGTTCATCCCCGCCATCGACCCGTGCCCGGTCTGGGCCGGGCGGTTCAACGCCCCTGAGGCGACTGCCGCCACGGCCAGAGCCAGGACGGCGAGCAGGACGAGTGACGTCTTCAGATTCTTCAACGGAAAACCCCCATCTAGCTGGTTGACGGCGCTGATTCGCCGTCCGGCCGATTACGGTTCGGTCGTGACCCCGACTCGTGACGACGTCGAGCGCGCGCGCGCGACGATCGGCAGCCGCCTGCCCCGAACGCCGCTCCTCTCGAGCCGCACGCTCAACGCACGCCTCAAGTGCGAGCTGTTCCAGCGCACGGGCTCGTTCAAGGCTCGCGGCGCGCTGAACAAGATCAGCAGCCTCACCTCAGCGGAGAAGGGACGCGGCGTGATCGCGATCAGCGCCGGCAACCACGCCCAGGCGACCGCCTACGCCGCCGCGGCCGAAGGCATCGACGCGCTCGTCGTGATGTGGCAAGGCGCCTCCGAGCAGAAGATCACCGCAACGCGCAGCTACGGCGCGACGGTCGACCTCGAGGCGACGGGGCCAGGTGACGCGTTTGCCCGCCTGGACGCGTTGATCGAGGAGACAGGACGGACGCTTGTGCACCCGTTCGACGATCCGCTCGTGCTTGCGGGCGCCGGCACGGTCGGGCTCGAGATCGAAGAGGACGCACCGGATGCCGACGCGATCGTCGTCCCCGTGGGGGGCGGCGGCCTCATCTCCGGCATCCAGGTCGCCGTCGGCGCGAGCATGCGCGTGATCGCCGTTGAGCCGGAGACGAGCACGGCGCTGCACACCGGTCTCGAACACGGCGAGCCGACTCACGTCACTCCGACCTCGATCGCAGACGGCCTGAACGCGCCGTTCGCCGGACGGCTGCCGCTCGAGATCACGAAGAACCTGGAGCGGGTCCTCGTCACCGAGGAGGAGATCGAAGAGGCGTTTCGCTTCCTCTACGCGCGCGCCAAGCTGGCCTGCGAACCGGCCGGCGCAGCGGCCAGCGCGGCCTGGCTCGCCGGCAAGATCGAAGCCGAGCGACCGGTGCTCCTGGTCTCGGGCGGCAACGTCGCCAGGGAAACCGCCGCTGCTATCCTGGCCCGGCAATGAAGACCGACATCCATCCCGAGTACGTCCTCGCCACGGTGCA
>JADGPE010000054.1 GCA_017882605.1 Thermoleophilia bacterium | reverse complement strand
CTGCAGCGGAACATCCCGGAGAGTGTCTTCGCGCGCGTCCGCTCCTACGACATCCTCGTCTCGTTCGTCTTCATGCCGATCGGCATGCTCGCGTTCGGGCCGATCGCCCAGCACCTCGGCTTCTCGGCCACCCTCCTCGGTGCAGCCGTCGTCGCGGTCGTCACCAACCTCGTCGTCGCCGTCGTGCCGGGCGTGCACGCGGTCGTCGCCGAGCCGCAGACCGCCTGAGCTACGAGGCGTTGTCGTCGACGAGCCGCGAGGCGCCGTGCAGGATGTCGTTCGCGATCTCGGCGAAGATCGTGTTCAGCTGCGCCGCATCCGGCTGGTTGTAGAACTGCGAGGAAGTGCTCGCGATCCCCTGCAGCGCCTGCAGCGCGGTGATCGCAGGCGACTCGTTGCTTCTGGCCTGCGTCGCCTTGTTCTCGCCCTTGCAGATGTCGTGCCCGACGTCGTAGCCGATCGAGTAGACGGTCGAACCGGCTGCAGTCGCAGTCTGCGCCGACGTGATGCCCTGGTGGCACGGCGTCAGGAGGTACGGCGACGACGCCGGGTAGTACAGCGGCCCCGTGTTCGCAGCGCCGTCCGAGAGGAAGACGATCACCTTCTGCGTTCCCGGCCGGCCATCCTTGACGATCTCCGCCTGAGCCGCGTCGATCGCGTTCGCGTACGCCGTGTTCCCGTTCGCCTTGACGCAATCGATCGTCGAGACGAGGTTGGATGCCGGGTTCAGGCTGTTGCCCGTCTTGTAGTCGCTCGAGAGCGGCACGAGCAGGTATGGAGCCGCAGGGTCGTCGTAACTCGCGGTATTCGGTGGCTTCGAGCATTTCGTCGCGAGGCTGGTCGCGGGCGGCAGCACCGCGAGCCCGACATGGTCGAGGGTCGGGTTCATGAAGCTGAGGAACGTCTTCATCCCGTTGCGCGCGTTCTCCATGTCATTGCACGCCGGGTCGGGGTTGCCCGCGGAGTCGGTGCACATCGAGCCCGTGCGGTCGAGCACGAGCATCACGTCGAGCGGCTTCTCGCCGCACGGCGAGCACGCGGTCGCAGAAGCGTGGACGGTGAAGTTGGGCACGCCGAAGAGCTTGGCGAAGCTCGTCTTGATGACTCCCGTCTCCTTGACGACGACGGCGTTCGCCGGTGAGCAGCCGGGAATCGAGGCGATGCACCTCGTCGAGACCGTCATCGTCACGCTGTCGAGGCCGTCCGGGTTGTTGTTGCCGCCCGAGCCGTAGTTGTTCGCCCACGTCGTCGCGCCGGCGACGTCCGGCAGCTCCTGGGCGCCTGCGAGCGCGGCCGCGTCGACCGACGACTGCAGGCGCCGCTGGGCCAGGTAGGCGTGGCCGACGTCGAGGCAGAGCGCACAGAAGCCGAGCAGGACGATCAGGAACAGGACGATGATGATCAGCGCCTGACCGTCCTCCGAGCCCATGCGACGACGCGCGGCACGCATCACAGGTACTTCCCGAGCTCCAGGACGGCGGGGCCGAGGATGACCATGAACAGCGCCGGGAAGATGAACAACGCTGCCGGGAACAGCATCTTGATCGGCGCCTTGGCCGCTGCCTCTTCGGCCAGCGAGCGGCGGCGGCGGCGAGAGTCGTCTGCGAGGTTGCGCAGCGTCTGGCCGAGCGAGAGCCCGAGCTGCTCACCCTGCAGCAGCGACCGCACGAAGGAGGTGACCTCCGCCGTGTCGAGCCGGCTCGCCATGCGCTTGAGCGCCCGCTCACTGCTCTCGCCGACGCGGAGCTCCGTCAGGACGAGCGCGAACTCATCGGCGAGCGGGCCACTCGTGCACTCGACCAGCCGTGCGATCGCACCGTAGAGCCCGAGCCCGGCCTCGACGGTCACCGCGAGCAGATCGAGTGCGTCCGGCAGGGCGTCGCTGATCGCCGCACGGCGGACTGCCGTTCGGCGGCTGAGCAACAGCCTCGGAATGAGGAAGCCGACGAGGCCGAAGGCGCCCGCGAGCAGCATCGTCGCACCGGCCGGCTCGCCGCCCGCCTGGGCGATCAGCAGCGCGGCGAAGACACCGGCCGCGACGAGCAGGAGCCGGTACACGACATAGGTCTGCGCCGTCACGCGCCCGGCGAGACCGGCAGAAGCGAGCCGCTGAGGCAGGCTGTCTGCGAGCTTCTCCGAGATGAGACGGTGCCCGATCCTCTGGACGAGCCGTGTCTCGTCGCCCGACCGGGAGGTGTCGCCGCGGAGCGCACCGGACGCAGCAGACCACCTGCGGACGACCGCGACCGCGGAGTGCCGGCGCCGGGCCGACGCGGTGACCGCGCTCGAAGCGACGAAGATCGACGCCGAGAGCGTCAGAGCAGCTAGGACGAGGAGCAGCACCGCTACCACCTCACCGCGCCGACCCGCCGCAGCACGAACGAGCCGCAGAGGATCATGGACAGGGCGACGATCGCCAGGATGTGCCCGCTCGAGGAGTGCCAGAGGGGGCTCATGTAGTCGGGGTTCAGAAGTGTCAGCAGGACGGCCGCGACGATCGGCAGTCCGGTCAGCACGTTCGCCGAGATGCGAACCTGACCGGTGATCGCGCGCAGGTTGCGGCGGAACTGCTCCCGCGAGCGGACGGTCTGCGCGACGAGCTCGAAGAGCTCGGCCAGGCTGCCGCCGACCTGCCGCTGGATCGCGATCGCGTCCAGGACGAACTGGAAGTCGGCCGACCTGATCCGGCGGCCGAGCTCGGCCAGCGCGTCTTCGAGCGACCGGCCCAGGTGAACCTCGGCCACGACCCGCTTGAACTCGCGTCCAGCAGGCTCGCCGACGTCGGATGCGACGCTCTTGAGACCGTGGTCGAATCCGTGGCCCGCCCTGAGCGAGGCCGCAAGCGTGTCGAGGATCTCGGGCAGCTGGCGCTCGAATGCCCGTGAGCGCCTCAGCGCGAGCACGTGCAGGACGATCCAGGGAGCGACCGTCGCGATCGCGCCGCCCAACAACGCGGGCACGATGCCTTTCGCGTCGAGCAGCAGCACGAACGAGCCGAACCCGATCAGTGCGTCGAGGCACACGAACGCTCCGGCGCGGGCGTCGATGCCGGCACGGTCGATGTGCAGCTGCACACCGTCGTGCGCCCCCATCTGTGTCAGCAGCCGTCCGACGCGGGCGCCGAGACGCTCCAGCATGAGGACGCCCGCAGGATGCGACGTGCGCGAGAGCTCGGCCTCGGCCAGGTACGGATTGAGCTGACGGCGAACGTTCTCGCGCCGGCGGGTCGCAAGCACGAGCCGCACCGCGTAGAAGATGAGCGAAGCGACGATGCCTGAGAAGAGCATGCCGATGAGCACGCGGGTCATGACACCCTCCGGCCACCCGCCGCGGCGAGCCGCGGCTCACCCGGGTTGAACGCGTCGACCGGCAGCGTCACGCCATAAGCTGCCAGCTTGTCGGCGAAGTGCGGCCGGATCCCGGTGGGGCGCGCAGCCCCGCTGCCCGGCTTGGCCAGGAACAGATCCTGGATCGTGATCACGTCCGACTCCATCCGCAGGACCTCCGTCACGTGCGTGACGACACGGCTGCCGTCGACTTGCCGGGAGATCTGGATGACGACGTCGAATGCGCTCGCGATCTGCTCGCGGATCGCCCGCAACGGGAGATCGACCCCCGCGGTCAGGACGAGCACCTCGAGCCGGGCCAGCGCATCGCGCGGCGAGTTCGCGTGGATCGTCGTCAGCGAGCCCTCGTGGCCCGTGTTCATCGCCTGGAGCATGTCGACCGTCTCGGGGCCGCGGACCTCGCCGACGATGATGCGGTCGGGCCGCATGCGCAGCGCGTTCCGGACGAGGTCGCGGATCCGAATCTCGCCCTGCCCCTCGATGTTCGGCGGCCGCGACTCGAGCGAGACCACGTGCTCCTGGTGCAGCTGGAGCTCGGCCGCGTCCTCGATCGTGAGGATCCGCTCCGAGTCCGGGATGAAGCTCGAGAGCACGTTCAGGAGCGTCGTCTTGCCGACGCCGGTGCCGCCCGAGATCAGGACGTTGAGCTTGCCGCGAACGCAGCCTTCGAGCACGTCGACGAGCTCCGGGCTGAGTGAGTCGAGATCGATCAGGTCGTCGGCCGTCAGTGCGTCGGCCGAGAACTTGCGGATGGTCAGGATCGGGCCCTTCAGTGCGAGCGGCGGCACGATCACGTTCACGCGCGAGCCGTCGGGCAGGCGGGCGTCGACCATCGGCGAGGCTTCGTCGACGCGGCGTCCGACGCCAGCGACAATGCGCTCGATCACGCGCATCAGATGCTGGTCGTTCGCGAAGCATGCGTCGGTCTCGTACAGGACGCCGGCGCGCTCCACGAACACCTGGTCGTGGCCGTTCACCATCACTTCGGTGATCTCGTCGTCGCGCAGGAAGGGGTCGATCGGCCCGTAGCCGAGCACCTCGTCGATCACGTCGTCGACGACCCGCTGACGCTCCTCGGCGGTGAACCGCTCCGAGCGGCGATCGAGCTCGGCCTCGACAACGGTCTGCACGCGACCGCGCAGCTCGTCCGGGGACGAGCTCAGGCTCTGAAGCTCCGGCCCGATCTTTGCGACACACACGTCGTGGAGCGACGAGCGCAGCTCCGCGAAGCGGTCGATCGGGCGGTCGTTGCCGCTGCCGATCCGAGGTTGAAGGGCGGCCGGCTCGTCGAGGCCGTCTGTGCCGTTGATGCGTTGCTGCAAGGACATGTTCAATTCCTCCCAAAGCTGAAGAGGCGCGCCGCCCGGTTGTGCTGCTTGCCGCCGGCCCAATCGCCGCCGACAGTTGCACGGACGAGCTCCAACATCGCGATACCGAACGGTGCGTCGGGCCGCGAGAGAACCGCCGGTGTCGCTCCGTTCACAGCGATCGGCACGGTCGGATCCAGCGGCAGCACCCAGTCCACCTTGCGGTCGAGCGCCGCTTCGACGTCCCCGCGGTCCATCAGGTTCGCGCTCGCGCGGTTGAGCACGATGCGCAGGCGATCTTCGGGGAACGACAAGAGCTCGAGCGTCTTCAGCGTCAGCCGGACGTTCTTCAACGTCGGCACGTCGGGGTTGCAGAGAAGCAGGAGCTCGTCGGTCTGGTCGAGCGTCGCGAGCATCGGGCCGTAGAAGAACGGCGCGGTGTCGACGACAACGAGATCGTAGGATTCCCTCGCGACCCGGAGCAGCGACCGAATGGCCTCCTCGCCGACGAGCTCGGCATCCTCCGGGCTCATCGGAGCCGGCAGGACGTCGACGCCGGACGAATGCCGCTCGGTGTACACGCCGAGCTTCTCGCCGTCCAGTGCGGCCGGGGTGCCGAGCAGCTCGCGAACGGTGTTGTCGGGCGCGAGCCCGAGCATGATCGCGGCGTCGCCGAACTGCAGGTCGAGGTCGATCAACAGGGTCTTCGTGCCCGCGTGCGTTGCCGCAGCGACCGCGAAGTTCGTCGAGACAACGGACTTGCCGGAGCCGCCCTTCGGCGAGAACACGGTGACGACGCGGCCTTCGCCCGAGCCGGGCTCGAGCTGGCGTGCGGTCTGCGCCGCCTTCTCGACCACGAAGAGCACACTCTCCTCCGAGGCCGGCAGCCAGAGCACATCCGCGACGCCGGCGTCGAGCGCCCAGCGGACGAGGCCGCTGGAGGGCGTGGTCGTCGCGAGGACGACGGGGGCGCCCGTGTGCTCGCGCAGGCGCGCCAGCTCCTCATGGGGCTCCGAGGTTCCCTCGTGCACGAGCACAGCGACGTCCAGCGGCTCCGACTGGCCGCGACCCGCGAGCTCTGTGAGCTCGAAGGCATCCGTGGCCGTGAGCGCCGACCGGAGCGTCGTCGCTGCCTCGCCGTCACCGGCGAGCGCGACGTGCAGGCGGCGATCAGCGGCCACTGGATGCCCCTACGATCGCTGTAGCCGACGCCGGCGCAGAGCGCTGGTCGGCAGCGTGGGTGGACGGACGAAGCAGAAGCGTCCAGTCGCCGTTCTTCTGCAGCCAGTAGAGGCGCTGGGCCTGCTCACCGGTCAGCTGAAGCTCGACCGACAGGTTGTCGGTGGTCGCGCTCCCCGACGAAGACGACGGCGCCTTTACGACGAGCAGGTCCCGCAGCGCGACGACCGTGGAGTGCAGCTGGCCGCCTTCCGGCAGAGCCACGTTGCCGACGACGTCGACCCGGTTGCCCTGCTTGAGGGTGCCCGCGAGCAACTGGTGCGCGTCACCGGGGAGCTCCATCACGCGCGAGACTCCCTTCAGATCGGACAGCAGTCCCTCCTGCTGTGCGGTGCCGAAGCGGCGCGCGACGATCTGCTCGCCCGCGTAGGTCGGCTGGATCGCAACCTCGTTCGTGAGCTGCGTCGGGTTCGTGATCGCGCCGGAGGCGACGCTGTTCGCCGGCAGCTTGCGCGTGACGAACCACGTGCCGCTCGTCACCTTGGCACCGGTCGTGCCGATCGGAATGTCACGGCTCGCGACGAAGACCTGGATGTCCCCCGCCGACGTGGCGGTCGACGACTTCTTCGCGTGCGAGGCGTACATGAACATCAGCGCGACCGCACAAGCGGCGAGCACGCCGGCGATGATCAAGTTCCTGACTCTGTATGAGATGTCAAGCATCTGGGTCCCCTGTCGCTAGTACTCGACACGCTCGGTCGTCGAGCTGTGCAGGTCGCCCGAGGCGACGACAATGCCGAGAATGTTGATCGTGTATGGATAGGTCGCAGTGACGGTCACGGTGGCGCCCGGCTGCCAGGGCGGCGCCGTCACGGTCACGTTGAGCTTCGACGAGTCGAGATCGCTTGCAGCCGCGACCACGGCGGTCTTGGTGGCGCCAACGGGATCGCCCAGGCTGCGGCTGACGGTCGCCTTGCGGGCTCCGGTCCGAACCGCGTCCGTGAGCGCGATCGAGTGCTTGAACGCGACCCCGAACTGGATGATCCCGAACAGGATCAGAAACAGAATCGGCGCCAGGAGCGCGAATTCCACGAGCGCCTGGCCGTCTTCGTTTTTCCTGATCCTTCTTGTCATCACAATGCTCCTCCGGGTCGGCGGCAGGTGATCACCGAGAGGGTCACCTGCCGCCACCGAGTCGAGTTGGTGTTAAAGGCTTGCGCCCATCTTGGTCAGGGCATCAGCAATCTGGCCCTTGAACGTGCCGAGAGCGAGAACGAGCGCCACGGCAACGAGCACGCCGATCAGCGAGTACTCAACGAACGTCTGCCCCTCTTCACGCTTGAAGCCGACGTAAGCGCGCACGATGACGCGGTTGATCGCATCGAACATTTCCTGTCCTCCTTGGATTGTTTGCCGGCCGGAACTCGATCCGACCTGCGCCGCTACTTCGCGGGATTCCGATGAAGTGGAAACCGCTTTCGCATCACCGTAGGGGCCTCACAGCGCCCAAACACACCCGTAGGGATAGGACAGGTCCTACCTTGGTCAAGTTGCCGGGGACGACCGTCCCTCGGACGAGTTAGGTCTCACCGACCGTCGTCGCGAACCTGGTTGCCGCGCAGCGGAACCAGGTTCGTGTCTGATGCGTGCCGTCGAAGACGGGAACGTGGTTCTCGCCGCGCAGCGGAACCAGGTTCGTGTCTGATGCGTGCCGTCGAAGACGGGAACCTGGTTCCGGCTACGCCGGCAACCAGGTTCCCCGAGCGCCTAAGCCTTCGCCGCCGCCTTCTTCTTGTTCGGCAGGTGGATCGCGCGGCCGAGCGCGACGAGGCCGGCTTCCTTGATCGCCTCGGAGAGCGTCGGATGCGCGGCCATGCCGTCGGCGACCGTCTCGACCGTCGACTCCGCGTCGATCGCGACCGTGCCGGCCTCGATCAGATCGGTCACGTGCGGGCCGACCATGACCATCCCGAGCAGCTCGCCGTAGCGCGTCTCGTGGATCGACTTCACCCAACCGACCGTCTCGGCCTGCATCACCGCTCGGGCGTTCGCCTGCCACGGGAACACGCCGACGGCGACGTCGTCGCCGTACTGCTCGCGTGCCTGCGCCTCGGTCAGGCCGACCCCGGCGATCTCCGGATCGGTGTAGATCGGGCGCGGCACCGCGCGGTTGTCGACGATCGCCTCGTGGCCCATCGCGTTCTCGGCGGCGACCTCGCCTTCGCGGAACGCCGTATGCGCAAGCTGCCAGTACCCGGCGCAGTCGCCGACCGCATAGATGTGCGGCACGCTCGTGCGGCGGTGCTCGTCGGTGGCGATGCCCTTGCGCCGGTCGAATTCGACGCCGGCGGCCTCGAGGCCGACGTCCTCGACGAGCGGGGCGCGACCGACGGACACGAGCATCAGGTCGCAGTCGACCGTCTCGCCGTCGCCGAACGACACGGTGAGCGCGTTGCCCATCTGCTCGACCTTCGTGCACTGCTTGCCGAGCTGCAGGGCGATGCCGCGCTTTCCGAATGCCTTCGCGAGCTCCTTGGCCGCATCCGCGTCCTCCTGAGGGATCAGCGTGTCGAGCATCTCGATGATCGTCACCTCGGAACCGAAGCGGTTGAAGATCGATGCGAACTCGGCGCCGATGATCCCGCCGCCGAGGATCACGAGGCGCTTCGGGACCTCGGTCTGCGCCAGGAGACCGGTCGAGTCGACGCAGAGGTCCGACTCGAGGCCCGGGATCGGCGGGCGCAGGGGAAACGAGCCCGTCGCGACGATGGCCGACTTGAAGCTGACGTCCTCCCCGCCTTCGACCGCGATCGTGTTCGCGTCCTTGAACTTGCCCACGCCCTTCACCCACTCGACCCCGTTCGCCTTCAGGAGGCTTGCGACGCCGCCGGTCATCTGCTTGACGACGCCGGCCTTCCACTCGTTGGCGGCCACGAAGTCGAGTTCTGGCTGGTCGACCTTGACCCCGAGCTTCGCGAACGTGTCGTTCGCCTGATGCAGGAAATGCGCGGTCTGAACCCAGGCCTTGGTCGGGATGCACCCGACGCGCAGGCACGTGCCGCCGAGCTCGGGCTCCTTCTCGATGCACGCGACCTTCGCGCCCAGCTGGGCGGCGCGGATCGCTGCGGTGTAGCCACCCGGGCCACCGCCCAAAACTGCGATATCGACATCCATGGAGCGATCGTACCGACCCCCTACAAGACGATGACGATCTTGCCGAACTTGCCGCCCGCGGCGAAGCGGTCGTAGGCCTCCTCGGCCCGGTCGAGCGGAAACGTCTCCTCGACCGGCACCTTGACGCGCCCGTCCGCGAGCAGCGGGAGCACCTCCTCGCGCAGGCGGCGGATCACGTCGGCCTTCTCCTCGCGGGAGCGCGAGCGCAGCGTCGAGCCGTGGATGCGGCCGCGCTTGGCCATCAGCAGGCGGAAATCGATCTCCGCCCGAGCGCCTGCGCCGGTGCCGATCACGGCGATCCGCCCCTTGGGCGCCAGCCGTTCGAGGTTCGCCTGCAGGTTGGGGCCGCCGACGAGCTCGAGGATCACGTCGTACTCGCCGCTCGGGGCCGGCTCTGCGCCGAGCGACTCCAACTCGGCTTGATGGTGACGCGCGGTGCCGGTGACGTGCGCGCCGGCGGCGACGCCGAGCTGGACCGCCGCGACCCCGACCCCGCCTGCTGCACCGTTCACGAGCAGCCGCTCGCCGGGCTGGAGCTGCGCCTGGGTGAAGAGCGCGTCGTGCGCGGTCGCGAACGCCTCGACGAAGCCGCCTGCTTCCGGCCAGGTGACGTGCTCCGGGACCGGGAGCGTGTGCGATTCGTGCACGGTGACGAGCTCGGCGTGGCCGCCGCCGGGCAGCAGCGCCATCCGACGCTCGCCTGCTTCCGTCTCACCGGCGCATTCGAGCCCGGGGATGTCGACGGGCGCGCCGGGCGGCGGCGGGTACCTTCCGGCGCGCTGCAGCACGTCGGCGCCGTTCACGCCGCTCGCGCGGACGCGGAGCAGGATCTCGCCTGCTTGCGGCACCGGGTCCGGCCGCACCTCGAGCCGGAGAGCGCCTCCGTGGATGACCGCCGCGCGCATTCCGGCATGCTACGAACGATGAAGCTCCAAGGCGTCCACCATGTCACCTGCATCACGGGCGACGCGCCCGGAAACGTGCGGTTCTACGCGGGCGAGCTCGGGCTGCGCCTGGTCAAGAAGACGGTCAACCAGGACGACCCGACCGTCTACCACCTCTTTTACGCCGATGAGCGCGGCTCGTCCGGCGCCGACATCACGTTCTTCGAGTACCCCGGATCGCCACGCGGCCGCGCCGGCGACGGAATGGTGCACCTCGTCTCGTTCCGGGTCGGCTCCGAGGAATCGCTCGAGTTCTGGCGGACGCGCGTCGGCGGCGTGATCGACGACCGGGCGCTCGTCTTCCACGATCCCGAAGGGCTGAAGCTCGAGCTCGTCGTCGACGACTCGGGCGAGCCGCCGCTGACCGCGAACGCGCCCGACATCCCGGAGCAGCACCGCATTCGCGGCTTCGCCGGCGTGCGCGCGTACGCCTCGCAGCCCGAGCGGAGCGACCGGTTGCTGGCAGCGCTCGGGTTCGAGCCGGGCTGGGAGGCGCGAGGCGACACGCGCAGCGGGTTCTACCGCTACGACCCACCGCCGGCCGAACGCGGACTGCAGGCTGCGGGCACCGTCCATCACGTCGCGTGGGCGTCGAGGCCGGAGGAGCACGAGGCGTGGCGCGCCAGGGTGATCGAGGGCGGCGGGGATCCGACGCCGGTGATCGACCGCTTCTACTTCAAGTCGATCTACTTCCGCGAGCCGACTGGTGTGCTGTTCGAGATCGCGACGATCGGGCCGGGCTTCACCGCCGACGAGCCGTTCGAGACGCTCGGCGAGTCGCTCTCGCTGCCGCCGAACTACGAGCAGTACCGCGACCAGGTCGAGCGGATCCTCACGCCCCTCCCGAACCCGCGCGCGGAACGCTCCGCTTGATCGTCCGCGAGCGTCCTGCGGCCGGCGAGGCGGCCGGCGCGCTCGTGCTCTTCCACGGGCGCGGCGCCGACGAGCACGATCTCTTCCCGCTGCTCGACGTGCTCGACCCCGAGCGGCGCCTCGACGGGTACTGCCCGCGCGGTCCGCTGTCGCTCCCGCCGGGCGGCGCCCACTGGTACGTCGTGCCGCGGGTCGGGTATCCCGATCCTGCGACGTTCTCCGCGTCGTACGTGGAGGCGGCGGAGTGGCTCGACTCGCTGCCGCACGCACGTGTGGTGCTGGGCGGGTTCTCGCAGGGGTGCGTGATGGCGCTCGCGCTGGGGCTCGGCGCCGGGCGGCCGCGGCCGGTCGCGATCTGCGGCTTCTCGGGGTTCATCCCGGTGGTCGAGGGGTGGTCGCTGGACGCGACGCCGCCGCTGCCGCCGGTGGCGCTCGGTCACGGCACGTTCGATCCGGTGATCCCGGTCGAGTTCGGCCGGGCAACGCGGGACCAGCTGCTCGACCTGGGCGCGGAAGTGCTCTACGAGGAGTACCCGCTCCCGCACACGCTCGACCCGGCGTTCCTCGCCGACGTCCAGCGCTGGCTCGCGGCGAAGGTCTAGGACACGAACCTGGTTCCGGCTTCGCCGGCAACCAGTTTCGACGCGGCGTGAACCTGGTTTCCGCGCAGCGGAACCAGGTTCAAGTCTGAGACAACTCGTCCACACGCCTGGCGCCGGCCGAAGGTGTCCTGCACGCTGGAGTGATGCACCACGTCACGGCTCGCTCAATCGCCGAAGAGCGCATCTTCAAAGACAGTGGCGACTACGCCACGGGCATTCGCATCCTGGCCGAGCTCGTCGACGACGGTCTCCTCGTTTGTCACGAGTTCTGCTTCATGCCGACCCACTACCACGTATTCGGCACGTTCCTCGACGTCTCAACCGCGATCCACAAGCTAAACCGACGGTACGCGACGCGCTTCAACAAGCGGTACGGCCGCCGAGGCCATGTCTTCGACAGCCCCTTCAGCCGGCGCGAGATCCGGACGGAGGCTCACTTGCTCCAACTGGCCCGCTACATCGCGCTCAACCCGAAGAACCCTGAAACCTGGTCGTTCAGTAGCTATCCGGGGCTCATAGGCATGCGCGAGCCGTTTTCGTTCGTCGATCCCTCCCCGATCCTCGAGGCGTTCGGAAGCGCCGCGGCGTTCCGCGCGTATGTCGACGAGGGCCGAACTGCCGAAGACACGAACCTGGTTCCGGCTTCGCCGGCAACCAGGTTCGAGCCGAGTCACAGCGTGCGCTTCAAGACGAGCGGGATCTAGTCCGCCAGACCCTTTTCCCGGAGCTCGTCGAGGGCGGCGTCGGTCTTCCCGAGCGACAGGTCCATGCCGTCGAGGATTCGCTCGGGCTTCGTGAACTGGATCTGGTCGTACTGGACGATCTGCACCCGGTTGCCCGACGGGTCGCGGAAGTCGAGACGATGGCCGGGCACGATCTCCACTCCCGCCTGCTCGAGTACAAGCCGCGCGGCTTCCTTGTCCTCGACCACCAGCCCGAAATGCGGTTCCCCTTCGCTCGAGCCGCGCTCGAACAGCGCCACGAACTGGTCGCCGATCTCCAGAAACGCCGCGTCTTCTTCGCTGCGGTCGACAGCCGTCGGGTGAAACAGCGCACAGTAGAACTCGACCGCCGCCTCCAGGTCGTCCACCTGCAGCGCCACGTGATTGATGCCGACGAGCCGGGGTCTCACAGCATGCGCTTCATAACGAGCCCGCCGTCCGATTCGCCTGCGGGCTCGAAGCCGTTGCGTTCGTAGAAGGCGACCGCCGGTGAGTCCTTCTCCACCGACAACGAGACCGCCCCATGCCCCGCGGTCTTCGCCTTCTGGAGCAGCGCGTCGAGCAGTTCCTGCCCCACGCCGTGGCGCCGCCGCGAGGGGACGACCGAGATCGAGAGCTCCGGCGTCTGCTCGTCGACGAACCCGTACCCCGGTTCGCTGGCCGGAAAGAGCCTGAACCACGCCGCGCCGACCCGGTTGCCGGTCTCGTGCGCGATCAGCGCCAGGTCACCCGGACGCCCCCAGTTGTCGACGTAGCGCGTCAGCGGGATCTCGGCCTCGAGCGCATTCACGCGCCACGCGTACGCATGCGCAAGCATCGAGCGCATGAACGGGACGTCGGCGGGCGAGCCTTTGCGGATCATGGGCCAGGTAGATGTTGCGCGAGCTGGATGCGGTTTCCATACGGGTCGAAGACGTCGACGATCCGCATCTGCCCGGCCAGCTCGACCACCGTGCCCACTTCGACGCCCTCGCCGCGGAGCCTGTCCGCCTCGGCGAGCACGTCGTCGACATCCACCATCGCGACGCCCGCCTCGGACGGCTCACCTTCGCTCAGTGCGATGCGCATGCTCCCGTGTTCGAGCTTCGACCACTTGTCTTCCCAGTCCACGTACGTCTCCTCGAATCCGAGCAGGCGTTTGTAGAAGTCACGTCCGAGATCGAACTCGGGGACGAAGTACCACACGCGAAGCGCGGTCACAGTGCGAGAGCGGGCTCTTCCACGAACTGCTTGACCGTGCGCAGGAAGTCCGCGCCCGCCGCACCGTCGACGGCCCGATGGTCGACGGTGAGCGTCATGCTCAGCATCGGCCGCACCTCGACCGCGCCGTCGCGCGCGACCGGCGTGTCGATCGTCGCGCCGACGGCGAGGATCGCCGCCTGCGGTGGGTTGAGCACTGCGACGAACTGCTCGATCCCGAACATGCCGAGGTTGGAGATGGTGAACGTGCCGTCCTCCAGATCCTGCGTCGTCAGCTTGCTCTCGCGCGCGCGGCCGACGAGCTCGCCGCGGGCGGCCGCGAGCTCGGCGAGCGTCAGGCGCTCGACGCTGCGAATCACGGGCACGATCAGCCCTTGCGGCGCAGCGACCGCTATTCCGACGTTGGCCGTCGGGAACTTCAACAGCGCATCCTCGGTGTACTGCACGTTCACGTCGCGGTGGCGCATCAGCGCATGCGCACAGACCTTCGCGAGCAGGTCGGTGACGGTCACGCGAACGTCCGGATTCAACTCGCGCGCACGTGCAACAAGCTCGTTCGCACGCGTCATGTCGGCGCTGACCGTGAGCTGGAAGACCGGCGCCTCCCAGGCCGCGGTGAGGCGGCGCGCGATCGTCTTGCGGATCGACGTCAGAGGAACGGACTCGATCTCGCCGGCCGCGACTACAGCGGGGGCCGGCGCGGCAGTCTGACCACGCTCGACGTCCTCGGCGATGATCCGGCCCTCGGGCCCGGTGCCCTGCAGCGCGCGCAGGTCGATCCCGCGCTCGCGCGCGATCCGGCGCGCGAGCGGTGAGGCTTTGACGCGGCCGCCGTTGGTGTCTGACACCACGGTGTCAGACACCTTTTCGGGCTGAGGAGCCCGCTCGGCTTTCGGTGCCTCTGCCGTGGGCTGTGGGGCTGCCTCCGCCTTGACCTCTTCTCCGGCCTCTCCGATCCAGGCGATCGTCTGGCCGACGGGGGCCTCGCCCGAGGCGAGCACGATCTTCAACAGCACGCCGGCGAAGTCGGACTCGACCTCCTGCGTGACCTTGTCGGTGTCGACCTCGAAGAGCGGCTCGCCCTTCGCGACCGTGTCGCCCTCCGACTTCAGCCACTTGTTGACCGTCCCGGCTTCC